>CAZEVI010000049.1:0-2096 GCA_964515615.1 uncultured Candidatus Saccharibacteria bacterium | reverse complement strand
CTACCCACTTGCGACAAACACAACATAACAGATAATTTTCAGTTTGTAAATACTATCTGCAATTAGTATTTACTATATTAACTTTTTTTATTTATTTCCTTATTTAGAATTTCCCAACGTCGCTGTTTTTCTTTCCACAATATCGGGTCACCGAGTTTGTATGCGGCAGTCCCCTTTCGTGGCGAATATTTATTGATGTAAGCCAAAGCGAAACCAGCTTTTTTACAAACTTCCACGGTTTTTTGAAAATCGCTCTCTGTTTCGCCGGGAAAACCGACGATAATGTCAGTGGTAATTGCTAAATTTGCAATTTTCAATTTGCAATTTTTAATTAATTCCAAATATTGTTTCGACGAATATGGTCGGTTCATTAACTTTAATATTCGATCCGATCCGGACTGAAGTGGCAGGTGAATCTCTTTCTTAATTTTAGGTAAAGTTGCAATGGCATCGATAACATCTTCTGTCATATCTTTTGGGTGACTCGACATAAAAGAAACTTCAAAATCGCCCGGCAAATCATTTATCTTTTCTAAAAGCTGTGCAAAATCGGTTTTGGTTTTTGATTTATCACTAAGACTTTTATTCCTTGACGCTTGATTTTTATAGCTGTTAACATTTTGTCCTAAAAGTACAATCTTTTTTTTTCGGGTCTTAATTAAGCTAAATGTTTCTTTAATAATTTCTTGCATCGGCCGTGATTTTTCCCGCCCGCGAGTATACGGAACAATGCAATACGAGCAGAAATTATTACAGCCAGTCATAATTGGCACATAAGTAGAATTGCTCGATTGACTAATTTTTAGATTATCAAAAGAAATTTTCAATATTTTATACAGGGCTTTAGTATCAGCAAATTGCCAATAAAACGCACCACGATCAGCGATTTTTTTCTGATCTTCTGGCATTAAGCAAGATGTAATGACCACTTTTTTGTCTTTGACCCAATTTCTTACCCGACCATATATTCGATCAACTGCCGTTTGGCGAACGGAACAAGCTAAAATGAAAATGACATTGGCGTCTTGCGCTGTTGACTCAGTGAGCCCAGCCGATTTCAAAAAAATCGCTAAGCGCGAGGCATCATATTCATTTTGCTGACAACCGATTGTTTCTATAAAATAGTTCATAAAGGGCTTTTAATGTTTTTTAAATTTGGATTTGTCACATGGGTATAGATTTGAGTAGTTCGAATATTGGCGTGACCAAGCAATTCTTGTACATATCGGACGTCTATCCCATTTTCTAAAAGATGGGTGGCGAAAGAGTGGCGCAGGGAATGAAAAGTTGCTGGTTTTTTGACCCCGGATTTCAATAAGGCATTTTCAAATATCTTTTGCAGGGTCCGCGTTGAAAGTTTGCCTCCTCTCTCACTTTCAAAAACAAAATCATTGGCATTTTTAAGCACAGTTATTTTATGCAGGATATTCTTTAGCTTTTGCGGTAAAACGGTAATTCGATCTTTTCCACCCTTTGTTTCTTTAAGGTGGATAGTAAGTTCGGAAAAATTGATATCGCGAACTTTCAAATTTTGGGCTTCGCTAATTCGCAGTCCGGCTCCGTAAGATAAAGCAATGATTATTTTGTGTTTTTGATTGCTAATCAAATTAATGATTTGTCTAATTTCAGCTCTCGATAAAACGATAGGTAATTTCTGCGATCGTTTAGAGAATCTAATATTTATTTTTCTATAGTTTTTTAAAACATCACGATAAAGTATTTGATTGAATTTAAATGTAAATTGACTGTCTGCGAAGATTTGCCACTGTTTTGTAGTTTTAATAAATAATCTTTGATATTTTCTTCATCAAGGTTTTTAAAATTTGAACTCTTATACCGTAAATACTCACTAATACAAAAAACATAAGTTTTTATAGTTTTAGGACTGTAATTGCGAAGTTTCAACTCTCGTTTAACTTTTTCCAAAATTTCTTGCATTATTTTTTTCTGAGGTGTAAACTAGAATCAATTTGAAAATAACATAAATTCGCATTTTAAGCAAATTTGTGCGGTTTTTTATGCAAATTTGTCGCATAAAAACAAGTTATGTGCAATTCGAAAACCTGCCTTTCACGGAAAGGAGACCGTAAATTCAT
>CAZEVI010000048.1:0-2405 GCA_964515615.1 uncultured Candidatus Saccharibacteria bacterium | reverse complement strand
AATTTTTATTCGCAAAGACATCAAAGTTTATTATACTGACGGGAATCATTATGCTTCAAAACCGGTAGACAAAAAAGGCTTTATAACTTTGGAATCGGGCAATATTTATTATCAAGCTGACATTAATTCGGCGATTGATATTTCAAATGTCGGCGGTTATCAAACAGTGCCTCTGTATGCATACAATTATAAGCTCTATGTTGCTGACAAAAATTCTGCTAAACTTCTTGGATCTAATCCGCACGGAGTTGTTTATCACAGCCATGGTAGGAATGAAATTTGTCTTTCAACTGGAATCGTTTATGGGCTTTTGAATACTCAAGAAGTTTAGCAAATTTTAGCGGATCAATTGTCACTCAATTGGAAACTTTATACCAACTCGACTTCTCCATATCTTTTCTCTGTTAAATATCCGTCAACAGAAACTCCGCGAGTGATTGATAAGGTGTATACAACAGTGGCTTTTGAAATTACTCCAAATGGGGATATATCTACTCAAAACAACGGTCAAACCATTTCGTTTTATCAGACAAATGACCCTCTAAAAGTGGTTGTCGAGATGGCTAAGGCTGATTTACCTAGCGACTATAGTGTCGCAACTTTCCCTGAGACGGTTGGGGATGAGCCAGCAATCGAGATGATGGTTACAAAACCGAGCGATTCCAGCCGAGCTTTATATATTTTTGTTAAACACAATGAAATTCTTTATGAAATTGCCGGTTTATCATCAGATCAAAACCTCCCGATGCTTGTTCAGTCATTGGAATTTGCGAAATAAACAAAGAATAGCTGTCGGAGTCTAGTTATTTGACACTCCAATTTTCACCATTAGTTGAAATGTTAATAGTCCCTAAGAGATCGGTGCGGTAAATATCGGCACCGATCTTTTCTAATGCACCAATCGTTTTTTTGTGCGGGAAACCGTATTTATTGTTTTGCCCGCAGGAAATAATTGCGATATGCGGATCGATTGTCGAAGCAATTTCGTCAGAAGTTCCGGTGTTCGAACCGTGATGAGCAACTTTTAGAAAAGTAATATTTAAAATCAAATTCTTGTTTTTTGAGATAATTTCCTGCCAAACCGGCAATTCAGCATCGCCGGTAAAAAGTCCGGAAAATTTTCCATAATCAAAACGAAAAACTTCTGAGGTATTATTTAAATTTTCTTTGTAACTTTCGGCATTTTTCCCCGGCCAAAGATAAGTGATTTTTCCTTGGTCAAAAACATCTTCGGTTTCACCAATATTTGGATTGGTAACAGGAATGTTTTTTTCCTCAATCTTTGAAATAAAACTTTGATAAATATTCGAAGAATAATCAACTTTGCTGTAAACAATCCGGTCAACTTTGTAGTGCTCTAAAACATCAACTAATCCGGTAACATGATCAGCGTGCGGGTGAGTTAAAATTATCTCCTCAATTTCCCGATCTTCCAATGGCATCACTTTCCCAAGTTGGGCAATTACCGAATCGTCTGGTCCGCCGTCAATCAAAATTTGATAATTGCCTTTTTGAATTAGTTCGGAGTCGCCTTGACCAATATCAAAAATAAAAATATGCAAGTTGCTATCTGGCTCTTTAAAATAGGCCGACCAAATTGCCAACGTTAACAACGCCAGAAAAATTAAAAGGTATATTCTCCAATTTTGGATTAATTTACGAAATAACATTATCTCTTTATTTTATCTGATAAATAACTAAAAACATTTTTCGACTGTTCTTTGGAAAAAGATGCCGAATTACCAAAAATCAAAAATTGATTGGTATTTTTGGAATAATGTCTTAGAATAATTATCCCAATAGTCAGAGCATAAAATATTATCAAGCCAACTTGCCAGCGACCGGAAATTTGGATTGCCGATATTGGCAGTTTGGAAAAATATTCAGCAATCAAAATAATATATTTCAATGGCAGGTAAGAAATTAAAAGTGCCAATTTCCCGATTGTCGGAATAATCCAATAAATTAAAGTTGAAAGAAAAATAAACAGCATTGATGCCGGAATTATTGGCAAAATCAAAATATTGGTTATTAGTGCAATAACTGAAATGAGGCCGAAAGCTGAAAGAATCAGTGGCAAAACAAATATTTGGGCCGATAAAGTTTCAGTTACTGCTGATTTCACAAATTCCGGTACATATCTAAAAATTCTTCTGGTAAATACTTTTTGAAGTATCGGTGAAAAATATATCAGGCCGACAAAAGCCAAAAAAGAAAGTTGAAAACCGGTATCATATCGGAGTACAAAAGGATTTATCGCTACCATCACGGTGGCTGAAAGTAAAATTAAATTAGCCATATCGGCTCGACGGCCGATTGTTTTTCCGTAGGCGATTAAAAGCGTAATTATCGCTGCTCGTATCACTGATGAAGCAGCTCCGGTCATAGCAACAAAAGTTGCGATA
>CAZEVI010000047.1:0-2444 GCA_964515615.1 uncultured Candidatus Saccharibacteria bacterium | reverse complement strand
ACAGCTAACCCCCAAAGACAGAGACAACTTGTTTAAAAAGGGGGTACTTGACAAACAATATTGCCATCTTTCATTACCAAAATCAAATCAGCGTCGCGAATTGTTGACAGTCGATGAGCAATAACAAATGAGGTTTTCCCGCGTAGCAAATTCTCCATTGCTTTTTGAATTAACAGTTCGGTTCTTGTGTCAACCGACGATGTTGCTTCATCTAAAATCAACATTGGATTTTTGGCTAGCATTGCTCGGGCGATTGTCAAAAGTTGTTTTTCACCGGCAGAAACATTGTCGGCTTCTTCATTTAGAACCAAATTATAACCTCCGGGTAACGAATGCACAAAGTGATCGACATGAGCCGCTTTTGCCGCTTCGATAATTTCCGCTTGTTTGGCGTTTTGTTTGGCGTAGGAGATATTGTCTTTGATCGTTCCATTAAAAAGCCATGTGTCTTGTAAAACCATTCCGAAAAATCGGCGAACATCAGTGCGTTTCATCTGACGAATATCAACACCATCAATTTTAATTGTGCCGGAATTCAAATCGTAAAATCTCATTAAAAGATTGACCATTGTCGTTTTGCCAGTGCCGGTCGGGCCAACAATCGCCACTCGCTGGCCGGGTTTAATTTTAGCTGAAAAATTGTGAATGATGATTTTTCCCGGATCATAGCCAAAAACGACATTGTCAAACTCAACTTCACCTTTGATATTTGATAAGGTGATTGGATTTTTGATTTCAGCCGATTCCTCATCTTCGTCTAAAAATTCGAAAACACGTTCAGCCGCCGCGGCTGTTGATTGCAAAACGTTAGCGGTGTTTGCCGTTTGGACAATCGGCTGATTGAATTGATTAACATATTGAATAAATGCCTGAATGTCGCCGATTTGTAGCTGTCCTTTGATTGCCAAATACCCGCCGAGAGCGGTAACGCCAACAAAACCCAAATTGCTAACAAACCTCATAATTGGCATCATTAGTCCGGAGAGGAATTGCGATTTCCAAGCACTGCCGTAAAGTTTGTCATTAATTTTATTAAATTTGGCAATCGATCTTTTTTCTCCACCCATCACCCGCATAACATTGTGGCCGGCATACATCTCCTCGACATGACCGTTAATTTCGCTCAAAGAATCCTGTTGTTCTTTGAAATAGTGTTGCGAATAGCGAATAATCAGTCCGATAAATACAAAACTTAGTGGCACTAAAATTATAGTTACTAAAGTTAAATGCCAGCTGATAGTTAACATCATCACCAAAATACCGACAATTGTAGTAACGGAGGTAATAATTTGAGTCAGACTTTGATTTAGAGTTTGGCTAACAGTATCGACATCGTTGGTAACTCGTGAAAGAACCTCGCCAAAAGTTCGCCGATCAAAATAACGAAGCGGCATTTTGTTAATCTTTTCCGAAATATCGCGGCGAAGCTGATATGTGATCTTTTGAGAAACGCTGGTCATAATCCAACCTTGAATATAACTGAAAATTGACGACAAAAGATAAAGTCCCAGTAGCAAATAAACGAAATGTAAAAGTCCGCCGTAATTAATTCCCGGCCGTTTAGTCAGATCAAGATTTTTAATTCGATCAAGAACGTTGACAGGAATTTTGGAGACTGCCGTTTGAGGCATCATTTTTATTAGTTGCGATCCGGTCGTACCAGCCGGTAGAGTAACGTCTTTTGGTAAATTGGAAGAAATTTGATCAAAAGCTTTAATGTCAATGTAGTCGCTAACAACTTGGTTGGTCATATTCCCAAGAATTTTTGGGCTAATGATAACAAAAATTGTGCTGGCAATAGCAAAAATAAAAACTAAAATAATTGAAAACCAAAACGGTCTCATATAAGAGATAAGCTTAATCATTGTTGCTTTGAAATTTTTTGGTTTTTCAACCAAACCCATTCCAGCTCGTCCCGGACCGCCCATTGGTGGGCCAACGGTTTTTGATTTTTGAGCTAACTTTTCCTTATCTTTATCATTCATTTTTGTCCTCCGAGTGTAGCATCAAAACTAAGTTGATATTTTCGCAACTCGTCATCGGAGAGTTGGGACGAAGCAATTTCCTGATAAACCTTGCAAGTTTTCATTAGCTCTCGATGTTTTCCAACGCCAACAATTTTTCCTTCGTCCAAAACGATAATTTTTTCAGCCGAGAGAATTGTTGCAATTCGCTGAGCGACAATTAAAATTGTTTTGTTTTTTGTCGCCGTTTTTAACGCCCGACGAAGATTGGCATCGGTTTGAAAATCAAGCGCTGAAAAACTATCATCGAAAATATAAATTTCCGGATCTCTAGCGATTGCTCTGGCAATTGATAATTTCTGTTTTTGGCCACCAGAAACATTTGCTCCGCCTTGAGCAATCGGCGAAGAGTATTTCCCTTCAAGATTTTTAATGAATTCGTCGGCTTGGGCAATTTCTGATGATCTCTTGACCGCCGAG
>CAZEVI010000046.1:0-3082 GCA_964515615.1 uncultured Candidatus Saccharibacteria bacterium | reverse complement strand
CCGAACAGAGAACCAATATTGCAATGTGTTACATTGGCGTTTTGGAATTTGGGAGTTGCCAGTTTGGTTTGGAATTTTTGCTAGAAATATTATTCAATGGTGAAATATCAGCATTCGCATTGGACAAATTCTCATCTTCGCGGTTATTATCAGATTCGGAAATTAAATGATGAACGCCGACATCGGCTAAATTAACAGAATTATATTTGGCCATTTTTTGTTGAAAATGCTCGATAATTTCCTTTGAATCAGAAAAAGTTTGCTGAATTGCCGGCGAAGCTTTCGACGCCCAATTCGGAATTTCAGCTAACAACGGTTTTGAAACAGTAATTTCCTTAAACATTGGAATGCGAATATTAATTGGAGAAAAAGAGTTTTTAATTCGAACGGCAGAAGTTGAATATGGCTTATAATCAAATTTGGAAACATAAATTTTATAAAAACCTTTGGGTACCGAAAGCGCAAATTTGCCTTTTGAATTTGCAACTGTAGTCCTGACTAATTTACCGCTAGTTTCGGATATAATTCGAATTATTGCCAAATCGATTGGTTGGTTAGTTGAAGAATCGTAAATGTAGCCGTTCCCGCGTCCGGCAAAGAAAATTACCCGAACAATTTCAAAAATTGCAATTGCAATATAGAATGAAAATATTGTCCAATTGTATATACTTTTATTCCCCAAAAGAGCAAGTAAGGAAAATCCAAATCCGAACAAAAATATCGGAACATTTATAATTCGCAAAATCCGCAAAATTGTTTGTATCAAATTAAGTTTACTCAGAGTAGTAGCTATTTGAGAATTCATTTTTAACGGAATTGCCTTGGTAAAAAGCATCTCCGAATCGTTTGGCCAAAAATTTTGGTCATAATAATAATTATTGCTGTACGCCAAATCCGGCTGGCTGGCGGAACTTTTTGAAAGCAGCTCATACCCTTCTTTTTTAATCTGCAAAAAATATTCTTCGCCCGATGGAGTTTCCAGCGCAAAACGGCCGTTTTTATCCGACTTAGTTGAGGCGATCAATTTCTTATCCCGTGAGCGATAGAGCATTATAATTGAATTGGCTATTCCAAGTCCCGAGGAAACATCATAAACAATACCAGGCACATGGCGCTTGTCTTTACCTTTGACCAGAAAACTTTGAAAATTTGAGAAATAATTTAAAAGCAAAGTGGCCGAGGCCAATGATGCAAAAAGTAAAAACAAAGCCGTTTGCATTTTATTGGCAATTGAAGAGAGTTTTTCAATAATGTCTTGAATTGCAAAGTCGGCATTATCATTGGATGAAGTCGCAGTCGAGGTTGTTGTTTTTGGTTTAATCGGCAAAAATCCGGAATCAGAACAAATTTCAGATGGCGCATTACTATCAACTATTACTGTAATATTTTTCTCGGAGTCGCCGGAAGACAGGGATCCATCATACATTGAGGTTAAAGTTAAGGCGTTGGCAAAGGTTCCATCTTTTGACCCGCTTTTGAATAAATATGATTCAAAACTGGCTGAATTGACAACTGAAAGTGCATCGGAGTTTATGTAGGAAATTTTGTAATTATTGTCAATCTGCTCGTGCCAATTTTCGAATTGATAACCTTGCCAAATGTATCGGAAGTAGGAATTTGGCTTAATTCGAATGGTGCTCGGCAAACTGGAAGAAAAAGCAATTTTGTCCGGATGATCCTCGATCCAAATATCCCAATTTTCGATTTTTTTTGTTCCGTTGAAAGTTGTAACAGTCGTTATGGCTTTAGGATAAAAACCGGCCGGTAAATAAGAAACGTCAATAAATGAAGAACTGTAATTTGGCTGCAAGGATCCGAGTCTGCTGTCGTTCAAAATCCAGCTGGTTAGCATTGGCAATGTCAGGTAAATGTCATTTTTTATTGAATAATTGTTGCCGCTAGCGCTCTTTCTTTGCAGGCTCAAAGTGACCACCCCGTTCTTCTTTACTATTTGTTGATAATCTGGCTCAGAATTTCTCTTTTTAACTATATGCTGGTAATTCAGTGCAGAATTTCCCAGTGTTAACTGAAACTGATTGTATGGAGGGACGGAATCGTCGCTACTGATATTGATACTGGTGGAAGCAATATAAGATTTTCCGAATTTGTTCAATGTTGCTTGAACTAAAAATGGATAACAGCCAACTTTTGTCGCTTCAACGATTGGGATATTTGGATATTTTGGCCGCAAGCCGACTATTTTGGCAGCAGATGGGTCAGCAATTGCAAAATCGAGCGGTTCAACGCGTGAATACCAATTCCCTGTGCCGGTTTTAATATTTGGAATAAAACCAACATAAGTTTTTTGACCGACTACGGTGTTTAGTGTCGCAAAATAGCTTTCCAGTCTCCAAACCGAACTTTCGTCAATATTCAAAATTGCTAGTCTCGCCGAGGCAAGAGCCTTCATTCCGGCGCATTTGACTTCCAAAGTTACCGTGTATTCACCAAGGTGGTCATTGGCAGTATAGAGGGGATTATTTATTCGCGGATTATCAATATTGGCCGCCGCCGGATCAGAAAGCCCCCAGACGTAACTGCAACCATCTTCTAAAATTGCTCCGGTGTCATCGCTGACTTTGGCAAAAAAGTTGTGGCTTTCGCTGGGCTCGAGTGCGTATGACTCGGGCTCAATATCGGCGTAAATTGCTGATTGTTTGTTGACTGTTGGAGTTGCGTAGGCAATTAGTCGTCCGCCGCAAGCGGAAAAGACAATTGTTTTGTCAAAAGTTCCGCGACTACCGCCAGCGATAAAATCTGTCTGGTAAGCCGAAGTATTTTCATTGATCAACCGCCCGCCGCCGCTGTTTATATTCCAGAAGGAAGCACCAAAATCCGGTGTAATTGTAAAATTAGCGATTGAACTTTTATCGACAAGATTGCCGGCGGAATCGAAGAAATTAACACCGAGAGTTTTGCTGTCGCCTGCATAAAGCGAAAAAGAGTTTTGCTGTATTTTAACGTGAGTAATTGAACCTAAAATACAGTTGCCCGTTTCCTCGGGCGGAGTTGATGGACAAGCCGGGCAAACTCCGCCGCAATCAGTGTCGGTTTCGTTTTGATTTTTAATTCCGTCGGAACA
>CAZEVI010000045.1:0-3578 GCA_964515615.1 uncultured Candidatus Saccharibacteria bacterium | reverse complement strand
AGACCACCGACGGTTTAGCAAACCGTTCCCTTAAGCCACTCGGGCAACCTTCCATTATTCTCCAATTCTAGCATTTTCAACTCCGATTATCAACGATGGAATATTCTAAATTAAAAATATAAATTATTTTCAGCCCTTCGACACCACCAAGCCCCAAACACGCCGGGCGTTGGCAACTCGTAAAATTCTGGCGCACTCTTCCAAAGTCGTTCCAGTGGTCGAAACATCGTCAACCAAAATAATTGATCTGCCGCTGACATCAATTGATTTTGTCAACTCAAAAACATTGTCGAGATTTTTCCGTCGCTGCGCGCCTTTTAATTTAACTTGCGATTCGGTGTATTTCTTCCGAATTAACAGATTTTGATATTCAATCCCCAGTTTTTCGGCGACAATTTTGCCAATCAGTTCCGATTGGTTATAGCCTCGCTCAAGTTTCTTTTTTCGATGCAGCGGCACAACAGTAATTATAATATCTTTCGGCAAATCTTCGTCAATCAGTTGATCAATCATCAAATCGGCTAACAACGGCGCTAATTCGGTAACTGAATTATATTTTAGATAATGAATCATCTCCTTTGTCGGCCCTTTTTGATATTCGGCAGCGATAATAATTCCCGTTAGCTGCGAGTCGCCCTTGCAACTCGGACACCATGTTCCACGATCGGAAATTTTGCCACATTTCGGACAAACTTGAGTTTGAATCGCTTTAATCTCCGCCAGACAATCATCGCAAACGACAGCACCGACTTTGCCACATTGAACGCAACTTTTGAGAAACAAAAGCTCCAAACAAAACCAGCCAACTTGCTTTAATTTACTATTTTTCATCTGCCCTAATAACTAAAATAATCAAATATTTCATTAACCCCATAAGATAACATTGTTATTTATAGCTGAATGATTACTAAATTGCTGTGCTACTATCATATAATGACAAAATATTCCAATCTGGTAAAGGATAATATTGAACAATAATTATTTGATCTCGACTAAATTCTTTTTGATAAATTTTTCAGCGGCGGCTAGAATTTCTTCCTGAAATTCGGCCGGGCTGGAAGCCACCCAAACTGCAAAATTGTAGAGCTCTTGATTATCAACCGACAGCCATTTGCTGTTTTTCCGAAAAAAGGTGAACAAAGTCGTAACGGCAATCCGCTTGTTGCCGTTTTGAAACGGATGATTTTTTATCATTAAATAAAATAAAATCGCCGCCTTTTTCGCCAAAGTCGGGTAGAGATCTTTGCGCGCAAACGATTGAAACGGCGTGGCCAAGCAGCTTTCGAGAACATTTGGGTAACGGGTCGAAAAATCGGGAATCGGCTCGTCCCAACTCATTGTTAGTTTGGCTAATCGATGCGCAGTCAGCTCGACTTCTTCTATGGAAATTTTGAAGATCATTCTTCCCCCAGCTTTTTAATCACATCGCCATATTCTTTAAGAACCAAATCAACCGATTGTTCGACATTTTTCCTTTCTTTGTCAGAGAGATCGCCGGCATAAATTCCTAAATCGGACTTTTTAATTGCAAAATTACGGCCGATTTTTACCGCCGGAATTTTGCCCGCTTGAATCAGACGAAAAACATGAGTTCGATCCAGCCCGAGAATTTTACCGACCTCGATTGTTGAAAGATATTCATTGTGTTGCATATTATTTTTAATGTAACATATGTTGTATATGTTTGTCAATACAACAAGAAAAGATAATTACTATTGGGTACAGACAAATCAATCACCAATAATCATCAATTCAAAATAGAAACAATTAGAATTTGAGATTTGCCCTGCCGGCAAGCAGATTTGTAATTTAACTGATGATTGGAATTTGGTTATTGGGATTTTACTGATTATTGTATCTTGGTTATTGCTTATTCTCAATTTTTTGCGTCTGTATTGACGGCAATTTTTATTCCAACTATAATAAAAGTAATGCCAAGTTATGATATTAGACATTAGTTTCAAAATTATAACTTTTCATCTCAATTTATAATTCGTGATTTACTATTCACATTCAGGAGGGGTAATGCCGGAAGACAATATCAATATCGAAACCGACGCCGAAGAAACCGAGGGACAATTGGCAATCGATGTCTATCAAGACGACGATAATATTTATATTTTGGCGCCGATTGCCGGCACTGCGCCAACCGATATTGATGTTCAAATTACCGACGAAGTCGTTACTATTCGCGGCGAACGCAAAAGTGGCCATAAAGCAACCGATGAAATGCATTTTGTTCAGGAATGCTATTGGGGACCATTTGGACGGACATTTGTTTTGCCAATTGCCGTCAATTCGGAGAAAGCCAAAGCCCAGCTGAAAAACGGCCTACTGTCAATTATTATTCCCAAAGATGTTCGGTCAAAAACCAAATCGCTAAAGATCGAAATGGGCTAAACAAAAAACCTTAAAAATCCCACAGATTAAATCCTAATAAATTCAAACGGCCAAAACCCAAATTGTCAAAAACTTAAAATATTTAAATATTTTATGTTTCAAATTTGTTTGGAATTTAGACCTTAGAATTTTAACTAAAAAATTTTATGCAAAAAATTCGCAAAGCGGTTATTCCGGCGGCCGGTTATGGCACTCGCTTTTTGCCGATAACTAAATCAATTCCCAAGGAGATGCTGCCGTTAATCGACAAACCGATTATTCAATACATTATCGAAGAAGCGGTCAATTCGGGAATTGAAGACATTGTTATTGTTACCAGCAACGGCAAGCATGCAATCGAAGACCATTTTGATAACAATTTGGAGCTCGAACGCTATCTGGAAGCCGGCGGCAAACTTGACCAGCTGGAGGAAATTCGCCGAATTGCCAGCATGGCCAACTTTATTTATATTCGTCAAAAAGGTAAATATGGCAACGGTACACCGGTTCTAAACGCCGAACATATTATCGGCAATGAACCCTTTGCCGTACTTTGGGGTGATGAATTTATCGCTGGCAATCCGCCGCGATTGCAACAGACAGCCGAAGTTTTTGAAGAGTTTGGCCGGCCAGTAATTTCCGGCGTCCGAATAAAAAAGAAAGAAGATCTTTCCCGCTACGGAATTGCCGACCTGAAACCGGTTCGCGATAACATTTTTGAGATTAAAAATATTGTCGAAAAGCCAAAGCCCGAAGAAGCCCCGTCCGATCTGGCGGCTCACGGCTGTTACATTTTGACGCCCGATATTTTCGACGCTCTAAAAAACCAGTCTCCGGGCAAGGGCGGCGAAATTTGGCTGGTTGACGGCATTAACAAACTAAAAGAGAAAGGTCCAATTTACACTTGCGAGATTAAAGAAGGCAAATATTACGACTGTGGCAATGTGCTTGAATACTTGAAAACCAACATCGATCACGCTCTGAAACGAGAAGATATTGGCGACGAGATTAAACAATATCTGCAAGAAACAGTTAAAAATTTCTAATGTCTAATGTCTAATGTCTAATCAACGGAGGGAAGATAAGTGAAAAAAATATTGAAAATTGTCGGGGCCAGCTGTCTGGCGATTGTTATGGCTCTCTCTCTGACCGGTTGCGACTCGACAACAACCACCTCATCCTCAAATCAACTGGTAATT
>CAZEVI010000044.1:0-4196 GCA_964515615.1 uncultured Candidatus Saccharibacteria bacterium | reverse complement strand
ATCAGACCGAGCTCAAATAATTGTAAAAGTACTTTATTTCATAACAAGTCTAATAAATAATATGTTGGGAGGAAAAATGTCACGAATCACTTTGGGAATTGTTGGTGTGTTTTCAATCCTTTGGGGAGTTTGGTCACTTATTCCCACTTGGGCAGTTTCCGATATGACAATTCCGTCTTGGATGGCTTGGTTCTCAGTAATTGTTGGGATTATTGTTCTAATTGTCGCAATTTCCGATTCCAAAGCATAAATTATAAATTAAATCACAAGATTATACATTCTTAAAAAACGGTTTTTCCTGTCTGAAAGCCGTTTTTTGATCGCCCATTTTTTAATATTTGATAGCGTCGCGATATTATGGCAAGAGAGTTTTTTTCTTTCATCTAAGAGAAATCCGTCCTGGAAAATATTCGTCAGACAATCTGAAAATTTTACAAGCAAATGAATTCTTCCTGAGTCCCAGCAATCCATCATACACGGAGATAATATCAGTTAAATGTTTTGGCGTCACATTAACAAAACCGGACATTCTTAAAAAGTCTTGACAGGCAATTTTCAAATTAAGTTTTTTGCGCTATACTTAAAACATGAAAAAATTATTTTTGGATATTGAAACTTTACCGGCGGAGGGGAAAGATATGTCAATTGTTAAACAGCTTTTCGAGGAACAAAAAAAGAAAAATGGCAAAAAAATCGGACCTCGGAGCAAATTTGGGGCAGCAAATTCGCAATCTGGGAAAAATAATTGGTCGCCAGACGACGAGTCATTGTTTGACAGTTATTTTCGCGGAACATCGTTTTCCGGCGAATTCGGTCGAATTTTTTGTATTGGCTATGCTGTTAACAACCAGCCAGCCGAATGTCTTTCCGGTAATGAGAAAGAAATTCTTGAGCAATTCTGGCAGATTGCCAAGGACGCCAACTTATTTATCGGCCACAATGTAATGGATTTTGATTTACGTTTTATTTATAAACGGTCAGTAATTCTTGGCGTCAAACCGACACAGGAACTGCCGTTCGCCAGATACAGAAGTAATCCAATTTTTGATACAATGAGAGAGTGGGAAAAGTGGGGGTCGCAAGGTGCTGGCCTTCATAAATTGGCTTTGGCACTTGGATTGGAATCATCAAAAAGTGACGGAATTGACGGATCGCAAGTTTATGATTTTTTTCTGGCCGGCAAAACTGATGAAATTTGTCAGTATTGTAAGCGTGATGTTGAAGTTACCAGAAAAATTTACAATCGAATGAATTTTGTCGAAGAAGAAAAATTATAAAATATTAGCAAATGAAGGAGTAAAATGTTCATCGGACTTGGGGTCTTGCTGGTTGGTATTATCTTTTTATTGCAAAATTTGGGCTACATTGGCGGAAATGTCTGGCAGATTATTTGGCCGGCCATAATTATCATTGCCGGGCTTTTAATCGTTTTTAAACCAAAATTCCGTTCGGGAATTTTTGACGGCAAAAACAAAAAGTAAATTTATTTTTCAAATATCCGTGGCATAAATATCGACGACGATAATTTGAAATATTAAAAATAAAATAATATGAAATTTCTGGCATTCTTTTTTGCAGTGATTGTTTTATTTTCGAGCTTTTTTGTTGCTCTGAATTACAATCTGCACCAAATGTTTTTGACTCCGGAAAAAACTAAAGAAGTTTTAATTAAAGTTAACTTTTATAGCCAAATCAAATCTGTGCTCAAAAAAGATCTTTTTGAAACTGGAGTTGATGCCCGGCAGGTAAGTGATTCTTCAAAAGCGATCGCTGCCAGTTTTGACCAATTTGATTTTCAGCCGTCAATCGAGAAATTGATCTCCGATTTTTACCGCGGATTAAAAAGTCGAAAAGATTTTGTGCTGAAAATCGATTTAACTGATTTTAAAAATGTTTACGTTTCCAATTTATTGTCTGGCAACAAAAAAACGGTAGAAGAAATTTCGGCATCAATTCCCAGCAGTTGGCAAGTTGATATGTCGCCGTATTCAAAATATCTCTCAACCGTTGCTCTGATGTACAACAATTTCAATCTAATTTTAATAGTATATACTATTATGACTCTGCTATTCTTAATCTTTTGCCTTTTAGTATCATTCAAGTATTTAAAGTTGTTTTTCTCAGTTTTTTTGATCGTTGGCATTTTTTTACTTGTTGAACTTGTACTTTGGAAAGTAGTGAATTTTTCATCGCTACTTTCGGATTTAACATCGCAGGGTCGATCTGGCTTGGAAACTTTGGTAGAAAATTTTATCAATTATTTTCGCCAATCAAACATCAACCTGCTGTTTTGGGAGGCAATCTATCTGATCGTGCCGTCAATTATTGGTTTAATTGTTGTTTCATTAATTCCAACCAAAGTCAAAAATATACCACTTCATGAGTCAAAGTAATAATTAAAATGTTAAAGCCGAAATCTAAATCCAAATATTTAATTGTAATTTCTGCTTTGTTAATTACTGCCGGAAGTGTTTTTCTTTTCCAGCGAAATATATTCGCGTCAGATCTCGGTGGAGGCGAAGAAAATACCGTCGATTTCGGCGGAAATATCGGTAAAAAAATTGTTCGCACTCAAATTAGCAACAATCGGGGGAAAATCGAAATTGAAAAAAACATCTTTTTTTCCTGTTCACATCAACTAGGCGGTTTTCAAGACGAAGCTAGAATTTCCAGATTGATTAATTTTGGAAGCCAAAAAGCACTGGAAATTTCCGGAATTGCCGGAGTTCACGCGGAAAATCGCCAATATTTCCAAATTGATAGCCAACTCTGTCCGATCCCGATCGTTTTTGAAAAAGACGGCAATATTAGTTATAATATATATAGCGACGAGCCAAATTTCTTGTTACAAGATTTTAACGGCGACCAAATATTAGATATAGCCAGCGAATATCGAAACTATGACGCAGATCCGCTGATTGATGGCTTCCGAGAAATTTATATTTTTAATGCGAGTAGCAATCAATTTGAATTTAATCGAAGCGAAAATTTTCAATATAAAAATTAGAGGGAAAAATGCGCGAGGGGATTGAAAAACATTTTAACCAAGTCGGTAGATCGTTAACTAAGTTTTGGGTCTTGATTATAATTCTTTTTTTGGCGTCTGCCGCCGCAATTTCCGGTTTGTGGTTTTCATTTAGAAATGAAAATTTGGGCAGTGCCAATTTAGCATTATCTGCCGTTGATGAGTCCGGTGAAACGCTAGGTGCCTCAACCGAAGATCCGGAATCTTTAACACAGTTGGCAAATAATTTGAAAAATACTGGGATAATTCTTTACGGTTTTGATACTAACGGCGCCACCAAAAGACAGCTTTTGGTTTTTGGTCAAGCGGTAAATACTCTTGACTATGTCGAGTGTAATTCGGCTTTGTCGAACTCCAATGCCGAAGAATGCACTGCTCGCGGAGTCAATAGCTATCCGACATGGATAAAAGATGGTCAAAAAATTGTCGGATTTCAAACGCCGGAAAGTTTGGAAAAATTACTTTCGGAATAGTAATTTTTCTTCAATTCCGAAAATTATAACACTTAAAAAATATTTCTCATTCTATCAGCCTGAATTAGGCTCAGAAAGATTCTGAAATAAATTCAAAATGATAGAATTTTGTGTTTTTTTGCTAAAAATTGGTTGTGAAATGTTTGACAAAATGAAGGTCGTTCACTATAGTATTGTTGGTCTTCAACCCTCGGCGAAGGAGAGATGTCGCCATAAAAATTCTCGATGATTCAGGGAATGTTATTTTCAAAGGCAAACGTGATTTGGTCAAAGAAATAGTTAATTTACCGGTTCGACAAAGTGTTTCTTTGGAAAGTGCGAATTTGACTGGTGTCAAAGGCATCATTACTATTTACAGTAATGGGAAGATGTTCATTGCCGTAATTCATAAAGATGGACCAATGATCCAAGACGGCGTTTTTTGGGGAACATTAGAAGATTTCAGGGCAAAAGTCAGAGATGAACATGCCAATGATGACTATGCTATGATTCAACTTGCCGTTGCTGATTTAATCAGCATCTGGGCAGAAGCACGGAAAGCTGATTGATTTTGACTAACTCAAATTGATTCAGAAACCTATTTTTATCAGCCGCATTTTGCGGTTGCTTTTATTCTTCAGCTTTGAGCTAAAACTTGATATTTTCCGTGAATCCGAAAACTAAATTACAGCCACTTGATAACCAAGGGTTACTCTTAG
>CAZEVI010000043.1:0-4522 GCA_964515615.1 uncultured Candidatus Saccharibacteria bacterium | reverse complement strand
TAGTATTTACAAACTGAAAATTATCTGTTATGTTGTGTTTGTCGCAAGTGGGTAGCGGGGGGGTGCGTAAACCCCCCACGCACCAACTACTCCGGCCGCCCACCCTTTCATCATTTTCCCGAGTGCCCCTGACCACCATGGTCAGGGGATTTTTTTTAATTCTTGTTTTTTCTGGTACTGGTAAATGTGAGTTCAAAAATAATTGCAACAATTGCACCGAAAATTATCCACAAAAATATTGCCGTTAACGCCGCGGCAACCTGATTGCTGGCAGAATAGTTCGCGTAGAGCGAAGAAAAAAGAATAAAAACTATTCCGACCAAAAGACCAATCAGTCCGCCAATTAAAACACCTTTCATTTTTCCTCTCTGATATTATTAATTATTTTTTCTAATTCAAGCTGCCCCAAATCTCCTTCACCATATTTGCGGACGGCAACTTTTTCCGCTTCGATTTCTTTGTTCCCAACAATCAGCATATACGGAATCTTTTGTAATTCAGCATCGCGAATTTTGCGACCAACCGATTCCGAGCGATCGTCAATCTCCACCCGAATACCGGCATAATTTAATTTATCACAAATCCCGTGCGCGTATTTTCCATGTTTATCAGATATTGGCAAAATAATTGCCTGAACAGGGGAGAGCCAAAGAGGCAAAACGCCGGCGGTATTTTCGAGATAAATTCCCAAAAATCGTTCGATTGCGCCGTAAATTACCCGATGAATCATTACCGGTCGACTTTTTTCTCCGTTGTCGTCGATATAACTTAAATCAAAATTTTCAGGTTGGGCGAAATCCAACTGAATTGTTCCACATTGCCATGTTCTACCAATGGCGTCCCTTAAATGAAAATCAAATTTCGGGCCATAAAAAGCTCCGTCTCCCTCATTGATTCGATGTTCTATATTGTTTTCAGATAAAATTTCTTTCATTGTTGATTCGGCTAATTCCCAAGCATCATCGGATCCAGTCGATTTTTCCGGCCGGGTTGAAAGTTCAATATGATCAATTTCCAAATTAAATTTTTTGTAAACTTCAAAACAGAGATCAAAAATTTTCAATATTTCATCTTTAATTTGATCGGGCCGGCAGTAAATATGTGCGTCGTCTTGCGTAAACTGGCGAAGACGCAAAAGCCCATGCATTTCTCCTGAGCTTTCATTGCGGTGCACAAGTCCAATTTCTCCCATTTTTATCGGTAAATCGCGATATGAATGCATTTTTTCCTTATAAATTAAAATGCCACCCATACAATTCATCGGTTTGACACCAAGAGTAAATTCTTTATCTTCGGCGGTTTTGGCAACAAACATTTTTTGCTGATAATTTTCCCAATGCCCCGATTGCTTCCAGAGTTCAGCAGATAGTAAAATTGGAGTGTTAACTTCGAGGTAGTTCTCTCGGCGATGAATTTGTCGCCAGTATTCCAGAAGTTTTTGAAAGATAAACCATCCTTTGTCGTGCCAAAAAGCAAATCCAGGCCCTTCTTCGTGGAAGGAAAATAAGTCAAGCTCAGCGCCAATTTTACGATGGTCGCGTTTTTCCGCCTCTTCGTGGTTTTTCAAATATTCATCCGACTTTTTTTGATCTTCAAAAGCCAGCGCATAAATTCGCTGAAGCATTTTATTTTTCTCCGAGCCTTTCCAATAAGCGCCGGCAATTTTATCAAGTCTCCAACCGGCAGATTTCAAATCTATTGTTGAGTCAACATGAGGACCCTTGCACAAATCAACAAAATTACCAGTTTGGTAAATGGAAATTTTTTCATCGCCCAACTCGGAAATCAATTCGTGTTTGTAATGTTGGTTGGCGAGTTGTTTAATTGCTTCCTCACCAGTAACTTCGATGCGAATGAATTTCTCATCCTTGGCAATAATTTCTCGCATTTTTTCTTCTAAGAGTGGCAAGTCTTTGGGAATTAAAGTTCGCGGTAAATCAAAATCATAATAAAATCCATTGTCGATCGCCGGCCCAATTCCCAACTTGGTTTCCGGGAACATTTCCATTACCGCCGCCGCCAAAACATGGCTTAAACTGTGGCGAATTACTTCAATTTCGAATTTTTTTTCGGTCATATTTACTCCCAATGTTATCCTGAAACCCAAGGGGTAGTCTTAGGCTCTTGATTCAGGATCCACTATTTTATAGATTCCGGATCAAGTCCGGAATGACGAAACAAAAAAGATCCGCGATTCGAGAGCCCCATTGGGACGGTTCCATCTCGATTGGATCTTAATTTTCCTATTCGCTTAGGATTGCGCCAATCTTCATCGGTTGGTAGCCGAGTCAGTAGACTGGATTGTTTAAATAATATCAACAATTTAACAATATAGCAATATGGGATATTTAAAAAAGATCCCTAGCGTTAGGGCTCAGCGGACTGGAAATCGACAAGAGCTTGCCGAAGGTGTTTTTGGTGCAACGCGACGCTTTCAGCCGCGTTGGGACTGGATGGTTTGTACCACTTAAAACTAACTCCTGCTCGATCTAATGCTTCTTGCACTTGGTCGGTTTCATCTCTGCGGCTTTGGTCTGGGTAGGAAATTGGTTTGTGGGGCTCCATTGCGATGATTCTGTTGACTCGTCGTGCTTGTCCGATGAACAGACTTGTACAAGAGGCACATGGTTCAACTGTGAGAACGACAGTTGCGCCTTCTAACTTACTTGGATCTCGACTGTAAAGCACGGCATTTGTTCGGCATGCAGAACGTCGCACACCCGGCCGCGCTATTTGAGACAGCCAGCATCCGAGCAATGCTCGGATCCGTCAGGGCGGCCATCGTAGCCGAGACCAACGAATGAATTGTCGGCACCCGGAATAACGCAACCGACCCTGATGAAGCGACAAGATGACATTTCAGCCATCGAGAGTGCCATCATCATCGCCATGTCTATTCTTGAGATTCTTCCCACTACAATCAGCTCCTTTCGCTAATTGAGTATAACAAAAAATCTCCCTCCGAAGAAAGAGATTCTTTGCTTACTTAAAATAGTTTGTCTAGATCGGAAATTTTTTGCACATTTCGCGGACTTCTTTATTTACCTCAAGCATTTTTTTATCATCGTCCATATTTTCCGCCACAATATTGATCATTTCAGCGATTCGTTGCATTTCGGCTGGACCCATTCCTCGCGTCGTAACCGCAGCTGTCCCGACTCGAATTCCGGAAGTAATTGATGGCGGCTTGTCATCGCCGGGAACGGAATTTTTGTTGACGGTAATGCCGGCAGCCTCCAGTGCGATTTCAAAATCAACGCCGGTAATTTCTTTATTACACAAATCAATCAATGTCAAGTGATTATCACTGCCTTTGGTGACCAAATCAAAGTCCAAGTGGTGAAGTGTATCAGAAAGAACCCGCATATTACCAATGACTTGACCAATATATTCTTTGAATTTTGGATCCAGTGCTTCTTTAAAACAAACGGCTTTGGCGGCGATGATATTTTCCAATGGCCCGCCCTGAATTCCCGGAAAAACCGCTTTGTCGATTTTTGCTGCCAACTCCGTATTGTTTGTCATAATTACGCCGCCGCGTGGACCACGTAAAGTTTTGTGAGTTGTGGTTGTAACAATATCAGCAATTCCGATTGGTGATTGATGAAAACCGGTGGCGACCAAGCCGGCAATGTGGGCAATGTCGGCAACCAAATATGCTCCGACTTCATCGGCGATTTTTCTAAATTCTTGAAAATCAATTTTTCGTGGATAGGCGGAGAAACCACAAATTATCACTTTGGGTTTTACTTTTTTGGCAATTTTTAATATTTCATTATAATCAAGTAGGCCGGTTTTTTTGGAAATTCCATAAGTAAAAGATTCAAAAATTTGGCCGGAGAAAGAAACTTTAGATCCATGGGATAAATGACCGCCGGATTGCAGAGATTGACCGAGGATTCTATCGCCCGGTTTGGCAAGAGTAAAAAGTGCCGCCATATTCGCTTGTGATCCGGAATGTGGTTGGACGTTGGCGAACTTCGCTCCGAAAAGTTTTTTCACCCGCTCGATTGCCAGCGTTTCAATGTCATCAACATTTTTACAGCCACCATAGTACCTTTTTTGCGGATAGCCTTCAGCATATTTATTGGTTAAAATTGATCCGGCGGACTCCAAAACAGCACCGCTGACATAATTCTCGGAGGCAATTAACTCCAGATTAAAAAATTGGCGGTCTTTCTCCGCCACAATCGCATCATAAATTTCACTATCGGATTTTTTTAGTTTCATAATGTAAACTACGACAGG
Source organism: uncultured Candidatus Saccharibacteria bacterium (assembly GCA_964515615.1). Taxonomy (GTDB): domain Bacteria; phylum Patescibacteriota; class UBA1384; order XYA2-FULL-43-10; family CAINNR01; genus CAZEVI01. The sequence goes on along the minus strand of CAZEVI010000043.1, from coordinate 274 downwards.
GGTTATTGCCTGCTCAGAAAAAATTATCATCTCAATTCTGGTGCGCCCAAGAAGACTTGAACTTCTGACCTCTACAATGTCAATGTAGCGCTCTAACCAACTGAGCTATGGGCGCGGAGAATATTCCGACGAAAGTACAACCGCATAAAAATTATAGCAAAAACAAAAAATTTATGCTAGTATATACTTGTGTAAAATCAAGAGTGTGGAGGTTCCATGATTAGACTTGTTACGAAATAAAGTACTTTTACAATTATTTGAGCTCGGTCTGATA
>CAZEVI010000042.1:0-4585 GCA_964515615.1 uncultured Candidatus Saccharibacteria bacterium | reverse complement strand
TTCGGTATAGGGATCACCGAGTGAAGCGACCATACCGGAAATTGCTCCATAAACCATCGTTTGCGGATCGGACGATCCGTGATAGAGCTCCCTAACTTTGTTCCAAGTCTGCCAAAAAAGTGAGAAGTCAACACTCGTCGGTTTACCGGCGGTTGAATTTTCAATGTTTGAAGGTGAATTGGAATCAAAATTGTGTTGTAAACCTAAACCATAACCGGCAGAAAAAACTAAAACAAGTGCGGCACAAGCCAGCACAATTTTAGCAATCAACTTTTTCTTCTTTTTTTTATCCAAAATAGCTTTTTGTTTAGTTTCTAATAAATGTAACTATACGATCCATAATTTGCCGGATTTACATTTCTTCGGTACGTATAAGCATATTTTGACCAATTATATTCAGAAATATCAATAGTGCCGTCTCCATTGACACCCTCAACAATCGCTACGTGGCCCCATTGATCGCCCGAATAAAGTGGACCATAAAAAGAGATAATTGCTCCAACTCTCGGTGTACTAGATACTGAATACCCAAGCGTTCTGGCAATTTCCGGCCAATAGCGAGCACTGCCACGTCCGGGTTGAGTGTTATACCAGTGCTTGCCACGTTTGACATTCCAGTACCAAGCCGCGTAGGAAGTACATTCGCGAGTCAGAAAATCCCACGGATCCGGTTGATCAATACTGCCAAATGGGTAGCTTGACGAACCGTAAATTATTGATTCGTTATAACGGTTCCTCATTCGTTCAGCGTAAATTTCCGCTGATACCTTGCTAATCTCACTTTGAAGTTTTTTGACAACACTTAAATATTGCTGTTGTTGACTTAAAGTCATATTTAGCATTTGCGTCTGCAAATTTTTCTGATCGACAACCGATTGTTTGTAAGAATTTTGCTGTTGCTGCAAATCTTTTAGCTCGACCATCTTGTTTTGTTGGTCGTTTTTTTGAGTGTTAAGTTGTGTTTTAAGATCATTAATTTTTTCCATCGTGGTTGTAACTTGAAGTTTAATAGAATCGTAATACTGCTGTTTCGAAACCATATTCGAAAGGCTGTCAGAGCTAAAAAGCGTTTCAAAGAAACCAACGTCGCCCTCCATATACCAATTTGTTATTACCTGATTTAATTTTTCTTTTTCCTCTGCCAATTTGTTTTCTTGCTCGGTAATCTGATTTGCCAAATCATCAATTATCGCTTGTGTCCCGGAAATACTATTGTTAGTTTGATTGAGCGCGGTTTGAGTTTCATTTATTTGATTATTGACAACCGCAATCTGGCCTTTCATAGTCGCTGCTTCGGCTGCCTTTTGATCGGCTTGGGCCTGAACTTCAGCCTGTTGCTGTTCTAGCGCAGCCTTTTGTTGCTCTTTGGAAGTCAACGCAAAAACTGGGCTTGTCGGCAAACCGTTAATCGAAACAATTGACAAAACTATAATGATGATTTTTGTTAATTTTTTCATTTTTTATTTTTGCCAAATAAGTATCTTCTCATCGCCACCATCGAACAAAGGGCACCCATTATCAAACCGATTGCGAATTGCAAAACGATTATCAACCAGAGACTTTCGAATAAGGATGATGACAGGCCGGAAATTTCTAAATATTGCTCCGCTGGCGGCAACGACATTTGATAAACAGTGTAGAAAATTATTGATGATATTATTGCTCCCAGAAAACCGTAGGCCATACCTTCAATCATAAATGGTGCCCGAACATAGGAATTAGAGGCCCCAACGAGTTTCATTATCTCTATTTCATCAGATCGATTATAAATTGTCAAACGAAGCGTATTATAAACAATTAGCACCGAAACCAGCATAAAAATAAGCGATAATGCCAAACCGAGAGTTTTGATAAAACCGGTAATTCTAATTAGACGATCAACAATATCTTTGGTTTTTTTGTAACTAATCTCTTGAATCAGTGAAGCGTAGTCTTGATTGTCAAGAAAATTGGCGACAGTTTCAATTTGTTCCGGATTTACCGTCTGAATTTCGAAACTTCTCGGTAGCGGATTGTCGCTAGCGGAGATAACATTGGCAATGTCGGAATTGTCGGCATGGCTTTTTTGCCAAGCGGCCAGCGCATCATCTTTGGAGAGATATTTTACACTCTTAACTTCCGGTCGCGACTTTATAATATCTTCAAAAGCACTGACTTGATCGTTAGTATCGGCATCCTTTAAATAAACCGTTAAATCAACTTTTTCTTTTAGCGTTGTTGCCGATTTGTTGGCGATAATTATTGTCAGTGAAAAAACTGAGATAATAAAGAGCGCTAAAACGATTGTTACCGTTGTCGCCAATGACAAAAGCCGATTTCGCCAGAGGGAAACCATGCTCATTTTAAAAACCCTGCCGGTCATTATGATGAAATTGAAAAAAGCATTATCAGATGTCATAATACAAATTTTAAATTTTAAATTGTAAATTCTAAAATAATTTTAAACATTTTAAAGATTTGAATTTCTAATTTGTTTTAAAATTTACAATCTAAAATTATAAGATGTACTTTCCGTCTTCTTTGTCGCTGATAATTTTACCATCTTTCATAGTGATTACCCGTTTGTGAATCGCATCAACAATCTCTTTGTCGTGCGTTGCCAACATCACAATTGTCCCTCGCTTATTTATTTTGAATAAAAGTTCGATAATTTCCCAAGAGTTGACCGGATCCAAATTTCCGGTTGGTTCGTCAGCAATTAGCAATTTCGGCTCGTGAACCAGCGCTCTGGCAATTGAAGCCCGCTGTTTTTCACCGCCGGAAAGCTCCTCAACTAAAGCACCAGCTCGATGCTCTAATCCAACCAAAGTTAGCATCTCATCGACTCTTTTTTTAATTATCGCCGGCAAAACTCCGGCTACTTCCAAAGCAAAAGCAACATTTTCATAAACAGTTTTTTTGGCCAAAAGTTTAAAATCTTGAAAAACAACACCGACTTTTCTTCGATAATATGGCAGCTCTCTTTCTTTTAGTTGAAAAATGTCTCGGTCGGCAACCAAAATTCTGCCAGATGTCGGTTCCTCCTCGCGAGTCAACATTTTAATCAGTGTCGATTTTCCGGCGCCGGAAGGGCCGACAAGGGCAACAAACTCTTTGGCATTAATTTTAAAAGAAACATCATCGACAGCGGTGATTTCTTTGCCATATTTTTTTGTTACATGTTGAAATTCAATCATAAAACTAAATAATAATTAATAAATATTATCGAATATTCCCAATAGTCATCCCGTGGCTGGTTTTTTTATAATAGTTATTTATTCCCATAATTATTAGATATTAATTTTGAGATTATATTTATATTAGCTGACTAATATCACTTCCGGTCATTTCTTTCGGTTTGGGGATATTTAAAATTTCTAAAACAGTCGGTGCTACATCAGCTAGAATTCCTGTTGGCGATTCGCTGGAATATCGAAGTAACGATTGATGTGTAAAATCATTTTCCTTTTGCGGCGTAAACGGAATTCCCGATAAATCAGCAACAACTAAGGGCACCGGATTTGTTGAATGCTCTTTGTCAATTTCGCCACTAACACTATTTTTCATATTTTCACAATTGCCATGATCGGCGGTGATAATTACATTATAACCGATTCTTGATGCAGATGACATAATCCGACCAAGATTTTCGTCAATTGTTTCAACCGCCTTAATTCCGGCAGCCAAATTTCCGGTGTGACCAACCATATCGCCGTTGGCAAAATTGACTAAAATAAAATCAATCTTTTTTTTGACTTCATCAATTACTTTCTCAGCGATTGCTACTGATGACATTGCCGGCACTTGGTCGTAACTCTCAACTCTTGGAGAGGGAACCAAAATTTGCGACTCGTGTTCATGTGGCTTTTCTTGCCCACCATTAAAGAAATAGGTAACATGAGCGTATTTTTCAGTTTCGGCGATGTGGCTTTGCTTTAATCCCATTGATTCAACCAAATCGGCCAAAACGTTAGTCATATCAAGCGGCGAGAAAAAACTCGGCGAGAGTTGATGGTCAAAATATTTTGTCATTGTGGTAATGAATAAATTGTCAACTTTCTGCCGTTGAAATTTGTAGAAACTCTGACTTTCAAAAGACTGGAGAATTTGTCGCATCCGATCAGCTCGAAAATTGAAAAATATTAGACCATCGCCGGGGCGAATTAGGCCGGAATTGTCAATCAGGCAAGGACCGATTTTTTCGTCATCGGCACCGGCCCGGTAAGCGACATCGATTGCTTCCTCAGTAGAATTGTATTTATCACCTTGCCCCAGAACCCACAAATTGTAAGCTTTTGAAGTTCGCTCGAAATGCTGGTCTCGATCCATTGCATAAAAACGACCAATAATGCTGGCAATTTTACCAATGTCAAATTTGGCGATTTGATTTTTAATTTTAGCGATATCTTCTTTAACAACTCGCGGAGCGGTGTCCCGACCATCAGAAATTAAATGAATATAAACCTTATCCAAATTTTGATCGTCGGCAAATTTCAGCAAACTAAAGAGGTGTCCGATGCTTGAATGAACATTGCCATTGGAGCAGAGCCCAATTAGGTGTAATGCGCTACCGCCGCTTTTGACATGATCGACAACTTTCAGTAAA
>CAZEVI010000041.1:0-5232 GCA_964515615.1 uncultured Candidatus Saccharibacteria bacterium | reverse complement strand
TCCGGCAGTTAGTACATCTGCCGGAGGGGGGACCGGTAATAAAAACTCCTCCGGACTACTCGTGGGTGCCGGACCACGACCACGAGTAGTTTTTCCCCCCCGACTTCGGTCGGGGTCATCATCTCACAGGTCCACCATGCCAGTGCCAGTGGCACATATCCACGCCACTGGCACATTTTCCCTGATTTGAACTTTGTTCAGCCCAGAGACGAATGTAAACATTTACCGATGCCGACAGTCAGTTATTATCAAAAGCAATGGAAAAGATACTCAAAAAATATATGAAAAAAAATATCCCCGAAATTAAAGCCGGGGATACTGTTAAAGTTCATCAGAAAATTAAAGAAGGTGATAAAGAGCGTGTGCAGATTTTTGAAGGGCTGGTAATCGCCACTCACGGCGGCAAAACTTTGGATGGATCATTCACCGTTCGCAAAGAATCATTTGGAGTCGGCGTCGAGAGAATTTTCCCGATTCATTCGCCTCGAGTGGTTAAAGTTGAGCGAATTAAACAATCGCGAGTTCGTCGAAGCAAACTCTATTTTATTCGTGGTCTTTCCGGCAAAAATGCCCGGCTCAAAGAGATGAACCGTGATTATGCAATTTGGGAAGAAAAAGGAGTGGAAGAAGAATTAGAAAAATTGTCCGAGGAGACTGCCAAAGCAGCTGAAGCGGCAGCAGCTGAAAAAGAAGCCGAAGATGAAAAATTGGAAGAAAAAGCCGAAGCGGCGCTAGCATCACATGAGAAAACTGAAAAAAAGATACAAGATGCGTAAGTATATTGTATAGTTTAGAATTTTATTTATAAACACCTAAAAAATGGTGTTTTTTTTGTTTGTTATAATTGGTGTATGAACAGAAAAGAGAATAAAAAAACTGGTAATTGGGGTGAGGATCTGGCGACTAAGTATTTGCTGGAAAATAAATACGGAATAATCGATCGAAACATCAATTATCCCTTTGGCGAAATTGACATTTTGGCTCGCGATCGAAAAACAATTGTCATCGTTGAAGTAAAAACCGTTTGGGGATCGGGTTTTGGCAAGGCGGTCGATTTAGTTCGTCGGAAAAAAGCCGACAAGCTTCGATTGCTGGCAAAGGCGACTGAAAAAGATTATCCGAATGAAAATATTCGAATTGATGTAATTGGCATTGATAGCGGAATAATTACTCATATCAAAAACGCCGTCGAAGGCAAATAATTCGACAAAAGCGGTCTTATTTGCTAAATTAAGGGCATGATTAAAACAAGATTTGCTCCGAGTCCGACTGGTGAATTGCATGTTGGTGGCGCGCGAACGGCGCTATTTTCATATCTCTTTGCTAAAAATCGGGCGGGCGAATTTCTGTTGCGAATTGAAGACACTGACCGTGAACGGTTTGTTGAAGGAGCAACGGAGAGAATTATCGATTCGCTCAAATGGTTGGGAATTGTTGCTGATAATATTAATCAGCCGATTGTCCAATCAAAGCGGCTCGATCTTTATCGTAAAGCGGCTTTTGATTTGGTCAATGCCGGCAAAGCTTATATTTGCACTTGTAGCAAGGAAAAATTGGCCGCAGATCGAGAGCGGCAGAAAAATGCCGGATTGCCGCCGCGCTACGAAGGCCACTGCCGCGACGCCAAAATTGATCTGAAAACCTTGGCCGACGGTTGCTATACTGTACGAATGAAAATGCCGCAATCGGGAAAAATTATCGTCAACGATTTAATTCGTGGCAAAGTTGAATTTGATGCCGCTTTGCAAGATGATCAGATAATTTTGAAATCCGACGGCTTCCCAACCTATCACCTAGCTTCAGTCATCGACGATTTTGATTCAAAAATTACTCACGTTATTCGGTCGGAGGAGTGGCTGTCATCAACGCCAAAACATCTCATTTTGTATGAAATGTTCGGCTGGCCGACACCGGAGTTTGCTCATCTTTCGATGATTTTGGGGCATGATCACTCAAAATTATCCAAACGCCACGGCGCGACATCAATTATTGAATACAAAAAACTCGGCTATTTGTCAGAAGCACTGGTTAATTTTATGGCGCTTCTCGGTTGGAATCCAAAAGACGAAAGAGAAATCTTTTCCTTGACCGAATTAACGGGGGAGTTTAGTTTGGACAATGTTAATAAAAGCGACGCCATTTTTGATATTGAAAAACTGAACTATTTTAACTCGGAAAGATTGAAAAATCTGCCATTTGAAAAATTAAAAAAATTGATCGGGGAATTTGGTATTAGCGATCCGCGAGATGGTGAATTGGCGCTAATTCAGCGCGGTGGTTATAAAACCGTAAAAGAAGCGGCCGACTATATTATTCGACTGCGGGAAAATTCAAAATACGATCCGCAACTTTTGATTTTCAAAAAATCCGATAAAGAGAAAACTTTGGTTGGCTTGCAGGCCGCCGCTGACAAATTATCAACAATTGCCAGTGATTGGACCGAAGAAAATTTGCAGGAAATATTAGAATCAGTGGTTGCTGATAACAATTTATCCAATGGCGATGTATTTTGGCCGATACGAGTAGCATTATCCGGAGAAGAAAAATCTCCGTCCCCGATTGAACTTTTGTTAGCGCTGGGGAAGGACGAATCAATCAAACGAATTACAAAAGCAATCCATAAATCAGGCTGAGACCGTATCAATTTTTGTGTTTTTCGTCATCCCAAACTTGATTTGGGATCCATAAACAAAGATTATGAAATGACGAAAAATAAACAGGATGATGAGCCAAAAAATGCAAAATTCAACCAAAACCAAAATCATCCAAGTTATTGCCGAGGCCGGGCTTTCCGGTGGGCCGCGGCATATTTTAGGACTTTTGCGAAATATCGACAAAAAGAATTTTGACGTCTTACTCATTGTTCCTCGCGGTTGGTTGTCAACTCGAGCGGCTCGAATCTCCGGAGTCAAAATTAAAATTGTCGATTTCAAATCGAAAATCGATTTCAAATCTCTGTCTAAGCTAAAACGAAATATCGCCGAATTTCGGTCGAGTGAAAATCCGTTTGGTCCGATTATCATTCATGCTCATGGTCCACGAGCTGCAGCTTTTTGTCGGCTGGCAGTTCGCCGCGGCGAAAAATTTGTTTACACTGAACACATTTGGAGCAGTTTTTATCACATTAAAAATCCTCTAAATGCTATTTTGCAAAAAGCCGGCCTTCGGAGTATTTTCAATCGTGCTGACCGGGTTATCGCCGTTTCCAAATCGGTTAAAAATTTCTTGGTTGAAAAATTGAAGGCTGATGAGAAAAAGATTAGTGTTATCCCAAATGCAATTGAAATTGAGGATTTTGAAGCACCAAAGAGGAAAAATAATGATTTAATGGTTGGAACTGTCGGTGTTTTAGTTAAGAGAAAGGGCCAAATTTATCTGATTCGGGCTTTTGCCAGAGTGGTTGTCAGTTTACCAAAAGCTCGGCTTGAGATTGTTGGCGACGGTCCGGAGAAGCAAAATTTGCTGGCTGAAATTAAACGACTGGGTTTGGAATCAAAAATCCAATTACTCGGTCGGCAAGACAAACCGGAGAAATTTCTTCGCAGCTGGGACCTCTTTGTTTTACCGTCGCTCTCAGAAACTTTTGGTCTGGTGATATTGGAGGCCTTTGCCGCCAAAGTACCGGTCGTCGCTTCGAAAGTTGATGGAATTCCCGAGTTGGTTACTGATGGCAAAACCGGCTATTTGATTCCAGCCGGTGATGTTGAGAAGTTGGGCAAAACTATTTCTTATCTTTTGGCGGAAAATAAGGAACGAAACCGCTTGTCAAATCAAGCTTTTGAACTTTTGAAAGATAAGTATGATTGGAGTAAAATAATAATTGACATCGAACAAGAATATAAAAAATTAAGTCGCTAAAAGTCGAGATTCGAAAGTCAAAATCCGAATATCGAAATTAAGCCAAATTCGAAAGCGAATATCAAACATTAGAGGTTATCTGGAGGGAGATGCTTGTTCAAAAAGAATCGTCAAAAGCCGGTTGGGGGGTGATTTTAGAGACACTAAAAGTTCAAGTTTTGTCGGCTGTTTCCGCCGATAAAGTTTTGCTTCTCTCGCCACATCCAGACGACGATGCTATCGGTTGCGGCGGTTTAATCAAATCGTTGACTGTCGGCGGAGCGAAAGTCAAAATTATCTATTTTACCGATGGTGCTCGCGGTAACAGTAGTGGTCGGGCCAGTCAAAGTTTAATCGCGCAGCGTGAGGAAGAGGCCCGGGCAGCCGGCAAAATTCTCGGTGCAGGCGAAGAAGTTTTTTGGCGATTGCCCGACGGTAAAGTTGAGCCAACACTGGAATTGGCATCACGAATTCGGAGGGAGATTGAATTTGATAAACCGGATTTGATTTTGGCACCCTCATTTGAGGAACTTCACCCTGATCATTTTGCGGTCGCTGAAATTCTAGCGATGAGCCTGAAAAATTATCAAAATTTTATTAACATCTGGTTTTATGAGGTTTGGGGCACAGCCAGATACAATCGGATTTTTGTGATTGATGATTTTGTCGATGACAAAAAACAAGCCATCCGTTGTCACAAATCACAGCTAAAAATTAAAAAGTATGATGAAGCAATTTTGGCCTTGAACCATTATCGCGGACTTTCAACCAAAAGCGGCGAATTCGCCGAAGCTTATTACGCCTGTGGTCCGCGAACAATGCGTCGGTTATTCGATTTTTATCGCCGGCATCACGAATCAAAATTCTAAGCATTGCGGGGACTATTTTGAGCAAGCTCTCTTGAAAGCACTAAAAATTTTAAAATCTGGATAATAAAATCAAATATCTGCCTCTGTTTATCATTAGACCTTACTGGCAGATGTTAAGTCGCATTCGAATAAAAACCCGCCGATTGACGGGTTAAAGTTGATTGTCAAATTTTACTGATACAATTTTTATGCTGGGAATTGTTGGCAAATTCTGCATTTGAATTGCTAATTGTGCTCAAATTTGATAGAATTTCCTTGTTGTTGCATTAATCCCGGGTAGTATAATGGCAGTACGGTGGATTCTGGCTCCATTAATCTAGGTTCGATCCCTAGCCCGGGAACCAAAATCGCGCCGCGTTCGTCTAGTGGTCCAGGATACCTGGTTCTCATCCAGGAGATCATGGGTTCGACTCCCATACGCGGTACCAATATCAAACTTTCAGGAATTTTGCCGATTGATTCGGCAAAATTCCTGAAAGTTTAATATTGGTGCATTTGTTTGACGAAATCAGAACCTTTTTTGAAC
>CAZEVI010000040.1:2708-5816 GCA_964515615.1 uncultured Candidatus Saccharibacteria bacterium | reverse complement strand
TCGAACCTACGAAGGCGTAAGCCGTCAGATTTACAGTCTGATGCGTTTGACCACTTCGCTATCCCAGCATATTTTTGTTTGTTGACAAATATTTGATTTTGGAGCCAGCAGAGGGATTTGAACCCACGACCTACTGTTTACAAAACAGTTGCTCTACCACTGAGCTATGCTGGCAGTAGCAAAAAAAGCCCCTGACACGATAAAACATTAACAGAATTTTTCTCAAATATCAACTTGGTTTGAAAGTTATGCCGAAACACAAAAGCACAGGATTAACTCGTTCCCTAAACATTCAAACTTTTGACGCTCTCGAATGTTCTCGGTGTTTATCTTCGGCAGCCGAAGCCAACTCTTTATACTCTTGATTTGAAATATCCAGCGAAGCCGCCCGCTTCAGTGCTTTCGAAGCTTTACCGTATTGTCGAATTTCCATATAGGATTTGCCAAGCATTGCTTGATACTCCGGATTTGATCGCGACAATCGAACCGCCCGAGACAAAGCATCAATCGACTTACTAAATTTTCCATCCTTAAAATATATTTTCCCCAAACCAAACCAAGCTCGATCATTGTTTTTATCCAGTTTGACGGCCATTAAATAAGATTCACTGGCATCGGCTAAATTTTTATCCATCAATAAATAAATTGATCCCAATCGTTCGTAGGCCCAAGCGCATTTATTTTCTTTGCAGATCGCATCAATTAATATCGTCTCGGCACTAGCATATTTGCCATTTTCAATTTTCTCTCGGGCTGATTTCAGAAGTTCGGCCAATTCGTCATTGTAAATATCCAGCTCATCGGTCTGTTCCGTTCCAGCCGGCGGAATTTCCGGCAACTCCTCCGGAGTTTTTTCATTTAAGATTTTTTTCGCCTCCAAAATCGCTTCGTCTTCATTTAACTGTTTCTTCCAATTTAAGAAAGATAAATCGGCCGTTTTCGGAAAACGGACAGCGACAATAATAAAAATTGCTGCCAAACAGATAATTATTGCAATCTCTAACACAAAACCTCCAATTTTGTCCCGTCTTCAAACTCAACTAATACTTTTTTGGCTAAAATGTTTTGCGAGATCACCACACCTTTACCTCTTTCGGTTTTGATCTCTTGACCGATCTTCGGCATTTTTTTAACCGCTTCTTGATATTCCGGCAGTTCATATTTTAAACAGCACATCAATTTACCACAACAGCCGGTTACCCGACTCGATCCCATAACTGCCAGTCCCTGAATTTGCGCCATTTCCAATGTTACCGAATCCAAATCGCCTTTCAAAAATCGCCGGCAGCAAAGGACTTGGCCGCAACGACCGCAACCGCCGACAAATCTGGCTTTATCGCGGGCGCCGACTTGCTGCAACCTAATCAATTTTTTGAATGTCGATGCCAAATCGGAGACCAGCGATCGAAAATCAACTCGTCCTTCGGCAACAAAATAAAAAGTCAGTTTTTTCTCGTCAAATGAAAGTTCGGCATCCATCAACTCCATCGGTAATTTGTGAAATTCAATCTTTCTTTGGCACTCGGGAATTAACCCCTGAGCGATCTTCTTGAACTCCTCGTATTGCTGCAAATCCTTTTCCGACAATTTTCTGATAATTTCAACTTCCGGATCATCAACCAAATCTTCCTCGGTTTTAATCTCCTTCAACTGTTCCCGATCAACAATAATCGCCGTTTCTTTGCATTCGCGGTTTTCAACTAAAAGCCAATCACCGACGGTCAATTTCAAATTGCCGGCATCGGCCTCCAAAACTTGGCCGGTACTTTTTATCTTCAAGACTATTTTTTCCATATTAATTGATACTTACTACGAACTTTTTGTATAGCCATATTTAATATTCATCAATAAATTTTCCACAACCAGTCGCTTATTGGTCGTTGCTTTCAAATTTTTCTTGGCCGACAAAATTAATTTTATCACTTTTACCTTGTTGGTGTTAGGGTCTGCCGGCAGCTGATTTCTAATTGAGGAGATAATAATATCCAAACGGCGCTCAAGATCATCTTCATTGCTCATCTTTTCGGCTGATTTAAAAACTGTTTTAAGATTCCCCAGCAGCGACTGGCGAAACTCGGCTAAAATTTCTTCATCGCCAGAAGACAAGGCATCTTCAAAACGAACAATCTGGCAGCGTGAACGAATTGTCGGCAAAAGTTGCAAGTCGGCCGAAAGCAAAATCAATGTTGCGTGTTTTGGCGGTTCTTCAAGCGTTTTCAGCAAGGTGTTAGCGGCCTCCAAACCTAACTTATCGGCTTCTCTTATTATCGCCAGTTTACCGCCACCGTGTCCGGGCGTCAAGTTCATCTGACGTGTTAATTCGCGAATCATTTTAACACCAATCTCGCCTTTGGAATTTTTGCCGTTTTCCTCTGGCTCAATTTCATAAGTATCAAACTCGGAGATGCCGGCATTTTCGGCAAACTTTTTAGCTGCAGCATAGGAAATTTCGCAGTTTGAACCGAAATAAATAAACGACTGCACCTCGCTATTTTTTCCCAATTTTTCCTCTTTGGTCATAAATAAATCCCAGCTAAAACACCGCTATATAATAATCACCTCTAGTCGAAATTTATCAAATTTTGGCCGAATTGACAACAAACCGCTACTAGGCGATAATGATTTTAGACGCTCTTACATCTTTTTGATTTTATTTAATATATATTTTATGGTCGAGGAACAACAATTTGAAGATCAAGTACTCGTTTGCAAAGAATGCGGCGATAAATTTATCTGGACTGCCGGCGAACAGCAGTTTTTTCGCGATAAAGGGTTGCAAAATATTCCCAAACGCTGCAAACCCTGTGGCGAAAAATTCAAGGCTCAGCTTCGCGAAAAACATCCGATGAATTGGATTCGTTGTCGAAAATGCAACAAAAAAGCCGAAGTTCCCTTTGAACCTAAAAGCGATGACATTTTATGCGAGGAGTGCTTTAAGGAAGAAATCAAAAACCGCAACAAAAAAGTTGAAGCAGCCGGATTCTCAGTACCGGAATAGTTTTATATACTACAACCCACTCTGTCATTGCGATTTTTTTGTCATTGCGAGGAGCGACTGAGCAACGAAGCAATCTATTCTTGTCATTGCGATTTTTTTGTCATTGCGAG
>CAZEVI010000040.1:0-2608 GCA_964515615.1 uncultured Candidatus Saccharibacteria bacterium | reverse complement strand
GACTGAGCAACGAAGCAATCTATTCTTGTCATTGCGATTTTTTTGTCATTGCGAGGAGCGACTGAGCAACGAAGCAATCTATTCTTGTCATTGCGATTTTTTTGTCATTGCGAGAAGCGACTGAGCAACGAAGCAATCTATTCTTGTCATTGCGAGCAAAGCGAAGCAATCTTTATAAAAGATCCTCGTATAAATCATTAAAATCCGGATTGTTAGTCCCAATCAAATCGATTTTCCTCTTTCTTGATCCCCCTTTAATTTGCTTCTCCCGAGATATTGCGGACAAGACATCTTTAAACTCTTCAAAATAAACCAGCTTGACAACATTGTATTTTGAAGTAAATGATTTAATTATTTTATTTCGATGCTCATAAACCCGACGAATCAGGTTATTTGTAACACCAAAATAAATTACTTGATTACTAGCACTCATCATGGCGTATATGTAGTATGATTTAGATTGCTTCGTCATTTCATTCCTCGCAATGATACTAAAATTATTATTAATCACACAACCATTATGTCATTGCGAACTCTTTTTGTCATTGTGAGCAAAGTTCTGCCATTACTAGGAGTTCGCGGCAAGCGAACAACGAAGCAATCTATAATTTCGGGATTCATTAATCATTAGTAATTTGGTAAGAAACACTCATTTCTATCCTTTCTATCCTTCGTGCCACGCTCTTGACAAATCTAAAATTTTCTACTACAATTGTGTGGACGAATATCTCCAAGAAGTACCACCTCTCGGAGATGTTTGTGGTACAAAATAAAAAAAGAAAGGACGATGCGAAGTGCATCAGTCCGAAGTTATTTATTTCAATCGGAGTCAAATAGAGGAGTTGTACCGACTGGCCGGTTTGCCGGTTCCAGTTCGGCAAAAAACCATTTCTGTCCGCTCTCACGGCGGGCAAAAGGAAATAGGCGGACCAAATTGCAAATCAATTAACGTAATTGATGAAAACAATTCTCATTCCCTTTTTCTTGATTGCGGCGCTCGTCCGTACAACGACGAACTGGGCGACGAGGTAAAAGAAAAATTCATTCCAAATTTTGATGGTGTTGATTGGAACACCGTTGACGGTCTAGTGATCAGCCATGGTCATCAGGATCATGTCAGCGGAATTCCCCATTTGATTCATATGAGGGGAATTCGAGAAAATCCCTTTCCGATTTATTGTTCCGAAATAGCAAAAATTGTTATAGAAAGAGTCCTGTTTTATGCAATACAAAAGAGGCGAATTTCCGAAGAGGAAGCGAATACGGTTGAATTTCGCCCCCTGAAAACGGAACAGAAAATCGGACCTTTCTTCGTTTTTTCCTTTCCTATTTGCCACACAATTCAGGAATCGCGGGCACTGGTAGTTAGCGCCGCCGGCAAAAACATTTGTTATTTGACTGATTTCAGATTTCAAATGTCGGGTCAGATTGAGTGGAACAAAACCGTCAATACCTTGCAGACAATCGGTCAAATGGGTATTGACCTTTTGCTAATCGACGCCACCGGCGGCGAGGATCAAAAGCAGAATGTAACTTCGTTAATTTCAACCAGCACTGAATTTCAGAAGATCATCAAGAAGCGTGATTTCGCCGGTCGACGAATTATCATTGCTAACTTCTCGGTTAGCGGCGAAGAGAATTCGCTGTTCGCCAGCATTGCTAACGAGATTGGCCGCCGCCGAGTTGAAACTTCCGGTGGCCCCAATAGTGCAATGACCTATTTTTGTCGCCAGTTTGGAGTTTTTCGTGAGGATTTTCAGAAAAGATTTTCCGAAAATAACGCTGTAATTTTTGTTACCGGTAGCCAGGCTGAGCCCGACGCCACATTGACTAAGGCCAGCCACAAAGACAGCGACAACATCAAGCTTCTACCAGATGATGTCGTTGTTATCCCAACTCGAGTAATTCCCGGCAACCGCCTGGCGGTTAACGGAATGCTCGACCGGCTGTCAAAAATCGTTTACAAGATTATTGTTGCCGGCATTTCCGAAGAGGATGCTCGCAAATTCGGAAAAATCGGCGAATCGAAAAAGAATAATTTCGATTCGGATCAAACTTCAAAAGATGAAGCCGAGGAGGAGGAAAATTACAACAACGCCAACTGGCGCGTTGAGTCCTGCCCAAGACTGCACGCCAGCGGCCACGCCGATTTCTCGGAGCTGGCCGAGGCAGTTCGTCTCGTCTCTCCGGGGGTGGTGTCGGCAATCCACGCCCACGCCACGAGGCGCCACAGGTTTGAGCGGAATCTCCGCCGGCGGCTAACCGTTACAACCAACGGTCTGCCAGTTGACGGCACCATAACAATTTAATTTTTTCTTCGCATTATTTTCATAATTCTATTTCAAAAACCTCCGGACCCCAAGGGTTCGGTTTTTTATTGCGATTTTTTTGTCATTGCGAGGAGCACCTGCACGACAAAGCAATCTATTTTTGTCATTGCGATTTTTTTGTCATTGCGAGGAGCGCCTGCGCGACAAAGCAATCTATTCCATCCCATTGCATTTTCTAAATTTTCACCCTAAAACATTTTTTCAACCAACTTGTTTTAGGACAGGACATTTTGCACTTTTAGGCATTCGTTTGGTGTTCTCCCATTTAATGAATAATG
>CAZEVI010000039.1:0-5817 GCA_964515615.1 uncultured Candidatus Saccharibacteria bacterium | reverse complement strand
GCGCCACTTCCATACGACACTAAAAATTACCAAAAGTTTGTCGACTATTTGCCGTACGCTGTTATTTTCCGTTGCGAGGCTCTTTGGGCGCGGCGATTTGCCGAAGACGGGTTTGTTGTTCCCGACTGGTTTATCAGCGATAAGCAGGGAATTGGTTTGGAGGATTTTTGTCTGTCACTTTATCCGATTATCGGTTACGTCGGCCAAAATTTAGCAACGATTCGCGAACCGGGCTACAAATAAATTTTAATTATAACTTATGATAAATCGCGATAATATTATCGGAAAAATTGTCTATGGCGGCAGTTTTATTTTTGATTTTGCCCGCTGGCTTTTGCTGGCGATTATTATTTTGACTTTGGTTCATTTTTTTATTATCTCGATTTTTCTCGTTGATGGTGAATCGATGGATCCAACTTTAGCGACCGGCGAATTTTGTCTTTTGGATAAAATTTCTTACGATTTTTCCCAGCCACAACGAGGTGATGTGGTGGTTCTAAATTATCCCGGCGATCCGCAACATAACCGCTATGTTAAGCGAGTTATCGGTTTGCCCGGAGAGACGGTTGAGGTAAAAAATGGCAGCGTTTTTATCAATAATAAAATTCTGACTGAGAATTATCTGCCAAAAGATATTTTTACTCCCAAAGATGGTGTTTGGAATCTTTCAAATGTCGAGTATTTCACTATGGGGGACAATCGACTGAACTCCAACGATTCACGCTATTTCGGTCCGGTCGAAAAGCGATTTTTGGTTGGCAAAGTTGTATGGGTGTTTTTTCCACACTTCGCCAGCATTATTACTCCGAGTTATAATTTCCAGTAACCAATTATAAAATAAAAAATCAGCAAAATTAGGCTGATTTTTTTTGCGGAAAGTTATTTTTTCTTGGTGGCAGTTTTTGCCGAGGTTTTTTTGATAGCCGGTTTTTTGGCAATTGCAGTATCTTCGGCGGTCGAAATTTTAGCAACTTTTTTCGCCAATCGAGATTTTAGCCGAGCCGCTCGATTTTTATGGATAATGTTTTTTTTGCTGGCGATATCGAGCTCTCTGTAGGCGGCATCAAGTTTGGTTTTGGCGTCTTTTTCGCCGGCAGCGATTGCCAAACGAGCCGCTTTAACGGCGGATTTGACTTTGTGCCGGGTTAAATCGTTAATCTCTCGATGGGCACGATCTTGTTTCAAGGCTTTTTTAGCTGAAGATGTTAGAGGCATAGTGGTAAATTATAAATAAATAATAACGATATCAAACATTAGGCATTAAACAATAAATACCAGATAAACAAATTATTGTTACTTCTCGATTATAGCAGAAGTTTTTTGGTTTGTGAAGAGGAATAATATTTATTTTGTCTAATTTTAATAATTTAGTGCCACAATCTGCTTGCATATCGATTTTTACCACTATTGCTAAAATTGTCATTGAGAATGATTATTTGAAGCGGGGCGTGGTAATCTCTTTAATAGAGATTGCTTCGTCGTTTGCCAATCGGCAAACTCCTCGCAATGACGAATGAAAAGTAACTATGCAACACCGATATTTTATTATCTCATCATTTTCATTGTTCCGAGTCAAGATTGACAAACTTTTTTCAATACGATATGATCCAATGTTAATGAAGAAGTGGATATTAATGGAAGCTAGTATGGAACTTTCACCAAAACAACAAATTGTCGAAGCAATTAGAGGGGCGGAAAATATTTTGCTTTTGACCCACAGAGACCCGGATGGCGATGCTATCGGTTCAATGGTCGCTTTTTCTGAAGCGCTCTCCAAACTCGACAAAAAAACTTTTAGCGTTTGTGCTGACAAAATTTCACTAGTTTTTGCCTATTTGCCGATCGAAAAAATCCAGCCAGAACTCTCTGGCCGGCGCGATTTTATAATCTCGCTCGATGTCAGCAAAGTATCAGCGGAAAAATTCCTTTATAAAGTTGAAGATAACCATATTAATTTTGTGGTTACGCCAAAAAAAGGCGAATTTTCGCCGCAAATGGTTTCTTTTCCAGCCGGCAAGTTCAAATTTGATCTAATTTTGGTTATCGACTGCCAAGATTTGGATCGAATTGGTGCCCCTTACGAACAAAATTCCGATCTTTTTTATGAAACGCCGATAATTAACATTGACCATCACGCCGGTAACGATCATTTCGGAAAGATTAACTTAGTTGATTTAACGGCAACTTCAACTTGTGAAATTCTGGTTTCGATTTTCGAATCTTTGTCGAAAGATACTTCGCTTTTGACTCCGGAGATTGCCACCGCGCTGTTGACTGGTATTATCACAGACACAAATTCCTTCCAAAATCAAAACACGACTCCAAAATCATTGACAGTTGCCGCTCAGCTAATCGCCGCTAACGCCGATCAACGAGAGATTATTAAACGAATTTATAAAACTAGAACGCTGGCGACGTTGCGACTTTGGGGAAAAGTTCTTTCCAATATTCGCGACGAAATGAATTATCGTTTTGTTTGGTCAAAAATTGAAAAATCTGACTTTGTTGTTACTCAATCGTCGCCGACCGATATCGAAGGAGTTATTGACGATCTTTTGAAAACGGCGACCGGTGTTGATTTCGTTATGCTCCTAACGGAAAAAGACGATGGTGTTCACGGTTCTTTGCGAAGCGTTAAAAAAGGAATTGATGTTTCGTCAATCGCCAAGATTTTTGGCGGCGGTGGGCACGCAATGGCGGCCGGTTTTATAATTGATAAAAATGATCCGGCGATGAATGTTGATCAAGTAATTGGTCGAATTCGCGATTATCAAAAATCAGTGGACGGCGATCACTAGCGGATAATTTGGTTTATTTTAGAAATAAAAAAAGCGGGCAATTGTGTCTGCGCCGGATCTTTGCCGAATGTAGCAATAATTTATCTTCTTGTCCACATCAACAAACTCTTGATTTTTTTGAAGTGGTTTGATACAATCAGTTCAAACACATTAAATAGAAGTAAAAACTGTCACGGATCAATTATCACAAACAAGCACAAAAAAATAGTGAATATTTGTGCGAATAGATCAGAATAAGTTTATAATAAAATTATAAAATTATGGTAGAAAAA
This sequence comes from uncultured Candidatus Saccharibacteria bacterium, assembly GCA_964515615.1. Taxonomy (GTDB): domain Bacteria; phylum Patescibacteriota; class UBA1384; order XYA2-FULL-43-10; family CAINNR01; genus CAZEVI01. Next base: position 2,747 of record CAZEVI010000039.1, on the reverse strand, counting down.
ATAACCAAAAAACCAGCCAAGAAAACAGTGAAGAAGGAAGCGGTCAAAGAGACCGACCTTTTATCGAAATATCGGGAAAACGAAAATGATACCGGCTCGACCGAAGTTCAAATTATTGTTTTGACCAAAAAGATCGCCAAACTGACCAAACATCTAAAAGAACACAAACACGATTTTGATTCGCGTGTTGGACTTTTAAAGATGGTTGGCAAGCGTCGCCGTTTGCTGAATTATTACAAAAAGAATAACGAAGAAGAATACAGTGGTTTAATTGTTGATTTGAAGCTAAGAAAATAGTATCAACGGATTGTTACAAGTTTATGCCACAAATCGGCGCAAATAAACCTGTAAAAATCTGTTTTGTTGGGTCAGTGAGAGTTTATGCTATCATTGTTGATTTCAAAATTAATTAAAATAACAGAGAGATTGTCGGGATAAGAGGTGAGGATATCGTTTAACATTTGAACGATGCCCTTGTTTCTTTTGAACTCATCTCTCGACTTTCTCCCAGAAGGGATTTATGGTTAAGAAGTTAGGGTTGAAAGACAAGATCTACGAGGTCGATTTTTGCGGTAGAAAATTAAAGTTGGAAAGCGGCAAATTGGCCCTGTTGGCACCGGGTTCGATTAAAGCGACAATGGGTGAAACTGTTGTTTTGGCAACGGCGGTTGTTGCCGAAGAACCGAGAGAGGGAATTGATTTTTTTCCACTTCTGGTTGATTACGAAGAGCGGTTTTATGCCGCCGGAAAAATTTCCGGTTCACGCTTTATTAAACGTGAAGGTCGCCCGTCGGACGCGGCTATTTTAGCTTGTCGGATGATTGACCGGCCAATCCGACCGCTTTTCCCGAAAGGTTTTCGCAACGATGTTCAAGTTATTATTACAGTTTTGTCTTATGACGGCGAAAATGACCCTGACATTATCGGAATGATTGCCGCTTCATCAGCTCTGATGCAAACCAAAGCACCGTTTAAGGGTCCGATTGCCGGAATTAAAATCGGTCTAATCGATGGCAAGTTGATTGCTAATCCGACAATGCCCGAGCTCGCAAAATCGGATCTGGATTTAACAATTGCCGCGACTCGTGACAAAGTAATGATGGTTGAAGCTGAAGCTAGCGAAGTCAGTGAGGAGCAAGTTATCGACGGCATTAATTTGGCTAAAAAATCAATTCAGACTATTTTGGATGTTCAAGAAAAAATTGCTGAAGATCATCGCCAAGAAGTTGAAGAGAGTGTTGAGTTAATTGATGATCAGGAGATTCACGGCGAAGTTTCAAAAATTGTTGGTGATCGTTTGAAAGAAGCGGTTCGTGAACTTGACAAAATGAAAAAAGAAGAGCGGCTAAAAGAGTTTGAAGAAGAGGTTTTAAAAACTCTTGAAGGCACATATAAACGAACAGAGCTAAAAGGCGCATTTTCCAGATTGGTTGAAAAAGAGATTCGTGACGCAATTTTGGAAGACGATCTTCGCCCCGACGGAAGAGGAATTGAAGAAATTCGGTCAATTGACATTGAGGTTGGGATATTGCCTCGAACTCACGGTTCCGGTCTTTTTACTCGCGGTCAAACTCAAGCACTAACAGTTGCCACCTTGGCTTCTCCGGGCATGGAGCAATTCATTGACACCATGGAAGTCGAGACTACCAAGCGGTTTATGCATCATTATAATTTCCCGCCTTTTTCCACCGGCGAAGTTTCGCCAATTCGCGGGGCTTCGCGTCGAGAGATTGGTCACGGCTACTTAGCGGAGAAAGCTCTGCGACCAATGATTCCGTCAAGCGATGAATTTCCGTATACTATTAGATTGGTTACCGAAATTCTAACCTCCAATGGATCATCGTCAATGGCAGCAACTTGTGGCTCGACTTTGGCACTAATGGACGCTGGCATTCCGATTAAAAAGCCGGTTGCCGGAATCGCTATGGGGCTGATGGCCGACAAAAAAGACGACTCTCGTTTCAAAGTTTTGACTGATTTGCAAGGTTTGGAAGATTTTGCCGGTGATATGGATTTCAAAATTGCCGGAACTCGTGATGGGATTACGGCGATTCAAATGGATACCAAAATTACCGGACTTTCTGATGCCATTGTAAAGCAAACTTTCAAACAAGCCAAAGTCGCCAGAATGGAAATTCTTGATCGAATCGAGGAAGTTATTGCTGAACCGCGGTCTGAGCTTTCATCTTATGCTCCGGTAATTAAAGCAATTCACATTAATCCGGAAAAGATTGGTGAGCTAATTGGTCCTGGTGGCAAAAATATTCGAAAAATTATTGAAGAGTGTGGTGGTAAAGAGATTACCTCAATCGATATTGAAGACGACGGCACGGTAATGATCGGCTCAACCGAGAGTGAAATGGGCAAAAAGGCGATTGCTTCGATTGAATCAATGACCAGAGAAATTGAGGTCGGTGAAATTATTGAAGGCAAAGTAATTGAAATTAAACGCGATCGAATGACCGGCAAACAAGTTGGGGTGATTGTCGAAATTACTCCGCGCCAAGATGGAATGATTCATATTTCGCAAATTGCAGCGGAACGAGTCGAAAAAATTGAAGACTACATTAAAGTCGGCGATGTTGTCAAAGCCAAGGTTGTTGATGTTGACAGGGAAAAAGGCCGAGTGGCGCTGTCAACTAAAGAGTTTATGAAGAAATAATTCTTTCATTCTGAACTTGTTTCAGGGTCTCGGACTCCGGATTAAGCCCACAGGATCACCCGTGGAAGATTCGGAATAACAAATG
>CAZEVI010000038.1:0-6203 GCA_964515615.1 uncultured Candidatus Saccharibacteria bacterium | reverse complement strand
TCCCTTCTTGAAAGAAAAGAAATTGTCCAAATATCGGGTCTCAGATTACATATCTAAAAAAACTTGACAGGAGTTTTTTGCGATTTTTTATTTTTTCAAAAAATTCAGCTTCAAAATCGCTAATTTTTAATTTGATTTTTGGAAAAAATTATGCTATTTTGAAGACACTTAGAAACTTCGAGTTTTCTATTTTTTATTCACTTTTAAATTAAAAGGAGACAAAAAATGGCAAAAATGGTCTATTTTTTCGGCGGCAAAAAGGCCGAAGGCAACGGTAAAATGAAAGATCTATTGGGCGGTAAAGGTGCAAATTTGGCAGAAATGGACAATTTGGGTATTCCTGTTCCCCCCGGTTTTACAATTACTACTAAGGTCTGCAATTATTTTTCCCAGAATAGCGGAAAAATGCCGTCAGGACTTGACAAAGAATACAAAGAGGCAATTTCCAAAATGGAATCAGCCGTTGGCAAAAAATTCGGTGATCTAAAAAATCCGCTTTTGGTTTCCGTTCGTTCCGGCGCAAAATTCTCGATGCCCGGAATGATGGATACAATTCTAAATTTAGGACTCAATGATAAAACCGTTGGAGGGTTAGCTAAAAAATCTGCCAATCGCCGATTTGCACTAGACGCTTACAGACGCTTTATTCAAATGTTCTCCGACGTCGTTCTTGGAGTTGAAAAAGCATTGTTTGAGGAAATTCTTGATCACGTGAAAGATGACGCCAAAGTTAAATTGGATACCGATCTGAAAGAAGATGATTTGGAGATTATTATTAAAAGATATAAAGAATTAGTGAAAAAGCAAACAGGCAAAGAATTTCCGTCGGAGCCGAAAATTCAGCTTGATATGGCTAGAGATGCCGTTTTTGAAAGCTGGAATAACCCACGCGCATTCACATACAGGCGAATGAACAAAATTGCCGATGACTTAGGAACCGCTGTCAATGTTCAAGCAATGGTCTTTGGGAATATGGGCAACAACTCGGCAACCGGCGTCGGCTTTACTCGTAACCCGTCAAATGGGAAAAAAGAGTTTTATGGCGAATATTTGACCAACGCACAAGGAGAAGATGTGGTTGCCGGAATTCGAACACCAAAGCCGATTATTGAGCTTAAAAAAGACTTATCAAAAGCTTTTGCCGAACTGAAAAAAATTACCGATAGTTTGGAAAAACATTATGGAGATGTTCAGGATTTTGAATTCACCATTGAGCAAGGCAAATTATATATGTTACAAACAAGAACCGGAAAACGAACCGCTCACGCCGCGGTGAAAATTGCCGTTGACATGGTGGCAGAGGAAACAATTAGCAAAGAAGAAGCTATTATGCGAATTGACCCCGAAGCATTAAACCAGCTTTTACATCCAGTTTTTGATCCAAACGCCAAATATGAAGTAATTACTTCTGGATTGCCGGCATCACCCGGGGCAGCGGTCGGTAAAGTTGTTTTCTCCTCTGAAAACGCCGTTAAGCGTGAAAACGAAAAAACCATTTTGGTTCGCACGGAAACTTGTCCCGATGATATTACCGGAATGGAAGTTGCCCAAGGTATTCTGACTGCTCGCGGAGGAATGACCTCCCACGCAGCTGTTGTTGCCAGAGGCATGGGCAAATGTTGCGTCGCCGGCTGTGAAGATATTAAGGTTGATGAAAAAAATCAGAAAATGACCATTGACGGCAAAATTGTTAAAGAGGGAGATTGGATCTCGATTAACGGTTCAACCGGCGAAGTCATACTTGGTCAAGTCCCGACAGTTAAGGCCAAACTCTCCGGAGATTTTGGCAAATTAATGAGCTGGGTCAACAAAATCCGTAAACTCGGTGTCCGCGCTAACGCCGATGTTCCTCGCGACGCAAAAGTTGCTCGGGAGTTCGGCGCTCAGGGAATCGGACTTTGCCGAACCGAACATATGTTTTTTGAAAGTCACCGCCTGCCACTAATGCAAAAGATGATTTTAGCGGAAACCGAGGAAGATCGACGAAAAGCCCTCAATAAACTTCTGCCGTTTCAAAAAGAAGATTTCAAAGGTCTCTATAAAGAGATGAAAGGTTTTTCAGTTACCGTTCGTCTACTTGACCCGCCTCTACACGAATTTTTGCCCAAAACCAAAGAGGAGGCCAAGGAGTTATCAAAAAAGATTGGGATTGATGCCAAAATAATTTGGCAGAAAACCGCCGATTTGCATGAATTTAACCCAATGCTTGGGCATCGTGGCTGCCGTTTGGGTATCACCTATCCGGAAATTACCGAGATGCAAACCAAAGCGATTATTTCTGCCGCCTGCGAACTTCTGAAAAAGAAAAATATCAAAGTTGTGCCGGAAATTATGGTGCCGTTAGTTGGCAATGTTTCCGAGTTCAAAAATCAGAGAGATATCATTGATCAAATTGCACAGGAAACCATGAAGTCTTACAATGTCAAAGTCAAATATATGGTTGGTACAATGATCGAAGTTCCACGAGCCGCTGTTACTGCTGACGAAGTTGCCGAAGTTGCCGAATTCTTTTCCTTCGGGACTAACGACTTGACTCAAATGACTATGGGCTTTTCACGAGATGATGCCGGCAAATTTATAAAAGTATATATTGATAAAAAGATATTTACTGCCGATCCGTTTCAAACTTTGGATCAGGACGGTGTTGGCCAGTTGGTAAAAATTGGAATCGATAAAGGCCGAAGCGTTAAGGGCCACTTGAAAATTGGCATTTGCGGCGAACACGGCGGTGACCCTGAATCAGTTAAGTTCTGCCACAGAGCCGGAATGAATTATGTTTCCTGCTCACCATACCGCGTTCCAATCGCATGTTTATCAGCGGCACAGGCAGTGATTGAGGAGCGCGACGGTTTAAACTACACATCCAAATAGTCATTGAGAGCAAAGCGAATCAATCCCTCTTCCACAAAAAAATCGTCCCATGTTGATATCAGGGACGATTTTTCAAAATTATTTTTTCAGCTAGACAACTAAAATTCACTTCATAATTGTGCTTTGGTTTTGAAATTTGTAAATGATATTAAATAATCTATTATCGAATTCTTGCCCTACCATTCGCATCCAAAATACGATCTTCTTGAATTTGAAATTCATTCTCAATATTGGATGGGACAAAATACAAGTATGGTAATAGCTTAACCAATGTCTCCCATGATGGATTACCGCAAATTGTAAGTTCATAATCAGTGCTCGATGTACCACTATGATAGTGTAACATAGCCTCCCCATCTTGCCATTTATGACTTGCTTTTGATACTCGTACAGTGGCATCATCCGGAGTTAAAATTTGCCATTGTTTTCAAAACTAGCATGTGTGTTTGTAAAATGCCGAACATATCGTGTTGATTGATAATTTTCATAAAATTCCTCAATTGTATCGGGATCAACAATCTTCACATTAACATATCCCCTAAAATCCCATCTACAAAATAATTTCACCATCCTACAAAAACGCTGGTAAGGTTCAAGTACTCTTAATTGCTCAGCAAGTCCTGGGTCATTAAGTGTTCTCACAAGTTCTTCACTTCTAATTTTATTCCACTCTTTCAAAATAGTTTCAACTCGCTCGTTAGATTCAGTATCTTCACTAGAAGATAAATGAAATCTATTTTCCCATGCAAGTTCAAAACTTTCGTCGGAAATTCTTTCCGACTCTAGTGATTCCCATATTTTTTCACGATCTTCTTTGCTTACAGACCAACCTTTAACATTTGGGTGGACTTCGGAGAAATTAGACCTTGAAGTTAATCTTCTTTGGTCGCGATAAACCGACCACTCTTGTTCAATTGATGTTAATGATAATTCGGTTTTTTTGACCTCTTCATCGCTTGGTTGGTAACTACCTTCTTTCCCTTCTGTCATAAAATCTCCTTCCATTGATTATAATATTTTCAATACTTTTATAGTAGTAGTAGAAGTAGTCAAACAAAACTATAAAAATTTATTTACTTCATATAAATTTTCCGCTTCGGAACATAATAATTTTCTATTTTCACAATATTGACATTCCCAACTTTCTCTCTCTAACATTATATTTAATTGCGATACCATCTTTTTTCTACCCCTAATTTGCAACTCAGCTTATTCCCCCGGATCTCACAGATATTAATTGCACACCAACTTTTTTCTATTAACCACCACCAAATGTATGTAAAAAATAATCGATCGATTATTTTTTACATACATTATGATATAATTGTAATATGAAATTCAAAACGAAGCAGAAAATTAGATCAGGTGTGAATAAAACATTGGAACTACTCATCGAAGCTGGGAAACTTTTGGGCGAAGGTTTGTATTTTATGAGTTACGAAAAACTTAAAAGAGAAACATCATATTTAGAGGGTGATCCGCGCCGGCATATAAATCGGATTCATGCATTAGAACGAAGTGGATATATCAAAATCGACAGAAAAAACAATTCGATCGAATTTACCAACAAAGGCAGAATTAAAATACTCGAAAATTCAAATGACAAAAAACTTGATGGCAAATGGCGCTTTCTCTCTTGGGATATTCCTGAGGATTTGAAAATTAAGAGGCAGCAATTTTGTCGCTCGATTAAGAAAATAGGTTATAAACAAATCCAGAAAAGTTTGTGGGCAAGTCCGTTTGTAAAATCAAGCGAAATTTACATGATTGCAGATGAACTTAGAATTAGAAAGTATGTTGCCGTGATTATTTCTGAAAATACCGATATAGAAAATCATCTCAAAAAACTGTTTTGTAAAGAATTAACAATGTAATTGTATGTAAGATATGTGCGACCGAATCAATTTTACATACAAAGTTTTTAAATTTATCTGATTTTGGTACTTGTTTTAACACTCGCATAAAACTACACAAAACAAACAAAAATTGTTTCCAGTAAAGTTATTTTGCAACTTTAACTTTCGCTGGTCGTAAAATTCCACCAGCATATTTATAACCTGAGAGGATTTCCTCGATAATTGTACCAACAGGTTTGTCTGATTTTACTTCTTCGATTGCTTCATGCAATTCCGGGTTGAATTCTTTCCCAACCGATTCAATTCGCTCTAGTCCGTTTTTAATTAGTATATTTTCAAATTGTTTTTCAATTTGTTTAATTCCAACTGCCCAATTATTATTTTCTAGTTCTTTTGGCAGATGTTTTGCCGCCAATTGGAAATGATCCAAAACCGGCAAAAGTTGATCAATAATGTCAGTAGCGGCAGACCCAATTAATCGGGTTCTTTCATCTGCAACCTGTTTTTTAAAATTCAAAAAATCAGCCTGTGTTCTCTGCCAGCCGGCAGTTAACTCGGCAACATTTTCCTCCAACTCTTTAATTTTCTTATTTTGCTCTTTTTTCATAATTGCCCTCCAACTTGTTATAATAAATGATGATGAAGAAAAAATCAATACCCAATTTTCGAGTTCTCACAATATTATTTATCGCCTTCCTGGTCGGAGTTTTTGTCTCAAGCTATTTTGATATAGATTTTTTTAGAATATACCAAATTGCCTTTCTGTTATTTCTTGTTTTGCTTGGCGGGATTTTTTTGTTTAGAAATATTAAATTAAATATCTGTTTTGCGGCAACAATGATATTTTTTGCTGGATTTTTATTATTTAGTTTTATCAATACCAAACTTAACAATTTAACAGCTCCGTTTGGACAAACACTGGAATTTTCCGGTATAGTTTCCAGCTATCCGGACATCTCTGGAAATTCTCAATCGTTTTATCTTTCAACTTCTGACTTTGGCAATTCAATGAAAATTTACATTTCAACTTCGGCTTTTCCACGATATTCATATGGTGACGCCATCAAAGTTAAATCGACCATCCAAAAACCAACTAACTTCTCCGACTTTGATTGGGTAAGTTATTTGAAACGCTACGGGGCAACCGCAACCTTAGATAATAATCCACAAATAAAATTAATTTCTAATTCTGGTGGCAATAGTTTATTAAAAAGTCTTTATAGGATTCGCCGAAACTTTGAAAACGTTGTTCAAAAAACTCTGCCCGAACCAGAAAGTTCACTTGGGATTGGAATTCTAATCGGCTCAAAACAAGGTTTTAGCAAGTCACTAATTAATGATTTTTCTCGAGTCGGAATTACCCATATAATCGCTCTGTCGGGATATAATGTAACAATCATTATCATTTTTCTAACCGATATTCTTCTCGGTTTTATTAGTCGAAAAAAGATTTTTGTTTTGTCAATAATTTTTATC
>CAZEVI010000037.1:0-6258 GCA_964515615.1 uncultured Candidatus Saccharibacteria bacterium | reverse complement strand
AAAATTAACTGTTTAAAAAGAACGCTAAAGTAAGATTATTTCATTATCTAATACGCTCTCGGCGAAAACTGCAATCAATGGTGTTGCCAATCTGCTAAAAGATTTTTCCGGCAAAATTTTTGAAGACTCATATATAAATATTCCGGACGAAACTAAAACCAATGCCGTTTCAAAGATAAAATTATTATACAATCATGACTTAATATTTAATATTTCTAAGATCGGTTATTTCCCCCAGCAAATCACTATCAATCCGGAAAGGGATAATAACTCGACTGTCGAAATCAAACTGTTAAGTGATGACACCACAAAAGGAAAAATCTGTGTCAGAAGCCTTAGCAAGATGGGCGATGCTTACCGCCCAAAACCAAAACTGGAACTTTGGGTTTCAAATACAATCGATGGAAATTATACCAATACTGATAAATACCTAATAATTTCGATTGGAAATTATAATGAAATAGACTGTTATATTGTTGATCCGAGCACATTTTACAAAGTTAAAAATATTGGTATTAATGGCGAAGTAAGTAACCCAATTCAAATCAAAGCCGGAGAAACAAAATTTATTGATTTTCAAAAATGTGATGCCAAAATGCATTTTAAAGATTACGGTGAAGATTTATATTTTATCTTCGACAACGAAGTCGAAAAGTCAATGGGGGCTGAAGCGCTAGACCGGTTGGCCGAACAAATTAAAAAACTAAAAAGACAGTCAAAAAATGTTCATCCGTTAATTGTAGATTTTACCAACACTAGCAACGCAGGTCCGCTTGCACGAGGCGAACAATATCGCTGCTGTCTTGGAGAAGGAAAAATTGTTGAAAATGCCTACGTCATATTATATGCAAAATGGTATTTAAATTCATTAATCAAAAATGGAAATACCTCCCAAATATTTTCTACAATCGCTCACGAATATGGGCATACTGTCAATACTGCATTCCCAAAAACAACAGAAAAATTTGGACGGATTTATTCCCAGCTATCCAGAACGGTTGGCACACAGCAAGGTGTGTGGAATGACATAATGGATGGCCATGTTGGCTACGAACCATTTGTGCTTAGTGGCCACCCTCAAGATAATGCAAACGAGATGTTCGCCAGTTTTTTCAATGCCTATTTTACTAACCATGAACGGCTCTACGGCATAATTATGTATCATGAGCGAGATGGTAGCGACGAGCAAAATATCCTCAAATATATGTGGCAGTATTTTGCCGAAAATGTTGGCAAGGTTTATGATGATGACGATCAATATTTTAAACCGCTTGGCGGAAAACTGGGCACAACCAATTATTCCTTTGATCAAATTAGAAGTGGCCAGTGGCTGGAAGAAAATTATCGTTCTCTTTCACTTATAGACAAAGCCGAGCTCCAATATCAACGTCACATTGCACCGGTTTTCCAGACAATGAAATTTTCCAATGTTGTAGACGCTGTAAACAAAGTTGCCGATTGGCTTCTGAATGAACTGACCAGATTAAATATGATTGGTGATGCCGGAATTGTTAAAGGAAAGATAATCGATGAGAACGGCAGTCCGGTAAGTTATTCGATCATCCAAATTGGTCCGGCGATCGGCGTAACCAATTCGGCCGGAGATTTTACAATTCGCAACATTCCCTCCGGCAGTATTATGATTGAACAAATCGTTACCAAAGACAAAAATGACCAAGCACATCAAAGGAAAATCAAAAACCCTAATCCAAGAATCCTACAAATTAAAAAAGGTACCTCAATTAAGCCGACAATCGTTGTTCAGACGATTAACGGATTGTAATTCAAAAAACTGCCCAATTTGTTAATATTGAAATATGACTGTTGACATTGAATTAACATTAAATCGATTTGGGTTGGGGAAGATTGCAGAAAATAAATTTCAATTTCTGTTTTTAAGGTTTTCTCTTTGGAAAATCCCCAAGAAGTACTCTATTTCTTTTGAAATTAACTGGAAAACAAAAACGCCTAAATACCAATTTAGGATGTCAATAGGATGTCAACTTGTAAATTCCCCAAACCAAATATTGATCAATTTTATTTTTTAGGAGGCCGATTTGTTCCAAATCGGCTTCCAGATCACCAACCAATTTCTTATCTTCCATAGGCGCTCCTCCAATTGATTATTTTCCTTAATATTACTATCTAATATTTTTCTTAAAAACCGCTTAAAAAAAATCCTCCGACTAATTTGCTCGGAGGTAGATTGAAATTATTATGAACATTGATAACAGAATTGTTTGAGTAATTTCTGCTCGCAGTACCAAATTTTGCGGTAAAAATTTCTTCCAAGCATGTGGCCAGATAGTCAACGGAAGAAATGTTTTTTCTGCCAGCACTAACAACAAGTCCGGCAGATTGGCGGCTAGGGACAAAATAAAAACCAAAAACAGATTCGAGCTGGCTAAAAAATAAAAAATAGTCGGAATTATCAGCAATCCAGCAACCAGCTCAACAATAACAAAGAGCAAGTTTTCCTTGGCCAACGGATTGGAATTTTTAGTATTATTCCACCAGTGCTTGTGAGGGACAGTGTCAAGCAAAAAATGGAATCCGAAAAGGAAAATGCCGGAAGTAATAATAGACGGCGACTGATTTTCAACCGCTAATACAATCGAACATGCAATTAACGAATGATTTGGTGTAGTCGAACTCCTCACTCCTTTTGTACCACTTGTCCCAAACGATTGTAACATGCTTTCTAAATAAATAAAAATGCCAATCAATTATTTGTTATCCCCATAAAATCTGCTACGATAATGGTAAATAATGAAAGGAGAAAAATGTGGATTTATTATCTTTTGGGAGTGGTAGTTTTTACTGTTCTAATTTCTATCCGCCAAATTAATCAGTATCAGCGCGGAGTTAAATTCCGCTTGGGAAAATTCGTTTCGATTCAAAACCCCGGCTGGCGGCTAATTTGGCCGATTTTTGAATCAGTGGTAAAAGTGGATATTCGGGTTAAGGCTGTTGATGTTCCAAATCAGGAAGCGATCACCAAGGATAATATTTCTGTTGGCATCAACGCAGTTATTTATTACAAAGTTGATGATGCCAGCAAAGCGATTTTGGAAGTTGAAAATTTTTTCTACGCAATATCACAGCTGGCGCAAACAACAATGCGAAACATTGTCGGTTCCGTTGATTTGGATACTTTGCTTTCCGAGCGTGATAAAGTTTCTGAACAAATTCGAACAATCGTCGATAAATTAACCGATCCGTGGGGAATTAAAGTTCAGAATGTTGATTTGAAAGATGTAGTTTTACCGGAAGATATGAAACGGGTAATTGCCCGACAGGCCGAAGCCGAGCGAGAAAAAAGAGCGGTTATTACAAAAGCCGAAGGTGAAGTTATCGCATCAACAGATTTGGCAAAAGCAGCCAAAACTCTTTCCAGCGCAGATGGAGCGCTACATCTTAGAACTCTAAATACTTTAAATGATTTGGCTTCAGATAAATCGAACACCGTAATCTTTGCTATTCCTCTTGAAATTTTGCGGGCGTTAGAGGGGAAATCGGAGGTTAATTTGGAAAAATTGGCCGATAAACTTTTAAATAAAAAATAATAGGAGCAAAAATGTGGAAAGTTTGTAAACCCAGTTTTCTTTATTCACTTGGTGCCGGTATTTATATTGTGTTTGTTGCACTGTTTATAAATCACGCCAATTCTCTTTTGGGCTCGGCTGATACTGTTTATACCAGTATCGCCGCACTTTTGCTTTTTACCATGTCGGCACTGATTGTCGGCGGCCTCCTTATCGGTAAACCAATTTTCCTATACATCGATGGGAAGAAGAAGGATGCCACTTGGATGCTTTTCGCCAACGCTGGCTGGTTGTTGCTCTATTTCATTATTGCCATAATTGTTTTAACACTAATTAAATAACCACCTATCTCTCATTTATTGTAGTTGTTTCAATTAATAACCCGTTTATGTCATAAACCTTGAATTTTGAATAGTCGCTGTAAATCAAAGCCGTCGCGTGTCCAAGCGAAGTTCCACCCGGCAAGGTAAAACGATAAATTCCAGCAGTGTATGTTTTTGAGTAATAATGGACATGGCCGAAAACGACAAAATCAACACCGTAATTTTCTAAATAAGATTCAACTGTCGCAGCAAAAGTCGGATGATGAAAAACAACAACCGTAATTCGCGATTGCGAAGCCGAACTTTGAAGATCCGATGCCAACTAAGAAAGTTGATTTGGATCAGAAGCGCCGAAAGCACTATCTAAAATTATAATATGTAAATTTCCCGAATTGACCGAATACCAGCGTTCATTATTGGGAAGATTAAAATAATCTAAAAAGTAAGACAATGGCGTAGTCGAATCGCCGACCACTCGATCATTGTTACCAAGAGCGGCATAAAAAGTTCGGGTTGCCAGTAATGTACCGGCAATATTTAGGAACCGATTCCAAGAATCTTGCGTTCCATCTTCCATTATATCTCCGGCATTAATTACCGGATTGGCTCTAGAGGTCAAGATTCTGTTTGCAACATTTTGATGCCGAAGATCATCTGCATCACTATCCGATTGATTATAAGAGTAAAATGCCACAAAGGCTGATGACGATTCTGGCGCCGCCGGTGGTGTTGATGAACCGTCGTCGCTTGTTGACGACGAAGAAGAGGATAATGATGACGACAACGAACTGCCGGCACCAAGAGTGGTTTCGCTAGTTGAACTCGCAGCCGCACGATCTTGTTTGTATTTTGTCATCGCTTGTTGTTTTTCTTCCGCTGTTGTCGCCAAATCAATTGCGGCAATCAAATCACTAGCGCCTTCCGGCAAATTGAGTTCAACACCGTCGGCATGATAAACAATAAATTGAGTCGGGTTTTTGCAAACAAAATAGGTAAAAACCGATGTCGACAACAAAAAAATCCCCAACAAAACTCGCGATAATTTACGACTATTTTCTTCAAAAATAAATCTGTTTAAGTGCTCTTTCCACATAAAACAAACTTTTAGTGTTTTCTAATCTTTTTTTTCTTCGGCTAAAATCTTTTCCTCACGTTTTAATATTTCGTCTTCGGCATTAACCATTTTTTCAACCTCATCTTCAATACCATCAATCCGCCGTTTCAAAAAACCCTCGATTACCAAACCGAGACAAAATAGCATTGCCGGAATACTAATTAACACATAAATGGAGGTAAAAACACGAGAAATCGGTCTGGTTGGCGCTAAATCACCAAAACCGACAGTTAAAACTGTCGTTACTGTCAGATAAAAGGAGTCAACCCAATTAAGATTTTCCCAATAGCGATAAAAAGTCGTGCCAACAAATAAGATTACCAAAACAACAAAAACCGCGAGATAAATCTCTAAGTTTATCTTTTTCCTTTTCATATTTTAATTATACCATTTTGCTATAATAAAGTGGAAATTATAATTTTGATAAATGAAAAAAAATAGAGATTTTTATTTCTTCTTAGCAATACTTTTGGTAAACGGTTTTTTTATTTCACTGGCAATTTATTTTTATCCGGAAAAATTTCTGTTGAGCTATCCTCTAAGTTATGCTGGTATGGCCAGCTCGTTTACTTTGGGACTGGCAAACCCAATTTCCAAATTATTGTATGCCAGCGGAATGTTTTTGAGTTCGTTAATAATGGCATGGTTGGCAGCTTACCGTTGGCGAAATAAAAAACGATACTTGTTGCCGACCGTCGCGGAAATTGGATTTTTAATTGCCGCCAGCTAGCCCGACGACAGAAGGCACACATTTCATGTTATCGGCTCAGCACTTTTTGTTTCGATGCTTTGAATGACGGCTAGCGGATACCTTCTTTATTTAAAAAGAGATTTAGGGATAAAAAAATATTGGGCACTACAAATTATTTTGCAAGTTCCAATATTATTATACGCAATTACTTATTTCCTGAACTTAGGACTTTGGCCAAACTACCTGCAAAAACCGGCGTTCTTGGCGCTTTTTGGAATTTTGCTTTACTGCTCGTGGACTGCCAAAAACAAATCTTCTGACAATAAAAATATTGACTTTTAAATTTTGGGTCCAGCAGATTCGAATGATAACTACTGCACAGGCGAAAATCAATGATGCAAAAACGCTACTGGCGAATGCCAGTTTTCGAATACGGAATAAGGTTAACCAGAAATTGCGAATTGTGAGTTGTAAATCGAGGCGTAAAAACCACCTTTTTCCAAGAGTTCTTGATGAGTCCCCTGCTCAACTGGCAGGTACCCGATATACTTTACACATAGTCTCTAACTTTGGGACAATGGCCAA
>CAZEVI010000036.1:0-6334 GCA_964515615.1 uncultured Candidatus Saccharibacteria bacterium | reverse complement strand
GCGTTCGGATTTTTGCGAAAAAAAGTTCGGATTTCGTTCAGCGTTCGGAGCCATTCGACTCACTTCGTTCGCTCATGGTCTCCGGCCAGAGAAGAATGAAAGGAGTTGAATGTCTTGGGCGAGGGAATTTATGACCGAGTCGAAAGGCAATTCAATAAAAAATAATGCACATTTTGCTGGTGCATTTTTTGTTTATATTTTACGAACAAATAATAATCAATTATACATCGGCTACACCAATAATCTTAATCGCCGATAATTGGAGCATAAACATTTTCACCATGGCACCAAATTTATCAAAGATAATGGCCTGAAATTCAAAATTGTTTATACTGAAAAATTTCAAACCAGAGCTGAAGCAATGAAACGAGAAAAACAGCTTAAGGGTTGGGCTAGAGCAAAAAGAAGAAGCTTAATTGCCGATGATTTAGAACTCTTAAAGAAATTATAAGATTATCTGTATGTCATCCAAACCCTTTTTTTGCGACTTCACGAATCTCGCCAAAAATCTTTTTTAATTATTTTAAATACATTATCATTATAATTTTTCTGCTCTTGCCAAATGTGCTAAAATAAAAGTAATGAGCGACGAAACAGTATTGGAAATCAAAAATTTAAAGAAACATTTTGGGGCGGTGAAAGCTATTGACGGTGTTTCTTTTTCAATCCAAAAGGGCGAGATATTTGGTTTTTTGGGTCCAAATGGAGCAGGGAAAACAACAACAATCAGATCGATGATGGATTTTATCCGACCGACTTCCGGCGAAATAAAAATCCTCGGACTTGATGCCAAAAGCGACAGTATTAAGCTGAAAAATAAAATTGGTTATCTTTCCGACACGGCACGATTTTACAACCACTGGAACGTCAAAAAACACTTGGATTTTCAACAAACACTGCGTGGCAAATCAAAAAACTTGAAAGAACTTATCAAACTATTTGGATTAACGAGCCAGCAAAATTTTGCCAATTTATCATCTGGCAACAAGCGAAAACTGAGTATTATTTTGGCACTGATGAACCAATCTGAGATTTTGATTCTTGACGAACCAACATCAACTCTCGACCCGATTTTGCAAAACGTTTTTTTAAATTATATCGATAACTATGTCAAAAATGGTGGAACGGTTTTTATGTCGTCGCATAATTTATCAGAGGTCGAAAAAATTTGTGATCGAATTGGAATTATAAAAGACGGAAAAATGGTGGCGGTGAAAAGGATTTCCGAGATGAAATTGATGAAAATGTATAATGTAAAATTTCATGCCGAAAATGTTGATTTGTCAAAGTTTAAAACATCCAATGTTGAAATCTCCGATTATATTGATGGTATAACCAACATAAAAGTTAAGGGTGACATCAATCCAATAATTGAAAAATTAGCGAAAATTAAAGTCAAAGATTTAGAGATTACTCATGCTAGTTTAGAGGATATTTTTATGGAGTTTTACACCACGGATTCCAGAAATGCGAATAAACCTGAAATAAAAAAGGAATAAGTATGTTGCGTATTATTTGGGAAACAATGAAAGAGCGAAAGTGGCCGGTGATAATTTATTGCGCTGCTTCGGTTTTGCTTTTAATTTTGTATATTGCGCTTTTTCCGAGCTTGCAAACACAGTCTCAGCAGTTGACTGAAGTTCTGAAATCTATGCCGGACAACTTACTAAAGGCGTTTGGGTCTTCAGCTGATCAACTTTCAAATTTTACTTTGGAATCACTTCTCGCCAGCAAACAATTTAGCATGATGTTCCAACTTTTAGCGGCGATTTTGGCAATTTCGATTGCCGCTAACGATCTTTCTGGTGAAATTGAAATTGGTACAATAGATTTTCTTTTGTCACAACCGGTTTCTCGCCTTAAATTTTATTTCGCCAGATTTTTGTCAGGCACATTTCTTTTAACAATTTTTGTTGTGCTCTCTACGATTGTGGTGATGCCGATAGCCGGGCTTTTCCATGTTGTTTATAATCCAGAGATTTATTGGAAACTTTTTGTAGTTGCGTGGTTGTATACGATTGCATTCTATGCTTTTTCTTATTTATTGTCGGTAATTTTTTCCGCAAAAGGCAGAGTCTTTGCCATTACTGCCGGAATGTTGACTGCAATGTATGCAGTATATTTAATATCGGCGCTAAAAGAAAATCTTGATAAATTAAAATATCTTTCATTTTTTCACTATTTTTCTGCCGATATTATGTACAGTGGCCAAATTGACAAAACCGGTGCGCTAATTTTTATTATCACAATTATTGGTGGTTTATTAATCGGGGCGGTAATTTTTGATCGTCGCGATATTTTGGTTTAAATATGAGATATTCGCATTTGCTACAAAAAAGTCGAAAGCAACATATTCTTAAATATCATTTTGCCAGTGGAGTGATTAGTTGGGTGTGGATAATCGTTAGTTTTTTGCTAATTGGATTTCTTTTCAGTTTTTCTAGCCTTGATCTAAAACAAGTTTTAAGTGGTTTTGTCGTCAGTTTAGTTCGAACGACAATTTCATATCTTATTGCTGTAATTTTGGCTGTGATTATCGCTCTTGCAATTACAGCGAACCGTTGGATTGAAGCTATACTTTTGCCGATTTTCGATGTTTTACAAAGTTTCCCTAGCTTTGCTCTTTTTCCGGTTTTAGTTGTTGCGCTCAAAAACTCGCCGGAAATGATAATTATTTTAGTTCTCTCGGTTACGATGATATGGCCGATACTATTTTCAATCATTGGCGGAATTAAAAATCGTCGTCAAGATTTTGAAGACGCGGCAGAAATTTTCGGTGTTCATGGCTGGAAAAGATTTTTATATCTTGAGATTCCCGAGCTCATGCCATCGATTGCAACTGGTTCAATTGTCGGTTGGGGTGAAGGCTGGGAATTTATCATCGGTGCTGAACTTTTAGTTAAAACCAACATTGGTATTGGAACATATCTTGGTTTCCTTGGAAACAATCAGGAAAATGTTGCCTTAGCGTTTGGAATTATCATTTTGCTGATGCTTTTATATATTATTAACAGATTAATTTGGCTGCCGCTTTTGACAAAAGTTACCTCGTATAGCATGGAGGATTAATGGAAGAAGAAAAAAAAGTTATTGAGTTAAAGAGCATCTCGCAATTTTTTGAGATGAAAAACAAAAAACAGCATGTGCTCGAAGATATAAATTTTTCCATCAGTAGTGGGGAATTTGTTTGTATAGTCGGACCGTCCGGTTGCGGAAAATCAACACTGCTAAAAATTGCTTCCGGTATAGCAAAACCAACATCGGGTAATGTTAAAATTGGAGAAAGAAAACTTGCGATGGTTTTTCAAAATTTTGCCCTTTTCCCATGGTTAACGGTTGAGGAAAATGTTGCTTTTGGTCTCAAAATGTCAGGAGTGAGTGAATCAGAAATTGAAAAAATTGTTAAAACTGAGATTAAAAATATGGGGCTTTCTGGTGTCGAAAAAAAACATCCAAAGGAGCTTTCCGGCGGGATGAAACAGCGCGTTGGCATTGCTCGTGCTTTGGCGGTCAACCCGGATATTCTATTTTTGGATGAACCATTTTCTGCACTTGATATTTTTACCGCCAAAAAATTACGAGCTGATTTATTATCAATTTGGCGAGAACGAGAGTTGACAGTTGTTATGGTTTCTCATTTGGTTGAGGAAGCGGTGGAGTTAGCGGATAAAATTATTGTAATGTCGGTAAGTCCGGGCAAAATTAAAAAGATTATCTCTAATAATCTTTCTCGGCCGAGAAATCTTCGGTCAGATAATTTTTATCGATCAGTTGATGAAATTGAGGCCGCAATTCATTCGTAAACTTTTGTAAAAGTATTGATAAATCCAAAAAATGCCCAGCTGGGCATTTTTTGGATTTATCCTTAACTATTTTTTACGGTAGTGTTTTAGAGTGCTAACTGCTAATATTAACAACAACCCAATAACAACAATGGCCGCAACTCCTCTGGTTAAATCTATAAAACGTTCAACTGTTTCCGGCAATTGGGTGAAACCAACAGAAACTGCCGGGCTGGAACTAATATTTTTGGAGTTTTTGGCTGTTAACTCAATTTTATAGAGCGTTCCGGAGTCAAGATCAAAGAAAGAATACAGCTGTGCAGTTGCCGGAATTTCTTTCGATCGAATCTTATCGTTTCCATTATATAAAGTTATTGTATAGCTGGAAACGTTTGGGTCGGCATTTTTTCTCCAAATAACGGTCAACATATTGTAGGTTTTGTCGACGACTTTGAAATTTACTGGTTTAGCCGGAGCGGTGTCAGCCGGAACGGTAACATTTTCAATATTTGAACTGATTGATTGGCTGTTGCCCTTATATGCTCGAATTTGATAGTAGTAGGTTTCGCCGGCAATAATATCTTGATCAACATAAGCTGTTTTGCCTTTGCCTGTAGTTGCAATTTTGCTAGCGGCTCCACTGTATGTTTTTGACCGAAATATTTTGTAGCCGTCAATATCTGATGTTGTCGAGGCGGCCCAATTTAGAGCGACGCCTTTATCATTGTTGGAATATTTTGCTGTTAAATTGGTTGGTCGGGCAATTGACGACGAAGTAGTGCCTAAAATTTCAGTTGATGTGGTTGAAGTCGAGGTGGAGGCTGATTCTTGACTTGGTGCCGTTGTTTCCGAATAGCCAAAAGTGGCATAATCAAATTTATATCCTTGCTGAGATCCGTTTAGATAAGCCGTTCCGGCTGATGTACAACTTTCGGCGGCTGCGGTGTACCAATAAAGATAATCAACACTTGACATTAAACTTAGGTAATATGTTGTGTCGGGAGTCAGTTCCACATTGCCAAAATCATTGAAATACCAGGAAACCGGTGAGTTTAGATTGCTAAAATTGCGATCGGATCGGAGAACCGGATTGTCGGTGCCGGTTGGTGCGGTGTAAACACGCAAAATCGCTGTGCCGGAAATTCCGTTCCCACCGACTTTGACTGCAATATTGTTGATTCGGTTTTGGGTTGGAGTAAAAGCTTGGCGATAATCGGTTCCATTTCGATGAATAGATTCGTAGGTTTCTAAGTTGGTGTTGCTACAGTATTGGTCAACCGAAGAAGTTGCAGCCGCCTTTTGAGGAGGAGTTAATAAGCAGGCAAGAGAAATCAGAAAAAGAGAACACAAAACCAAAAGTTTTTTCATAACATTTCCCAATATTACTTGGGTCCCTCACTTATTTTTTTTATTTTCTTTCTAAATTATAAACCTTTTTTTAAGTTACAACAAGTTTTTGAACTGTGATTGCTACAAATCAATCCGTCTTCTGAGAATATTTCTCATTTTGTCACCATGGGTTCGATTCAAAATGCAGATTCTGAAATAAATTTAGACTGACAGACTTCTGTCTATGAATTATCGGAATCACGGCTTGGTAATAAACTAAGTTAAAAAATGTTGTGTCTATCAGACGTAGCTGTTAAACAAACCACAGACATTGATTTGGTAGATTTTTTTGGCTATAATTTAGCTATGGTTTATCTTATCGCGCTGGCAACAATTATCAGTACCTTTTTTGGGGGATTATTTGCAATGCGCTTTCGTGACAAATTACACTTGATTTTAGGTTTTTCCGCAGGCGCAGTTATGGCAGTCGCTTTTTTTGATCTTTTGCCGGAGGCGCTGGTTGCTTCGGGGAAAGATCCTTCAGTGGTGACGGTTTTTGTCGCAGTTGGGTTTTCGCTGTATTTGATACTTGACCGATTTCTATCGCTTCATGGTCATGACTGCGATAATTGTGAAAATCCCTCGCATTCTTCTAAACTCGGTGCAACGGCTCTTTGTTTTCACTCTTTTCTGGATGGTGTTGGAATTGGCTTAGCATTTAAAGTTTCACCCGCCGTCGGTTGGATAGTTGCTGCCGCTGTTCTAACGCATGATTTTTCCGATGGCATAAACACAGTCGGGTTAATAATTAGGGGCAAACAATCTGGCAAGCCGCTTCCATGGCTAGTTGCCGATGCATTGTCCCCGGCTGTTGGAGTTTTGGCAACAATATTTTTTACAGTCTCCAAATCAACACTTGGTCTAATTTTAGCAGTCTTTTGCGGATTTTTCCTCTACATCGGCGCATCAGATCTAATCCCAGAAAGCCATCACGCCCATCCAACAATTTGGACAACGGTAATGACAATTTTGGGTATTGTTGTGCTTTACAGTGCGGTCCAGTTGGCGGCTTGAACTTATGGCGACCGTCTTTTGCCACTGATTTAGAACCACAGAAAATGCACTTTTTTTAGCCATTTTTATAATCCATTGTAAATAATTAATTGTTTTGTGGTTCTAGATAACATAATCACATACTTTTATCACCTAGATTTTGTTATTAA
>CAZEVI010000035.1:0-6398 GCA_964515615.1 uncultured Candidatus Saccharibacteria bacterium | reverse complement strand
TGAGGATACATTAAGAAAACAACAAAAGTTGTTACCTATGTACTCTGCCAGTGCAGATTATTGATATTTGCTTTCAAATTTGCTAGAATTTGTACATTGCGGGGTCGTAGTTCAGTTGGTTAGAACGCCACACTGTCACTGTGGAGGTCGCCGGTTCGAGTCCGGTCGATCCCGCCATTTAAAGTCTGGAGATTTTTTTCAAGCACATTTAAGGGTGAGTTGATGAGATAGAAGAGAAAAGGCCCTCATAGGTCTTTTTTTGTTGCCAAACAAGCCCTATTTTGTCCATTAAGCCCGAAATTGCATTTGTAATATGATTTCCGTCAACTTTTTCAATTTTTCTCTTGCAGTACGGACAAATTAGTCCCATATCGCACCTCCCATTTTTTTTGCACGACAAAAATATACTAGCAAAATATACTGTTTTGTCAAATGCTTAAATAATTTTAAGTCAATAGGTCTGTCAAAATATGCTTTTTTCTGTTAATTTGAATGTATGGAATTTTTTCATCAACCAGTGTTGTTAAATGAGGTTTTAGAGCTTTTACTGCAAATGAATGACGGTATTTTTGTTGACGGAACACTTGGTGGCGGCGGACATAGTTTTGCTGTTGCCGATAAATTGAAATTTCAAAATTCAAAATTCAAAATTATCGGAATCGACCAAGACCTCGAAGCAATTTTTGCTGCCAAAAAAAATCTCAAAAAATACGCAGATCAAATTGAATTTGTCCATGACAATTTCTCAAATTTACCAGCAATTTTGAAATCAAAGGGGGTTGGTAAAGTTAATATGATTCTGTTGGATTTGGGAGTTTCTAGTTTTCAATTTGACAACCCAAGGCGCGGGTTTTCTTTTCAAAAGGAAGCACCGCTAGACATGAGGATGAACCAAAGTAACAAAGAAGCGGCAATAGATATTGTAAACAACTACTCAGAAAAAGATTTAGCTGATATTTTTTACGAGTATGGTGGAGAACGAAATAGCCGACGAATCGCCAAGAATATTCTCGAAGCTCGCAAAAGTAAAACAATAAAAACCACCACTGAACTCACCAAAATCGTTGAGCAATCATTTCCGTCAAATTACCAAAGAAAATTTAAAATTCATTCGGCAACCCGAGTTTTTCAGGCATTACGGATTGAAACCAATAATGAATTAAATATTTTAGAGGAATTTATTCCCATTGCTGCCAAATTTTTAAATTCCGGTGGTCGGCTAATAATTATCTCTTTTCATTCGCTCGAAGATCGAATTGTTAAGCAGACTTTTCGATATCTAGCTAATAACAATCCGGATAAATTCAAAATTCTGACTAAAAAACCGTTGACTGCATCCAGTGATGAAGTTGCTAAAAATCCTCGCTCTCGCAGCGCAAAGATGAGAATTTTGGAAAATATCTAATTTTGATAAAATTGTGTGACAGATTGACTAATAGATATTTTTGTATATAATTATGTGCGGAGGTAATTAGAATAGAACCCCAAGATTATAATGATTTAGTAATTATTGACGGCTGGAACTTGGTACATGCAATTATTGATAGAATTAGAGAGCTGGAAAATGATCCAATTGAGTTTGATGCTTGCAAACATCGAATCGATATGGAGATGATATTTCTAAGTGTTGCCAAAAGCACTCCGGATTTTGGTTTTATTGTCTATTTTGACAGTAAACACAATGACCACACATCATTCAATTCAGTTGGGAATCAGAGAAACTATTGTTCGGTTTTTTGTCAGAAAGGGATAAAGGCTGACAAATTAATCGTTCAAAATGTAACGGTTGCAAAAAGAAATTTCATTGGAGTTGAAGTTGTTATATCAGACTCCACAATCCGTTGCAAACTTGATAAAATCGGGGTTATTTCTATCAGTAATTTCTTTATCTCGGGAATGTTGGTAAACTACCGAAACGAAATTCGTAATGGTCAGATTATGTGGTCAAAAATATCGGAGGACTGCATAAATAAAGAACTGAATAATTCTCAACTAAAAAAATAATCCTTACTATAAAAACATTTACCAAAAACTTTTTTCTAACAAAAAGCGACCACAATCAGCCGTTTTTTTTAATAGCAAAATATTTTGGCTAACAGCAGAATCCACAACCCGTGCTTAAAATCTAGATATATAGTGTCTGATATTTAGTATCTAGTATCTAAAATATCTAATGTCTAGCATCTAATGTCAAATGTCTAGCCTACCCCCACCAATGCTTTTTCCGATTCTCTGAATCTCGTAATTTCTCCCAAAGCTCTTTTTGTTCCTTATTTATATGCCGCGGCATTTCGATTCGAGCGGTCAAAATTAGATCGCCACGACCTTTATTGTGGGCTCGGCCTTTTCCAGCAATTCGAAATGCTTGACCGTCTTGAACCCCAGCCGGCAAATCAAGGTTGATTTTTTGACCATCAATGGTTAATTCTAATTTATCGCCGAGAACCGCCTGTGCTGGAGTAATCCGAATTTCCGCCTGAACTTGAGTGAAAGCTTGACCAAAAAAATCATCGAAAATATCTCCTAGTCCGCCAGCGAAATTCCAACCTCCGGCCGATTCGCCTTTTGTAGAAAATCCGCCAAAATCAAAACCTTCGAAACCGGAAAAACCACCGCCCTGTCCGGCAGATGAAAAACCACCGCCAAACGGACCTTCGGTACCAAATTGGTCATACTGCGAACGTTTTTGCGGATCAGAAATGATTTGATAAGCTTCATTTATCTCCTTAAATTTTTTCGACTCATCTTCCCCACCCCCACGATCGGGATGGTACTTTAAAGCCAGCTTACGATAAGCTTTTTTAATTTCATCTGTGTTGGCATTTTTATCAACGCCAAGAATTTTGTAATAATCTTTTGCCATAAAAAACAATTTGCCACTTCAAGCGAAAAGGATAATTCAGCCCTCATCTGCTCAAAATGACAAAAGATAATAATATTAACTTCCAGAAACCAGAGCACCGGTTGAGGCATCAATTTGGAATTGCTTCGCTTCGGAATTTGAACTATATGTTACAAACCAATAAAGCCAACTTTTCGGTTCACCATTTTTCAAAATTAATTTCATCCCGGTCAAAGTGTTTTTTTGACGATAATCTTTGCCACCATTTTTTTCGGCAATTTGAATGGCCGCCACATAGTTATTTTTTAAATAATCACGATTGATAACTGTAACATTGCCCAGATAATCGTCTTTAACAGTCCAAGATCGGACAAAACTATTAGCTGAATTGGAGATTGAAATTACCCAATTGTCAACATTATCGTTGGGGGTCGAATAGACGAAATAGGTTTCCCCTGAAGATTTGGCCAATGACGCAGGCAAGTCAACTTCAATCGCGCTCAATTGAAGCTTTTTATCGACTTCAGCCGCTTTCGAATCAGCCAAAGCCAGCTGGTTATTGATTGAGTCGGCTAGTGTTTTTGAATCAAGATTGGTTAAATTGCTGATATCCAATCCGCCGTCGGTTGTTTCCGAGGTGGTTGGCGCGGTGTTGACAGCATTTTTTGATCGAAGATTGGAGATATACGCCCAGATTCCGGCAACAATTAAAGCAATTGCCAAAATAATTAAGAATACCGGTTTTTTGAAAAAATCCATAATTTCCCTCCTGGCAGTAAAATTATATTAATTTTTCCTGCCGACTATTACCTTCGATCCAATGACAGTCAACTTTATAATATATGAAATTTGATACTTCTATCTACTGCCAAAATTATATCAAGATTCTTTATAAGGTGCAAGAAAAAATTAAATATTTTAAAGAAGTGAGCATAAAATTGCACTGATATATACCAAGAGAAAATCTCAACAGACAACTATATTCACCTCAATAATTATTTTTTAAGATTTATCAGCTTCCGATTTTTCTTCGGTTTCTTCTGTCTTTGTTTCGTCAGAATTTTCAGAATTTGGTTGTTCTTCTGCCTCTCCATCTGGCTGCTGATTTTGAGCCGATTGATACATTGATGCACCAAGTTCCTGCAATGATTTGGATAATGCATCGCTGGCATTTTTGATTACTTCGGCGTTTTCTTCGTTTTGAACATCTTTAACTGCCTTGATTTTTTCTTCGACATCTGACTTTTTGTTTGAATCAACTTTATCGCCAGCATCTTTTAGAGTTTTTTCAGCAGTATATACTAAATTCTCGGCGATATTTTTAGCTTCAATCAACTCTTTCTTTTTCTTATCTTCGTCAGCGTGAAGTTCAGCGTCTTTCTTCATTTTTTCAATTTCATCTTCCGACAATCCAGACGAAGAGGTAATAGTAATTTTTTGCTCTTTGCCAGTTGCTTTGTCCTTGGCAGAAACATTAACAATTCCGTTGGCATCAATGTCGAAAGAAACTTCAATTTGCGGTACTCCTCGCGGAGCCGGTGGAATTCCATCAAGAATAAATCGGCCAAGAGTTTTACTGTCAGCTGCCATCTCTCTTTCACCTTGCAAAACATGAATATCAACTTGAGTCTGATTATCGGCAGCAGTTGAAAATATTTGCGATTTTGATGTTGGGATGGTAGTGTTTCGGTCGATAAGTTTGGTATTTACTCCTCCGAGGGTTTCAATACCAAGTGATAGCGGAGTAACATCAAGCAAAAGTAGGTCTTTGACTTCACCACCCAAAACACCGCCTTGAATAGCAGCACCAATAGCAACCGCTTCATCCGGATTTACAGAGTGATTCGGCTCTTTGCCCCAGAATTTTTTAACCGATTCGCGAACAGCCGGCATTCTAGTTTGCCCGCCAACCAAAATCACTTCGTCGATATCTTTGGCTTCCAACTTGGCGTCTTTTAATACTTTTTCGCACGGTTTGAGAGACTTTTCAATTAGGCCAGAAACCAGTTGTTCAAGTTTCGATCGGCTAATATTTAATGCCAGATGCTTCGGCCCGGACGCATCAGCGGTTACAAACGGTAGATTGATTTCAGTTTCGTTAGTCGAAGAAAGTTCAATTTTGGCTTTTTCCGCCGCTTCTTTTACTCGCTGAATTGCCGCTTTATCGGAGTGTAAATCGACTCCTTGATCTTTTTTGAATTCATCAATAATGTAATCCATTATCACCTGATCAAAATCGTCGCCGCCAAGATGAGTATCGCCGTTGGTGGCCTTAACTTCAAAAACGCCGTCGCCGAGTTCCAAAATGGTAATATCAAAAGTTCCGCCGCCAAGATCGTAAACAGCAATTTTTTCGTTTTTATTTTTATCCAAACCGTAGGCCAATGATGCGGCAGTCGGCTCATTAATAATTCGTTTGACATCAAGGCCGGCAATTTTTCCGGCATCTTTGGTTGCTTGACGCTGAGAGTCGTTAAAATAGGCCGGAACGGTAATTACTGCATCGGTAACTTTTTCTCCCAAGTACGCTTCGGCGTCGGCTTTCAGTTTTTGCAAAATAAAGGCTGAAATTTCCTGAGGCGAATATTCTTTGCCGTTCATTACGACTCGAATTGAGCCATCGGCGGCTTTTTTCGTTTGATATGGCATTTTTTTCAAATCGTCTTGTGCCTCCTTATCATCAAATTTTCGGCCGATGAATCGTTTGACGGAAAAAATAGTATTTTCCGAATTGGTAACCGCTTGACGTTTTGCCAGCTGACCAACCAAACGCTCGCCTTTTTTATTTTCGGCGACAACCGATGGGCAAGTTCTGCCACCCTCGGATGTTGAGATAATTTTTGCCTCGCCACCTTCCATTACAGCCACAGCTGAATTGGTGGTTCCAAGATCGATTCCGATAATTTTACCCATTGTTCTCCTTAAATTTATAGTGAATTGCCACAGTTTTTTGTCACCAATTAGCACAAATTAATTTATTTTTCACCTGTGATTATTTGTGATGTCAATTTGCGGTAATACACTTGCTAATTATTTTTCTAATAGATCGGAACCAGATTACATCGCGGATTGTGGTAACAGCGCGGTGATAATTTCCAGCTCCTAAATATAATGTAAAGTTTCCTTTACATTTTGTCAAGAGATTTTTTAATCTTTTTTAATTGATTTTAATTTATACTTTCCTGCAATGACTTTTTTAACACAGCCAATATTTATTAAATATCGTGTTAGTTTAATAAAAAAGGCCGGACAGCTATTTGCTGCCCGGCAATGATTGCTGGTGTGCGTGGCCGGATTCGAACCGGCGCCCTGCGGATTAAAAGTCCGCTGCTCTGCCAACTGAGCTACACGCACACTGGTGCCGGAGGCGGGGGTTGAACCCGCACGCCCTTTCGGGCTCGGGATTTTAAGTCCCGTGCGTCTGCCAATTCCGCCACTCCGGCACCGGAATGATTTGGCTTAACGATTATAGCAAATTAATACGATTTTGTCAATATTTATCGGTAATGTGCACAAACATATGGCGGTTTTCTGGAGGAAATTCTATGCTAGATCG
>CAZEVI010000034.1:0-6742 GCA_964515615.1 uncultured Candidatus Saccharibacteria bacterium | reverse complement strand
CTTCGTGGAACATCCCGCGTAACTCGAACTTTGTTCGAGTGAAGTGGGATGGTACACCGCCCGAGACTCGAACTCGGAACCAATGGCTTAAAAGGCCACTGCTCTACCATTGAGCTAGCGGTGCATAACGAATATTATCATAACAAAATTTGAAAAAAATTTCAACTTCAAAAACAGAATTTGCAATTATCAGTGCGGAATATAAAAATTTCTAAGTTCAAATTTAATTAAGGAAATTTAATTTATTTCAAATTCCCTCTGGCTTTTTCGGCTTTGAGAATTCTTTCAACGGCAATAATATAAGCGCTGGTCCGAAGATCAATATTACCTCTGTCTTTAAAAAGCCCATAAACTTGATGCCAGGAATTTTCCATAATCGAAAATAATTTTTTTTCCAAAAATTGTTCATCTAAAATATTTCCGGTTTTGTTTTGTGCCCATTCAAAATAAGAAACGATGACTCCGCCGGCATTGGCGAGAATGTCTGGGACAACCATAATTTTCTTTTCCCAGAGTACCTTATCGGCAGACGAGTCAACCGGTCCGTTGGCCAATTCGATAATTTGTTCGGCTTTGATTTTATCGGCGTTTTTGGCGGTAATTTGGTTTTCCAATGCCGCCAAAATCAGAATGTCGACATCTAGCTCCAAAAGTTCTTGATTGGTAATTTTTTTCCCAAGACATTCGTAAACCGAAGATCCGTTTTTTTTCTTTTCGATCATTTTGTTAATATCAAGACCGGATTTATCATAAATTCCTCCTTTGCTGTCAGACACGGCGGTAACAACAAATTCATCTTGATAAAGCATTTTAGCGATATTTAGTCCGGCATTACCAAAACCTTGAATTGCGACAGTCGGTTTTGAAGGACTGTTTTTGAAATGATGAAGCAGCTCTTTTATGATAATATATCCGCCACGAGCGGTTGCATCGCTTCTTAGGGCGATTCCGCCAAGTTCAATCGGTTTTCCGGTAATCATTGCCGGTTGGTGTTGGCCGATTTTTTTCTCAAATTGATCAAGCATCCAGCCCATAATCTCCGACGAAGTATATACGTCGGGCGCGGGAATATCAATATTTTCTCCTAAATCTTTATAAAAAGCATCAACATATGCTCGGCTGATTTTCTCCAAATATTTTTTATTTTTGTCTTTTGGATTAAATTTAACGCCGCCTTTTCCGCCACCATAAGGTAATCCGGCGAGCGAATTTTTTAGCGACATCCAAAAAGCCAGTGATTTCACTTCATCTTCGGAAACTTCCGGATGAAAACGAATTCCGCCTTTTGCCGGACCGAGAGCGGTATTAAATGCTACTCTCCAAGCGGGAATTTTGTTTCCGTCAACATTCAATATTTTTTTGCCAACTTTTTTTGGAGTCGTTAACATTTTCACATCTGCTTCTGAAAGATTCATTAAATTTTGTAACTCCCTGATACGAGTTTTGACTTCATCAAATACACTACTCATTTTTCTCTTTTTTTAATTATTTTAAGATGATATTAAACAAAAATCCGGTAATTAAAATTCCGATACCGACAACTGTGGCGAAGATTAAAATTAATTTCGTCTTCATTACTTTTTTCAAGATTAAAAATTCCGGCAACGAAAGACCGGTAACCGCCATCATAAATGCCAGTGCCGTTCCAATTGACACGCCTTTTTCAACCAAAACTGAAATTAGCGGAATTACGCCAGCGGCATTTGAATAGAGCGGAATGCCAACTAAAATCGCCACTGGGACAGCATACCAATTTTCTTTCCCCGCAAAGCGAGCCAAGAAATCGGTCGGTACGTGGCCATGTATCCAAGTGCCGACTCCAACACCAATCATAATATATGGCCAAATTTTTTTAATGATGTCAAAAGTATATTCTTTTGCAAAATCAAATCTATCTTTCCATTGAATTAGACGATCACTATTTTTCATCTTGATTTTGTGATCAAATACGAACTCGGCGATCAGCCCCTCAACTTTCATTTTTCCGATAATTGAGCCTGCCAGTATGGCAATTATGAGACCGCTGATAATATAGATTAATGTCACTTTAATACCAAACATTCCAAATAATAAAATTATGGCAACTTCATTAATCATTGGAGAGGCGACTAAAAAGGAAAATGTTGTTGATAGTGGTACTCCGGATTCGACAAAACCGAGGAACAATGGAACGGCTGAACAGGAACAGAACGGAGTGATAATCCCCAATAACGCAGCTAAAATGCTGCCGGTAAATCGATGTTTGCGTGAAAGAAACCGGCGGATTTTTTCAGGAGGCAAAAAAGTTCGGACTATTGAAATGGTGAAAATAATAACTACCAAAAGAATAAATATTTTCAAAGTTTCAAAAATAAAAAAATTAGTGCTCTTGGCGAGTAGTGTTTCTATTTTAAGTTGAAATAGATGATAAGTTAGCCAATCGGCCAATAATTGTAGCGGATACCAAAAATTCATAGATTTTCTTTTATTACTTCTTTAATTTTTTTAATACTTGGTGGAAATCCGGTAATTACTGGTTTGCCATTAATGGCTAAAACCGGACTCGACAAAATTCCGAGTTCTAACATTTTCTGAATATTCGTAAGATAAATTACATCGACATTTAGATTTAATTCGGTTACGGCTTTTTTAGTTAGCTCAAATAGTTTTTTGCAAGTTGAGCAACCAGAACCAAAAACTTCAATTTTCATATTGACTCCATTATTTGTCAAGAATTTGATTAAAAATGTCTTGATATTTTTTTAATTTTTCCTGATTGATTTGGTAGCAGACTCGTTGGCCGATTTTGTTAAATTTAACCAATTCAAAATCTCTCAACACTTTCAAATGGTGCGAAACTAAATTTTGTGGCAAGTCCAAATATTTCCAAATTTCGCAGACACATTGTTGACCGTTTTTGATCAAAAAACAGATAATCCGGAGTCGGTTTTCTTCGGAAATAATATTCAAAAAATCCGCTGTAGTTTTTATTGCCTGTTGACTTTTGTTTTGACATAAGTGTATCATAACAATAGTATATCAATAGTCGTTGATATAATCAAGTGTTTATTATTAAATAGGAGAAACAGATGGAAAAGGAGAAAAAAGTTAAGGTTTTTTCAACACCAACCTGCCCTTATTGCGTGATGGTAAAAAATTATCTTAGCGAAAATAAGATTGCTTTTGAAGATGTTGATGTTTCCAAGGATGAAGATGCAGCAAGAGAAATGGTTGGCCGATCACAACAAATGGGTGTTCCGCAACTTTGGATTGGCGATCAAGTTGTTGTCGGGTTTGATCTTTTGCAAATCAATCAAATTTTGGGAATTAAATAGGCCATAAAGCGCAAGAAAACTGCTGAAAACTCGGCGGTTTTTTTGGTTACCTTTAATTTAAATTAAGTGATTTATTTCCCTTGTTTTCTAGTTAACGGTTTTTTGCATTTCGGGCATTTGAGCGATGAACAAGGAATACCAGCCTGATGCTCTGTTTTGAAACCACATTTTTGGCAAACGCAATATCCACCCGGTCCGTCGCCGGAAGCACTGGGAGTTTTTTCTTTAAATTTTTCCTGTCGTTGCCAGCCAAAACCTTTGCCAAATGCTGGTTGATAAAAATCAGTAGTAAAATTGTGGCTGGAAATTTGAATCGCCACATATTGAAGATTGTCGATTTTAGAAATTAATTTAGCTCGGAGTTTTTCCGAAAGTTTAGCGGCCTTTTCGACACTTAAGTTTTTCGGAAAAACTACTTCTAAATTTGCAGTTATTGCTGATCCTTTTCTTTGAGTTTTCACCGACGACAAGTCAATATTTTCCGATTTGACAATATCTTTTATTTGATTTTCAATTTCTTCACCGGCTGAAACATCTAAAAGTGAATCAATCGCCACTTTGCCGAGAGTAAATGATTCTTTGATAATAAATAAACCAATCAAAAATGCAAAGGTGGCATCGGCATAATCCCAATATCTGGCGACCACTAAGCCGGCGATAACGCCAAGTGAGGCAAAAACATCAACTCGCGAATGTATACCATCGGAAATTAAGCTGATAGAATTTTCTTTTTTGCCGATGCTAATTTTTACTTTGGCCATAATTTCGTTAACAACGACTGCGGCAGCCATTATCGCAAAAGCGACTAGGGAAAATTCTAAACTTTCCGGATTTTGAAATTTTTGGTAGGCTTCATAAATTGCTCCGACGGCGGCGGTGAAAAGTATTAGAGTGATAATCAGCCCAGAAAGAACCTCAAATTTGTAATGTCCGTATGGATGTTCTTTGTCGCTTGGTTTTTGGGAGATTTTAATACCTGCGTAACCGATAGTTGAAGCGAAAACATCGCTTAGCGAGTGTAACCCTTCGGCCAACACCAAAACCGATCCGGTTAAGAGCCCGACAAAAATTTTGCTGGCAGTTAAAACGGCATTAACCACAATCGCCAAAACTGAGATTTTCTCTTTCATATAAATATGATATCGTATTTGTCACAAATTGTATTTAACTGTTCTAAAATTTAAATATGCGGCTTTTTTTTAGGGGCCGCATATTTAAATTATTTGCCACAGAATTTTCCGGTCATTCGAGAGCCACATTTTGGACATTTCGTTTGAATACAGGGAATCCCCCGGGTGTGGGGAACTTTCTCCTCGCAATCCGGACAGACACATTCGGCTGTCCCGCCCAATCCTTGCCCTCTGCCTCGGCCACGACCGAATCCTCGACCAGTCGTCGGTCCGATTCCTGCTGGGCCTGTTGTGTCTAAGTTTGGCATTTCAACATCACCTCCTTCCATTTTGATTGCGTAGCCTGAAATTAATGCTTTAGCGATTTTTTGATGCGCGCGGTCAATTATTCGTAAAAAAGTAACTCTAGAAATCTCCATTTTTTCAGCTGCTTCTTCCTGTGTTAAATTATTTAAATCGGCCAGTCGAATAGCTTCGATTTCATCCAGCGTTAAAACTTCCGTTTGCATTTGGCGCATCGGAATCCCGGCCGGTTTGAAATAGGTAACCTCCGGCAAAAATTCAATTTTTCTTTTTCTTCGTGGTCGTCCACGCATAAATGTCCTTACAAATTTACTAATAAATCCAAAAGCGAAATTACCGATAATAAATCTACTCTCAATTTAGAACATATGTTCATAAAAGTCAACAATCAAAAAAACTGAATACCAAAAATATCCAGTTCTACAAATGACATTTAAGAAAATTATATAAATATCAAAATGTCTAATATCTTTTTTTGAACAGCTATCTACTCAGCTATTTTCTTTTGCCGCGGGATTTAACTTTTATTTTAGTTGGTCGATCTTCAAAAAGATAGTTTATAACAACAATAATTATCCAGTAGGCTAGAGCGCCCCAGAAAGCGGCGGCGAAACCGGTAACTTCAAATCCTTTAACAATTGTTGAAGCCAGCCAAAACATTAGAGCATTAACTATCAGTGTAAACAGCCCGAGGGTAATGATGTTGATCGGCAAAGTTAAAATTATCATTAGCGGTCGGATAATAGCATTAATTAATCCGAAAATCGCTGAAGTAATCAGCGCCGACCAAAAACCGGAAAAACTAACGCCGGGGACAATGTAAGCGACAAACATTAAAATAAAAGTGTTCAAAAGCCAACGCAGAAACCACATAGCACTCCTTTCGAAGTAATTAAGATACAAGATACAAGATACAAGACGCAAGAAACAAGTTCCCAAACAATATTCAATTTTCAATACTCAATATTCAAAAATTTGAAGTTTCAAACTTGATCACTGTAATTTGTTTGTATCTTGCTAACTTGCTATCTTGTTTCTTTGACTGTCTATCTTCTTCTAAAATTCAAAATTACCAGCGAGATTGGCGGGGTAATAATCCAAAGTGTTCGAAATCCGTAAATTATCGAGCCTATCTTTGAGGTTGCCAGAATTGTTGCTCTGGTTTCTTCCGGCAGAAAACCGATGATTGTCGAAATTACCAAGGCCATTGCCAGTGCCATATAGACTATTACTTCAAAAACCGAGGCGTCGCCACTTCTGGTTGATGAGGCGTTTATGGTGCCGGAAACGAAAAAAATCACCAACAAAAATAAGGCAATTGCCACCGTTCCTTCTGACATATTACCTTTGATCCAAATTTGGTTGGCAATAACTTTATTGCCTTGAAAAAATTGGAAGACGTATTCGGTAAAGCTGGTCGCCATAACGATTGCAATGTAGATCGATGACAAAATAGTAATGACTTTCTCCCGCTTGAGAATGAAGCCATATGCGACCCCCATAATAAAAGTTAAGGCGATAAAAACGTCCCAGCTTGGGATTTTTCCCATTACTTCCCCTCCGAGTTAGAAGACAAACTACTGTTATTATTATAGTCTTTGAAAAGTCGGCTGTCAAAATTTTTTTGCCAAACTGATCAAAATTTCAAATGTTTTAGGCACACACATTTGGCGGAGTTCATTTAATTAAATATTTCTTGTTAATTGTAGCATTTGATTTGGTGTTTTTCATTGAAGTGAACAATGAGGTAGATCATTGTAATACATATTCCAGAGTTTCATTTTGTATCTAAGCTCTTCGAAAGTCTGGCAGATTGTATTGTCATAGAAGTACTCTTGATCTGTTCTATGGCTTCTTTCAACTGTTCCGTTCTGTTGTGGCTTGCCCGGATCGATTAAGTAATGAATGATATTAAGTTGTTGGCATTCGATGTCAAACGGATAATCTGAGACCCGATATTTGGACAATTTCTTTTCTTTCAAGAAGGGATACCAG
>CAZEVI010000033.1:0-6957 GCA_964515615.1 uncultured Candidatus Saccharibacteria bacterium | reverse complement strand
ACAGCTAACCCCCAAAGACAGAGACAACTTGTTTAAAAAGGGGGTACTTGACAACCAATTCACTGGATGGAAGCTTCAGGCAACTGAAAATGAAACTCGGAGTCCACCGAAGAATGAGAGAACCACTTAAAAGAAAAATGATAGAAGAAATATTGGGTAATTAGGTGCAATAATTTGATATTAAGCCAAAAAATCTAACATAGGTTTTACAGAATCTTAATTTCAATTTTCATTCTCCTCTGTCGGGAGGTTTTTTTATTTTAAAAATCCCGCAGTTTAGCAGTGCGGGATTTTTTCAGACACGAACAGTTTATTTTTTTCCCCTGGCTTTAATCGAAACTTTTTTAGCGGTTTTTGGTGCCACTTTTGGCAATGTAATTGTCAAAACGCCATTTTCCATATTGGCTTCGGCTTTGTCAGCCATTACATCAGAGGGGAGTGAAAAACTTCGCTCAAAAGCGCCGGAGTGAGATTCTTTGTAATGATAGCCTTCGCTCTCTTCAACTTTTTCTTCAACTTTCTCGCCGGAGATTGTCATCACATTATCCATAATCTCGACATTGACTTTATCTTCCTCAATTCCCGGAAGTTCGGCCTTAACCACGACATCCTTTTTAGTTTCTTTAATGTCGATTTTTGGCATTGCTCCAACATTTTTTGGAGTAATGATGCTGTCTTCAAACAAACGGTCCATTGCATCGCGAAGTGATACAACTTCGCGAAACGGTCGCCATGGTCCTAAATCGCTTGGCATTTTTGCCTCCTTCGTGTTAATTATATTATTTTTAACATTTATATTGGTTAATTGCTGGTTGAAGATTTTATCAATCTCTTTTTCGAATTCGAAAATATCTTCAAAGGCAGTATTGAATAGATTACAAAGAGAAACAGCAATCGGCAGAGATGGCATATACTTTTCTTGTTCGAGGGCAATGACCGATTGGCGGGATACTCCGAGTGCGTCAGCAACGTTTTCCTGCGAAAGTTTGTGCTGTTTGCGTAAATCTCTTAATTTATTATGAACTTTCATCTCCCTTTCTTTCATTGAATAATTCTCCAAATTTGAAAACCCTTACAACTATAATGTAAAGTAAGCTTTACATTTTGTCAAGGGGTTGGTAAAAAAAATCTCGGCATTAACCGAGAGCTGGAGTTATAAATTCAAAAATTATTTATCATTTGAAACAGAGGCAAGGACTATTGCTATCAATTATAGTATTTCGTATTTACTTTTGGTATAAATAAATTTTTGTTTTTCTGCCAAGATTTGTGGTGATAGCTTCTTTTTTAGGTTGGTGTTTTTTGAATTTAAAGGCCAAAGAAACAATTTTAGTATTTTCGCCAATGTTTTCAAAAATAAAATCTTCCACTTTATCGAGAGCTGAATTCAGAAGGTAAAGATAAATAACATTGGCATTTTTTAAATCGTTAGCTGATTTTTGTAGGACGCGACAGTGTACAGAAATGCTCCGATTTCCAAATATCCGAATTTTTGCTAGCAGATAGGGGAGTGGTGAAATTTCGTAGCCGGTTGCTTTGGCACCAAAATTTTTGACTGCAATAATCAGCGCATCTCCGCGGCCGCAACCTAGATCAACTAGTTTTTGGCCTTTTTTTAATTTAGCGAATTTCAAGGCATCAAAAATTGCCGATTTAGAGGAGTTAACGTAAGAAACATAAAAAATTGATGAAAAAAGATGCGAGGAAACCCAAAAGATGAATCCAAAAAGAAAAATTATAAAAATAATTAGTAGAATTAGCATAACTAAATTATAGCAGAGAAAAACAATTGAGGATATTTTTGATTGACAAATGACACCAATTTGATATAATTATTTTGCCTTAAGTAGTCGGAATGACCTCCGTTTTGCGGAGAAGGAAAGTCCGGGCACCAAAGAGCAGAATGCTCGTGAAAATGAGCAAGGTGTGAGCTTTGAGCATAGCACAACAGAAAATATACCGCTAACCGCGCTTTGCGCGGCAGTAAGGTTGAAATCGTGTCCTCCTTTGCGTAAAGCTACGGAGGATCTTGCGTACAGTTACAGATTGTGTAGATTGCTACGAAAGTGGCGACCTGTCGTCCGTAATCTTGGCGCAGGACGGTAAGAGCGCACGCGTTCATATGGCAACATATGCCTGTGGCAAGCCTCGTTTGGTGCAAGTGGAGCGGATCCAATATTTTGCGACTTATGTATAATTTGCCCGAGAGGGCAAAATGTACTCCGTCAAATACTGCTCGTATTGAAATATCGGAACTTCACGCTTAGATAGATGTCATTTAAACAAAACTCGGCTTATCGACTGCTTAGGGTTTTTTAATTAGACAGAACAAAATAAACAGTTGTGGTAGACTGGCGCAAATTGATTATGTCATTGAAAACGTAAAAGTTACGAATGTGGTAGCCAAAAGAGAACCGTCCCCTTGTTTCCTTTGCTATTTGCTATTTAAAAACCCGCAGTTGTGCGGGTAGTTTGTAAAGAAAACGTTTGTAAGGATTTGATACATCATTGGGTTAAACTGACTGCCAATTCATCGATTTTTCCAAGAAAAAGGCCGATCGCTTCTTCCTTGCTAATTATGGCATGATCAACTACGGCTTCGTCGATCATAAACACTGGTGAAACTTGCAAATTGAGCGGCGGGATAATTGCCATCCAGTATTGCCGATTATTTTCAGCGCTAAAACATTTTATCGCTTGCTGCAACTCTTGAAGTGATGATTGTAACTGGTTACAAAAACTTTCGATTGTATCTTCTCTTCCTTGGACAAGTTTCAATTCTAGAAATGTTTTTTTTAAATCATTAGGAAAAGCAGTTGTTGATTCGCAGCCGCCGATAGAAACGTAAGGATCTTCGTCGTCACTGATATCAATCGGAAGAATTGTCAGAATATAATCGGCAAAGGTGGAATCACGAAGTGAAATTTCCTTATTGACCAGATATAAGGCATGATTTCCTCGCCAAGAAAACTCTGGATTAACGCATCTTGGCAATCGGATCATTTTGTCCCTCCTTCGTTGATGTCTCTAGGCGGAATATACTATATAATATATACTGCTGTCAACACTTGGAAAAACAGCAGGTTTTTGCTATTATACCTATACATGCACTCCCGGGTCGTCTAATGGTAGGACAGCTGGTTTTGGTCCAGTCAATTGGAGTTCGAATCTCTACCCGGGAACCATGAACCACTCACAAATTTTATTTGTTCGGGTATCATGGTAAGCCAAAGATAAGAACAATTATTTATTGTTAAAAAATCGTGGTTCATGCCCTATACCGGAGCGAAGCGACTGGTTTAGGGCTAAATAAATATGATGAAATTTTATTATGTTTACATTCTTTTGTCCGAAAAAGATGGAAAATTTTACATTGGAAGCACCAATGATTTGAGACGTCGGGTAAAAGAGCATCAATCTGGCAAAAATGTTTCAACCGCAAAAAGATTGCCAATTGGATTGATTTATTTTGAAGGGCATTTTATCAAAAATTGATGCCGAAAGGCGTGAAAAATATTTCAAGACTGCAAAAGGCAAAGTTAGCTTAAAGTATATAATTAAAGATTTTCTAGATAAAAAATAATAGACGCCCGAGATCTCTATCCGGGAACCATGAAAATTTTGTTGCTTTTAGAGCGATTTTTTTAAAATCTTTGGCTGAAATTTAAACTGTGCTATTTTTAATTCAAAGATCAATTGAAATAACATTTTAGTTATGAAAAATATTCTAATTTCTTCTGGTGGTACAAATATTAAACTCGATGGCGTAAGGACAATCGGTAATTTTTCTGGTGTAAAATTAATGTCATCTGTGGCAGAAAAAGCACTTGCATTTTGATAATGAAAAATTCTATTCTTTTTTCTTTTGCCCTCGCCTGTTGACTTTTGAATGTCGATTTGCTATACTACATACGAAAGTTGGAAACTCTATTGGTTTTAGGGACATTGGTACTCAAAAGCAAATTGGGGATGCAACTTGGGTCGATCGAATTTGTAATTTCGTTGCGTTTTTAAACGCAACGACTACCCGTTTTTGGGTAAAGGAATTGAATGAGTGATGATGACAAAGACATGACTGATGTCGCTGACGAAGCGACAGAAGATGTCTCGGATGACACCGCTGATGAAACACCAGCTGCAAAGCCGGCAAAATCAGACGATAGTCAGACCGAAGGAAACAAACTCTATGTTGGCAATCTGCCTTTCTCAGTTGACAACGCTAAACTCGGTGAAGTTTTCTCCGAAGTTGAAGGTGTTGAAGTTGTAGAAGCAGTTGTTATTACAGACAAGTTTAACGAAGGCAGATCAAAAGGCTTTGGATTTGTTACAGCTGCCAATGCTGGTCAAGCACAGAAGGCAATTGAAGCAATGAATGGCCAAGAAGTTGACGGCCGCAAGATTGTTGTTAATGTTGCTCGACCAAAAGTCGAACGCAATGACAGAGACAATGATCGACGCGGTGGTTTCAACCGAAACTACTAAGCTTTCAAAAAAATCACCAGCGAGTAATCAGTGGTGATTTTTTTTGTTGAAATTTGCTGTCGGTGTATGTTAATATCAATTTGTAAATGGCGAATGTAATTTCTGTCGAAAATTTAAGCA
Organism: uncultured Candidatus Saccharibacteria bacterium; assembly: GCA_964515615.1. Lineage (GTDB taxonomy): Bacteria > Patescibacteriota > UBA1384 > XYA2-FULL-43-10 > CAINNR01 > CAZEVI01. The sequence goes on along the minus strand of CAZEVI010000033.1, from coordinate 2,355 downwards.
AAAAATATGGCAAGTTAATTGCCGTAGATGACATCTATTTTGAAGTCAGAAAAGGGGAAATTTTTGGTCTTTTGGGTGAAAACGGCGCTGGTAAAACTACAACTTTGGAGATGATTGAGGGTCTTCGACATCCGACAAAGGGCAAAATTGAAGTTCTCGACTGCGATATTGTTAAAGATCGAAATACAATTAAAGAGCGAATCGGAGTTCAATTGCAATCGTCGGCTTATTATCATTTTTTGACTCTTAAAGAAATTCTTGATCTGTTTGCCAGTTTTTACTCAAAAAATCTCTCATCCAAAGAGCTTTTAAAGATGGTCGGTCTGGAAGAAAAATCAGCCAGTCTAATTGGCAATCTCTCGGGTGGTCAAAAACAGCGTTTTTCAATCATCGCTAGCCTAGTCAACGATCCGGAAGTGGTTTTTTTGGATGAGCCAACAACCGGTCTTGATCCGATAGCACGAAGAAATTTGTGGGATTTAATCTCCAAAATAAAAAATCAAGGCAAGACAATCATTTTGGCAACTTATTATATGGAAGAAGCAGAGATTCTTTGCGATCGGGTAGCAATTATGGAAACCGGCAAAATTTTGGTTTTAGACGAAACTCATAAATTAATTGAGCAATCGCATTTTCCTTATTCAATCTCATTTATTGTTAAAAAAATCAGCCAACAAAAGCTATCCGAGCTAAAAAAATATTCAGAGGTTGAAAATGTTTTCGGCAAAGAAAACAAATATACTTTAAAGATAGAAACACAAGAAAAATTAAATAAAGCGTTGAAAACTGTTCAGACAATAAACCCCGAAAGTTTAACTGTCGGCCGAGCAACTTTGGAGGATTTGTTCATAGAACTAACCGGAAAAACTATTAAGGATTAATATGTGGAAATTATTTATTTCAGATTTGAAAATGTTGGCTAGAAATCGTCAAGCACTTTTTTGGGTACTCTTTTTCCCGCTAATGTTTACAGCGATTTTTGGCTTGTTTTTCGGTAAAAATACCAACATCGGAACAATCGCGGTTATCGATAAATCAAACAACCAAATTTCCCAAGGGCTGGTTACGACTTTGGAAAAAACCGATGTTTTTAAAATCCAAACCGAAAGCGACCTGCCGGCTGCCAAAGATGAAATTCAGCGAAGTATAATTTCGGCGGTAGTATATATTCCGAAAAATTTTGGTTCCACCAGCCCAACTGCGCCAAAACAAGTTGAAATTATCTATGATCCGGGCGGTCAAGTATATTCCAGTTTGTCGGGGATTGTGAACCAATATTTAACTTCGGTAAACTATCAAATTCAAAATTCAGAGCCAATTTTTTCTTCAACACTTGAGCCGGTTAGCAATCGCACTTTGACATATTTTGATTTTGTTTTGGCCGGCGTTCTCGGTTTGGCGTTAATGAATTCATCTGTCATCGGCCTTGGTGTTTCAATGGCCAAATATCGCGAAGACAAGATTTTGAAGAGGATTACCACCACCCCGGTAAAAAGCTGGAAATTTGTTTTGGCGGAAGTTTTTTCGCGACTGGTTATAAACCTAATTCAAATAATTATTATTCTCGGGGTTGGTAAATACCTTTTTGACGCTCATATATACGGAAATATTTTTATTTTGCTGCCAGTTGTCCTAGTCGGCGCCTTTCTTTTTCAGCTTCTGGGATTTGTTGTTGCTTCGTTTTCCAAAACCGCCGATGCTGCGCAGGGGATGGCGACGGCAATCACAATTCCAATGATGTTTTTGGCCGGAGTGTTTTTTCCAATCGACTCATTACCAAAATGGTTGTACACATTTGTTCAATATTTGCCGCTGTCGCCGCTTTTGCGGATTATCCGCAATGTAATGCTTGAAGGAACTTCGCCTTTTTTGACGCCAAAAAATTCTGTTATTATTGTCGCTTGGATTGCGATTGCACTTTTAGTTTCAATTTACAAATTCAAACTCTCGGATGAATAAAAATTCTCGCGGCTGACATATGGATAAATATTAACAAAAACACAAGAAGTTTATCTTACGAGTTTGATAATGTGATACAATAAAAGAAATAATTAACAAACATTAACTTGAAAATTCTAAGTTAGTGTTTAGCAGGGAGGAAGAATGAAAAGTAAAGCTCTTGCTTCAGTACTTTTCTGGGCATCAGTTATCGCAGTAGTTTTAGCATTGTTTGATGCGCTTTCGGTTAGTGTTTGGTTGGCGGCATCATCTTGGTTGGTTGTAGCGGCGGTTCTTGGTATTTGGGCGATTTTTACCGACGAAAAGAAATAGTTTAATCTTCAGTCTATTCGAGCAAAGTGAGCATCCAAACTTTGGAACTCCCTTCTGTTCGAGCTGAAAAAGAAATATTAGACT
>CAZEVI010000032.1:0-7002 GCA_964515615.1 uncultured Candidatus Saccharibacteria bacterium | reverse complement strand
GAAGTAGTTGAAATTGTTTCAAAAATTTGCTTTACTGATATTATCAAATTGATATGTTTTAGCCATTGGTCCGTACTTGATATGGACACTAATCTCAATTATTTAGACCCTGAATCAAGTTCAGGATGACAAACAGGATGTTTTTATGGCAATTGAAAGAGAAAAATTAACGGTTACTATTCGCAAAGATTTATTTAAAAAGATCGATTCAATAATCGATGGCAAAAAAATTCGCAATCGCTCTCACGCGACAGAATACTTAATTGAATCCGGTTTGGGAATCGGTAAAATTAACAAAGCAATCGTTTTAGTTGGTGGAGAAGGAACTCGTCTCCGACCATTTACTTATGAATTGCCAAAAGCGCTATTGCCGATTCAAGGGAAGCCGATGGTTTTGCATGTTTTGGAACAGCTAAAAACTTTTGGCATTAGCGAAATTATTTTGGCAATCGGTTATAAAGGTGAGAAGATTCAAGAGTATTTTGGCGATGGCCATCAATTTGGATTAAATATCCATTATGTTGTCGAAAAAAAACCGCTTGGAACCGCCGGCCCATTGCGATTGGCGAAAAAATATTTAACCGAGTCGTTTTTCATCGTTTGGGGCGATATTCTTTCACACTTGGATTTAGCTGATTTTATGAATTTTCACAAAGAGCATGGGGGTTTGGCAACCGTTGCTCTAACGACTGTTTCCGATCCGTCCCGTTATGGAGTGGCCCTTTTGAATGGCAATAAAATTATCGGTTTTATTGAAAAACCGGAAAGAGGTAAAGCGCCAAGTAACTTAATCAATTCCGGCATGGCGATTATGGAACCGGAAATTATTGACGACTACATTCCGAAAAAAGGTAAGGCAATGGTTGAATATGATGTTTATCCGAAATTGGCAGACGAAGGCAAACTCTTCGGCTATTCTTTTCAAGGTCAATGGTTTGATACCGGAACCCACGAAGCCTACGAAAAAGCTATTAAAGAGTGGAAACCGGCCAAATTCAAGAAGAGATAAAAAATTGAATAAATTTTATTGTTAAAATGCCGTCGCTGTCAAAGCGGCATTTTTTTTGTGGTGGGGTGGTCAAATATTGTTTACTAAAAAAACAAAATAATTAAAGGACTTGAAAATAGTGGCAATAAATGCTATTTTTGTAATCAGACGATCATTCCCATTCCGCTGGAGGTGGTTAAAATGGTAAATATTTTTGACAAGGTGAAAAAAATATTGATTGATTGTGGCGTTTCTGAATCATTTGTAAAACCAGATGCAAATATTTATTGTGATTTGGTTCTTGATTCTCTGGCAATCGCTGGAGAGCTGATGCCCAGATTGGAAGAAGAATTTGAAATCGAACTCGATTACGAATTTTTTGACCAAGTAACTGTCCAAGGAATTGTTGACAAAATTGGAGGTCTTATTGCCGAAAAGACGTCGGTTTAAAGCGGCGCAAAATTACTTAATTGGCGTTCCGTGTGAGCGCCTCTTTTTTTTAGCGTCAAGTTTTGTTAAAGTAAAAAGGTAATTATTAATCAAAATTTATCAAAGGACTTTATGAAAGTTAAAAAGGAAGATTTGAAAAAGGGAAAATTTAAGCTAACGGTTACTGTTGAGCCGAGCGAACTGATTAAATATTATAAATCGACATATGAAAAACTGACTGAAGAAGTCAAGATTTCCGGTTTTCGACCGGGGAAAGCACCGAGAAAGTTAAATGAAGAATCGGTTGGTATTGCCAAATTGCTTTCAGAATCGATGGACAGCATTATTCAACAGGAATACTATTTGGCAATTCAGCAAGAAAAATTGATTCCGGTTGGCGCGCCGAAAATTACAATTTCCAAATATCCGAATTGGGGGTTAGAAGCTTCGGAAATTGAGTCTAGTCTGGTTTTTGAAGCTGAAATTGAGGTAATGCCAAAAGTTGAACTTAAGGATTTCTCAAAAGTTTCGATTAAGAAAAAAGAGCCGGCAAAAATCACCGAAGAAGATGTGAAAAAAATACTTTCGCATTTGCGGCGGCAAAAAGCGACATTCTCGGAAGTCGATCGGCCGGCAAAATTCGGCGATCGAGTAGAGATAAATTATCAAGGATCGATTAATAAAGTCAAACAAGATTCAATGTCGGCTAAAAATCACCCGTTAATTTTGGGCGAAAATACACTAATTACCGGTTTTGAAAAAGAAATTGATGGGATGAAAAAAGGTGATCAGAAAAAGTTTACCATTACTTTCCCAAAAGATTATCACGCCAAAGATTTTGCCGGCAAAAAAGCCGAATTCGAAGTTGAACTGGTGGATCTAAAAAAAGTTGATCTACCGGAGGCCGATGACAAGTTTGCTGAAAATTTTGGCCATAAAAATGTGGCTGATTTAACCGAGGCAATTCGTAAAAGTCTGAAAGATGAAATTGAGGCCAAAGTCCAACAAGAGACGGAAACTGAAGTAATCGAAAAAGTTTTGCCGTACCTTTCAGTTGAAGTTCCTGAGGGCTTGATTGATCAGGAAATTGACCGAATGGTTGAAAATATGGCCAAACAGATTGAAAGCAAAGGGATGAAATTGGAAAAGTATTTGGAGAGCATTAAAAAAACCTTGCCGGATTTGCGCAAAGATATGAAAGCGGTTGCCGAAAAGAACATTAAAATTGGATTTTTGCTTGGCAAAATTATTGAGGAGGAAAAAATTGATCAAAAAGATCCTCAGGCTGGACGAATTGCTCTTGATAAAATTATTAAAAAAGTAACTGGTGAGAAGAAATAATATTCATTTTAGAGAATGTAATATTTCAATCTTGTAGAAAATAATTAAGAAATAAATGCGAGCAGGTTTTCTAAAAATTCTCGGCAAACGAGATTTTTCTCGAATTTGGACGGCACAAGTTCTTTCGCAGTTGGTTTCCAACATGCTGACTTTTGCTCTAATTTTACATATTTACGATTTAACCGGTAGTCTGACAACAATCTCTTTGGTAATGATTGCCACTACAATTCCTTCGGTAATTTTTGGACCGTTTTCTGGAGTTTTAACTGACAGAGTCCGCTACAAAAAAGTTTTAATATATACCAATATTCTGCGTTTTTTGGTTGCCTTGTTGCTAATTCCGGCGGCAAATAATACCTTGGCGATTTTGGAAATCATCTTCTTAATGGCGACAATTACTCAATTTTTTGCTCCGGCGGAGATGTCTTCAATCCCGTTAATAGTTGACCGAGATGAAATTATTGCAGCCAACTCAGTATATATTACCACTCTGTATGGTGCGTTAATAATTGGCTACGGAATTGCCGGACCGCTTTTGGCGGTTATCGGTTCAAAATGGCTTTTTATTTTGGCAGCCATTGCTTTTTTGGTCTCGGCTTTTTCAATTAACTCAATGTCTGATTACGATAAAAAGGAGAGCGCCGGCAATCTGACTATTTTTAATTTGGCAAAAAACATTGTCTCAGTTTGGCAATCAACAAAAGAAGGAATTTTCTACATTCGCAATAAACAAAATATTTTAGGATCGATGATAAAGTTGGCTGTCGGTTGGGCAATGCTTGGAGCATTTATCGTTGTTCTACCCGGGTTTGCCGAATTAACAGTAAATATTAGTGCTAAACTAGCTGGTTTGGTTTTAATTGCCCCGGCCGGAGTGGGGATGTTAATTGCTTCATATCTTTTGAATAAACACAAAAATTGGCCGAAAAATAAAATTATTATTGTCGGATTTGTAATTTGTGGATTTACGCTTTTAACGCTGTCACTTTACAATCTCTATGCGTTTTTGAGTTTTGCTATTGTAATTGCTGTTGTCTTAATGGTTGTTCTTGGTTTATCGGCGGCTTTTGTTTATATCTCATCACAAACCTTGCTTCATTTAAATTCCGATATCAAAATGCGTGGTCGGGTTTTTGGAATTTCAGCAATGCTAATTAACATTGCTCTCGGTTTGCCGGCGTTGTTTGTTGGTGGGGTTGCCGATTTAACTTCGCCGGTTTTTACTTTGATAATTTTGGCTTTAGTAATAATGATCTACTCGGCGACTTTACTTTTTGACGAAGAATAATTTGAGTTATCAGAAGAGATGGAATTTATTGTCGGCGACGCTGAATAATCTTGACTGTCCGATCCCTTGACAATAATGTAAAGTTTGCTTTACAATGACAGTAGAAATTTTTTAAATTCTAAATCGTAAATTTTAAAACGATTTCAAGCGTTTTAAATATTTGAACATCAAAAACTATTTTAAAATTTTAAATTTTTAAAATAAAATTCTTCGAAGGAGTTACTTCTATGTCGTATTTAGTACCAACAGTTATTGAAAAATCAGAATTTGGCGAACGAGCCTATGATATTTACTCGCGGCTTTTGAAAGACCGAATAATATTTTTGGGTGGCCCTATTGACGACGCCGTAGCCAATACAATTATCGCCCAGCTTTTATTTTTGGAATCAGAAAATCCAAAAAAAGATATTAGCATGTATATTAATTCTCCCGGTGGGTCGGTGAGTTCAACTTTGGCAATTATCGATACAATGAATCATATCAAGTCGGATGTTTCAACTGTTTGTGTTGGGATGGCGGCTTCTGGTGGTGCTTGGGTACTTTCCGCCGGCGAAAAAGGTAAGCGTTTTGCTCTGCCAAATGCCGATATTATGATTCATCAGCCACTCGGTGGAACGGAAGGTCAGGCGTCTGATATTGCTATTACCGCTGAACATATTCTAAAAACCAAGAGAAATTTGGTCAAAATAATGGCGAAAAACAGTGGTAAAACGGAAGGCCAAATTGAAAAAGACTTGGATCGTGATTTCTATATGTCCGCCGACGAGGCAAAAAAATATGGAATTGTCGATAAAGTGATTTTGAAGAAATAAACTCTTTGTTTCTTGTGTGAAACAAACAATGGCATTGTTGGTCTTGTCAGTTATTACGATGTTATGTACATGGTGCCATCGTATTATAATTTCCAAATACTGCAACAAATAGTTGCGATCGCAACTATTTGTTGTATTTTATTGTTAAATCATTTTAGAATAACTTGGATAAATAATAAAAAATGTGATATAGTTTTGGTAGTTTTTTAAGTGCTGATGTTCTAAATATTATTTTTTTGAATTTACATCTACCAAATAATATTTATATAATAAAACAGCAAATAGAAGTGGTTATCCGTCAAAGTTCTGTTTCGTGAATTTTGGCAAACAACATCACAGACTCATTCAATTAAATGGCAGTTGATCAAAAAACAATTAGACTTGCTAAGTTGGTTGTGAATTATTTTTTACAAGTAAAACACAACACCAATGTAATTATCTCCGGCTCGACAGAAGCGGCAGATTTTATTGTTGTGCTCTATAAAGAGGTTCTGGAAGCAGGAGCACACCCTATTACACGTATTTCGCTACCAGGTCTTGGCCCGATTTTTTATAAATACGCTGAAGAGCATCACATTAAAAATTATCCGGATATTTTCGATTACACCGTAAAACATGCGCAGTATTATATTGGGATCGATACTGAAAGTAACACGCGGGAGATGACAAATGTTGATCCAAAAAAAATTGCCGATCGACAGATTATTACCGAGCCGATTTCAAATTATATTGTAAATGAAAGAGAAAAAATTCGCCGCTCAACCGTTGGGTATCCTTGTTTGGCGTTGGCCCAAGAAGCTGAAATGTCAATCAATGATTATGAAGATTTTGTTTTTGGCGCTTGTTTGCAGGATTGGGATAAATTGGGAATAAAGATTAAATTTTTTTTACATCGATTTCAAAAAGGCCACCATGTACACCTCGTAGGTGGAAGAGTGGATTTGCAATTTGATATTAACGGTAAATTGGCCAAAGATGATTTGGACGGCGACAATATTCCTTGCGGTGAAATTTTTATGGCACCGGTGCGAGAAAGCGCTGAAGGTTGGATTAAATTTGACTATCCGGCGATTGAATCGGGCAAGGAGGTAATGGATATTTATCTGGAATTCAAGAAAGGTAAAGTGATCAAATACTCTGCATCGAAAAACCAAAATTTTCTTAAACAGATGCTCGAAACCGACAAAAACTCGTCATATATTGGCGAATTTGGAATTGGGCTAAATCCAAAAATTAAAAAATTTACAAAAAATTTGTTATTTGATGAAAAAATCGGCGGCACAATTCATTTGGCGCTCGGTATGGCCTACAAAGAAAATGGTGGCGGCAATGACTCGGCAATCCACTGGGATATTATTAAGGATATGAAAAGGGCGAAAATCGTTCTCGATGGAAAAATTGTTCAAGAAAACGGAAAGTGGATATAAATAATTTCATTGGCATCTCGCGTCTCGAGTTGTCCTCTTTTGAAGCGAACTGGTGAGTGGATGGGAAGTAGAGATAAAAAAGGCCGGACCATTTGGCCCGGTGGGGTTCTTAGATTGGTTAGATTGGGTGGTGGTGCAAAATTAATTGATCACAATTTTGTTGTACGAAATTGTCGCTTCCACATTCCTCATCGTCAGAGTCATTTTTGCTTTTGGGATGAAGACAAAATTCCTTTTGTCCATCAAGATTAAAAATTCCTGAATCAACTAGTTCGTATGTCATTTTACCGCCTCCCATAGGTAGTTTCTCTACTTTCATTATAAACAAAAAAATCAATCATTTTTCTCGAAATTTCTTTTCCAAAATTGTTGGCGATGTTTTCTGCTCTCTAAAAAGCAATTTTCGAACTGTTGACTTTTTAAAAAAGATTGTTTATACTCAAATCACAAAGGCATACAATTGAATAGTTCAAACATAAGTTGCTTCAAGGTTGAAACAACCTTGTGTTGTCTTTCAATTGTTGCAAGAGTTCTTTAACAGCTAAATAGTGGTAATTTTCGTCGTCAATTCCCTCCGATTTTATATCGGAGAGAGAATTTTTTTTGAATTTATTTTAGAGCTAATCAATGCTCAAAAATAAGTGCAGTAATGCACAACATTTTTTGAGAGTTTGATCCTGGCTCAGGATTAACGTTGGCAGTGCGCCTAACACATGC
>CAZEVI010000031.1:0-7326 GCA_964515615.1 uncultured Candidatus Saccharibacteria bacterium | reverse complement strand
TTGAACATATATTAGGAAATTAACAAAAAAATCACCTAAAAAGTGATATTAAGCCGGAAATGGCACTTCAGTAAATGAAAAATACGGTAATATCTCCAAAGATACCGCCAAAAATTTAGCCCATAAAGTTATTGCTTCATACTCACCAGCTGAATAAAAATTGAGTTTAGCGGATTTTAAAATCTTTGAGTATAATATTATCACCGCCAGTTCCGTAATCGATGTCTTTAATCTTACCACTGTCAATTTGGCCGATCTCTGAATCACTGCCCCGCTTGATCTTTATTAGCGCCCAATTTACCACCAGATCAACTTGGCGATCGAAATCAACGCCAGACAACGGCTTTTCTGCCAGTTTGGCTTTGTTAATTTGATCGAATGCCGAATTAATTGCAAAATTCAGCATATTGTCATCAATATTTTCAATCCCGACTCGATCTTTAACCAGCGAATAAATTAAATGAGGGTCAGTTTTTTCTTTTGCCAACTCTTTACCAACCAAATTCGTAAGCTGTTTTTTTAGCTCTTCCAAATCGGGTTTTTGTCCAACATCTTGTCTCTCAAAAGCCATATTTATAAGTTAATTATTTTCATTCCAATCAACTCGCTCCCCACTACGCCTTGCGTGCTCAAAACTAAAACCATACGGATAGCGCTTCCTCAATTTTTCAATGTTCTCTTCAAGAATTTCATTTAGATCCCAGCCATAAAAATTGCAAATTTCAGCAATGTACCACATTGTGTCTCCTAAATTTTCCCTTGTGTCTGCAATCTGATCGTTCTTATGACCAACGGTTTGATACAGCCTGCAACATCACCTGCCTCTCCGGCAATTCCCAATCCCCAGTTCATTATTTGTTTGTCATCGTCGTTCGTCATATTACCAGCCGTGCGATGAACCAACTTTTGATACTCTTCTAGCTTCATACAACCTCCAAATTGTTTGAAAGATGATAATTAAAATACGACAACCAAAGCAGGAATGTTCCGATCAAAACTTTTTCCAACAGCCCTAAAAGTTGAAAATTCATAGTGATTATTTCCCAGCCGGTTGCGAGTGCAAACAGAGTAATTAATGTCAGGGCTATTATCGAAATGGTTTTAGCGAACTTGGCTGCGGATTTAACAAAATAGATAATTGCCAGAATAATTGATGCCACAATTAGAGCTGTAATCCAATCGTGGATTTTATCAGCGCTGGTTCTGAAACCGAGAGGAGTGTAGGAGAAAACTGATAAATAGGCTAAAAATCGCAAAAAGGCAGATCAGAAAAAGATATTTTTTCATCTTGCCATCTCTTCTAATGCTTTAATTCGATCTTTGACTGGCGGATGAGTATCAAACAAACCAGCAAACCAAGAACGTTTTTTCGTTGGATCGGCGATAAAAAGCAGTGCTGTAGCATCGTTTGCATAGCGAAGCGGTTTTTTATATTCGGATATTTTTTCAAGTGCGCTGGCCAAACCCTCCGGATAACGCGTTAATAATGCTCCATTGGCGTCAGCCAAATATTCGCGTTTTCGAGAAATTGCCAACTGAATTAAAGTCGCGGCGATCGGCGCCAAAATTGCTAGGATAATACCAATCAATAGCAGGATTCCGCCAGTTCCGCCTTCGCTATTTCGATTTCGGCCAAAACCGCCCCAGAAACCAATTCGGAAAAATAGATCGGAGGCAATTGCCACCACACCAACTAGAACAACGACCACCACCATCAAAAGCGAATCACGATTTCCAATATGCGAAAGCTCATGGGCAATTACGCCTTCGAATTCACCTTTATCCATAATTTCTAAAAGTCCAGAGGTAACGGCGACGGATGAATGTTGTGGATCGCGGCCGGTAGCAAAAGCGTTCGGCGATGAATCGTTAATTAGATAGATTTTCGGTGCCGGAATGCCGGCAGTAATCGCCAAATTTTCGACAATTCGATACAGTTCTGGATTATCGGCCTTCTCAACTTTATTGGCATGTGTTAAATACAAAGCAATCGAGTCACCCCAAAAATAACTGGCCAGAGCTTGCAAAACGGCAATAATAACGGCAATAATCAAAATTCCCGGCGAATTGTAAATATAGGAAAATAAATATCCGAGACCAATGATGAAAATTAGAAAAACACCGATATAAAAAACGGTTTTTCGTCTATTTGACCCGATTCGATCATATGTGGTCATTAATTACTGCCAAATTAATAATTTTATAAAAACAACTAATTGTGGTGGTGTTTATTTTGGACTTCCCAAATGAAAGCTAAACTAATTCTAGCTTTTTTGAAATATTTTTTCAATCGAATGTGCCCCTACACCAAATGACTACATTTTTATTCGAGTTGGGATCGACAATTTTAATCAATATTTACCATAATTTTAAAAATAAATACCCCGCAACAATGCCACGGAATATTTTATAATATTTTTGTCTTTATTAAATTGACAATCTCTCAGCGATTCGGCCAACAACTGGCACCGGCTCGCACTTTCCGCTCAGAACGTTAATGATTGCCGTTACCCAAATTACTAAATAAGCCAAGAGAAAAACCCAGCCAGCAACCGGAATCCAGAAAGTAAAGGCAATGGCGATTGCTAAAACGAACATTACCACTCCCTGTTTAGCATGATAATGAGCAAATTCATCTTTCCGAAAAAAATTGAGTGGGATAAAAAGTAACACAGCCAAATACGATAAAAGCGCGATAATTTTCTGTTTAGCGGTCAATTTGACCTCCAAATAATTAATTTACTAATCGAATTGCGAAAGGATATTTGTAAGCCTCGCCCTTGCTGGCAGCCATTGCGGCGGTAATGCAGAAAACCAAATTTAAAATCCAAACAGCCGGATACAAAATGAAGCCAATACCAATAAATGACAGAATTGCGCACGCGACCCAAGCAATTAAAACCGTAATCTGAAAGTTAAGTGCTTCCTTAGCTTGCGAAGTGGCAAACGGTTTATCTTTAACCGTCAAATAAATTACTAATGGGCCAATTACGCTAATAACAATCCCCAAAATGTGTGCCAGCATTGCCATGTTATTTTCCTCATTCGAACCCTTTTTCTCCTCTGGCATAAAATTCTCCCTTCAGTCCTTACCAATTTACTAATCTAGACGATACTACGAATAAGAATTTATTAGTAATTTCGTTCTTGGATTCGTTTGTAGATTCGTAAGGAAAATTATTAATAATTTTAAAACTTTACTTCAATGTTTTTACGCTCCTCAACATCATCGAGCTCAAACAACTCTTTCTTTTTGTAACTAAACATATTGGCGATAATGTTTGATGGAAAACTTTCGATTGCAATATTTAGGTCGCGGACATTGCCATTGTAAAACCGGCGGGCCGCTTGAATTTTATCTTCGGTGTCAGTAATTTCGCGTTGTAGTTCAACAAAATTTTCATTGGCTTTCAAATTTGGATAATTTTCAGCCACGGCAAAAACCGATTTTAATGCTTCGGTAATCTGATTTTCAGCTTTGGCTTTATCAGCTATTCCTTTTGATGAAATTGCCGCCGCTCTGACTTCGGTAACTTTTTCAAATAACTCTTTTTCGTGCTTGGCATAACCTTTGACAGTTTCGACCAAATTCGGGATTAAATCATGTCGGCGTTTTAGCTGTACATCAATATCACTCCAAGCTTCTTCACTACGGTTTTTCAAATTAACCAAACGATTAAAAATTGCGGCGATAATAAAAACTAAAATTACTACTACCGCTATTAAAATCCATAGAATTGCCATATTGCTCCTTTATCTTATTGTTGCAAACTTGACAAAAAATACAAGTAGTTACCACCAACTTGAGTTCCACTGGTGTCAGTTTTATCTTCTAGAACAGAAGATAATTTATAAGTTGTTCCGTCTGACTCGTATCCATAATAGTTGATTGGATCGTTCGGGTCAAGTGGCAACTTGGAAATATAGGTTGGCACCAAAGCGGAATAAAGTACACCGGAACTGTTGGATATTTTTTCCGTTCCGCTAACTTTAGGATATTTATTTTCTTTTGCATGATAACTTTCCAACGCTTTAGCAATCGATGCTAAGTCAATTTTTCTTTGGCTGTCTCTTGTTTGAGCGACAGAAGGCCCGCCGCCGTTGCCGATTGAAGTTGAACCCGAGGCCGGAGTTGAAGTTGCCGGAATAATGTAGTCGCTTGAATCATTGCCATAATCGGAAAAGTCGAGCGCAATATCAATTCTAGTAATTGCCGACGAACTGCCGGGGATAATTTTCATTATTAGGCGATGGATTAAATGATCTTTGGCACCAAGCCAATATTCAAGATCGAGAGTCGAAACGCTCGAGTTATTTAGACCAAAGTTGTTTAGAACATCGCCAATATTTGCCGTCCCAACATAATGGAAACAGCGAACTCCATTTATAGTTTCACTCGTTTGCCGACTGCCGATAATTGAAAAATTCGATCCGGAAAAATTGCTACCCCAGAATGACGCACCCGGACTTTCCGACCCTAAATTATTAAGATTATAGACAATCCAACCACCTTTGGCCTGATCGTCATAAACAATATTTGATGATGATTTTAGATATAATTTTTGAGCGGAATACAACAGTTGAATCTCTGAATTAGAACTTTTGCTTGATTTAATATTGATGTCGGCACCGCTGACAGAATCGCTAATTTGAGCGCCGATATTGGTTGTCAGCTCCTCGACCGTCGCCATATTTGCGTTTGTTGATGACTGGGAGGTTGAATCATCTTGAAAAAGCGGATTTGCCGATGAAGATGCCTGATTGTCGGCAGCCGCTAAAATAGTGCTAATTTTTGAACCGACCTGTTCGTCTTTCAAAGCGATAATCGGAAATACCGCCGCCGAAACTATTGGCGAGATAATATTTGATTTGACCCCTTTATTGACAGTTGCCGTCGCACTTCCGGAAACTTTAAAGCTCTTTTCCGATTGCATTTTAGCTGCCGACATAACAAAAGCATTTTCAGCATTGGCCGGCAGGCCTTTCCAAATTAATTCTAAATGGGCAAAGCCGTAAACCTTTTCCAAACCGACAGAGATTATCCCTTCTTCGGTCAGAAAAATGCCGCCGGCAAAAAGAATAATTATCCCCAAAACTGCCGCCCAAATAATTGATGTTAATTTTGACGATTTTTTCATTGGGATAACCGCCGGAGCAGGTTGCGTTTGGGTCGCGCCTGATGCTGGTTTTAGTGGAACCTGAGAAGGCAATGGCAGTGATTGAGCCGCCGGTTTGGTTTGAGCCGATGAATTTTGAGTATTGGATGTTGGCGAAATGGCAAATGTTGATGACTGCGGCGGAGCAGTTGGAGTTGTTGGAATACTTGGCTGAGGTTTTGGCTGAGTTGGGTTTTGGCTGGTCGGATTGGGGGAAATTGAGCTTTGAACAATTTGAGATTGCGCTGCCGCCGAAGTTTGGCTGGCTGGTTGTTGATCGGCATTCTCATAGACCGACCGCCAAAAATCTGCCGGATTTACTTTTGGTTCCGCCGATTTTTGGTTTGATACCGGAACGTTGGTACTTTGAGACGAGGGTTTAGTCGAATCTGTAGATTGAACTGCTGGATTTATTGGTGATAGAGGTGCAACCGAGCCAGCTGGATTGTCAACAGCCGAAGCCGGCTTTGGGTTTGAAATAGTTATCCTTGCTCCAACTTCTTCTCCGCTATCTGTTGGCACATTTAGTGATTTTTGACCAGCATCAGGAACGGGTTTGTCATCATTGTTTGACATGTCAGAATTGTTGTTGGCAGTATTATTTGCCGGTTGCTTATTTACATCAAGATCGCCAAACACTGTTGGTACTGGTTTTTTATTATTTATATTTTCCGGCAACGACTCATCCCAAGGCGAACCGGCCGATTGATCTGCCACTCTGCCCCTCCAAAAAATTATCTTTTTATCTTCGAAACTCATATTTGTTTAAATCGATTTACACCAACAAACAAATCCGAGCGAAGAAAAACACTCTGATATTATTTTACTCTATTTGAATTTTTTTTTCTACTTTTTCTTTGATTTGGACCCGGAGATTTTAGTGGTAATTTGAAGCGTTTCCCCACCTTTGAATTTTACGATAATTTGATGATCGCCGATTTCTTTTATCGCTGAGTTCGGTTCAATGGAATCAACTTTAATTCCAATTTTCTTCTTAACCGCCTCCTTTATTTCTTTTGCCGTTACACTGCCAAAAAGCTTCCCTTCCTCTGATGCGGTTTGTCGAAAGGAAATTTCTAAATCTTTATTTTGAGTTATAATTTTGTCAATATTTTCATCTTTTTGTACTTTTTCCTGTTTTTTCATCTCCTCGGCAGAGATAATTTCTTTGGCTCTGACCGATTCAGCCGTAACCGCCAAACCCCGAGGCAAAAGAAAATTCCTGGCAAAACCGGGCTTAACTTTTTTTTTGTCTCCTTTTTGGCCGATATTTTTGACATCGGCAGTTAAAATTACTTTCATAATAAAGCTCCTCTAATGAAATTAACCCAATTGGTCAAATTGGACTAATCTGTCCTGTTTGAATTATTTTACAACCTCCGTTTTTGCTCGATCAAGCTGAGGGTCTTTGCTGGCGCTTTGATCGGATTCAGATAAAGGCACAATGATATCTGGTTTAATCCCAACTTTGTTAATTTCCGAACCGTTCGGAGTCAGCCAGTTGGCAATAGTAACTTTTAGCGACGATCCGCCCGGTAGCGATACCAATTGCTGAACGCTACCTTTTCCAAAAGTTTGTTCGCCGATAATTTCACCGCGTTTATTATCTTGAACAGCGCCGGTTAGTATTTCGGCTGCCGATGCGCTACCGCCATTTACCAAAACCACAAGCGGCGAATCTTTTAGAATCGGGTTCCCGCTAGTTTTATACTCCTGTTTTTGACCATCTTTGTCAACCTCGCTAACAACCAATTTGTCATTTGGCAAAAATATTCCGGCAGCAAAAACCGAGCTATCCAGATATCCTCCCGGATTGTTGCGCAAATCGAGAATTATGCCGGTTGCCCTATCGCTAATTGCCTGATTGGCGTACTTTTCCAAAAGTGAATTAGTGCTATCGCCAAATTGGCTGATTGAAATTATGACGATTTTTTTGTTGTTAACGTTTATCAATTTATAAGTAACGCTCGGAACATCAATTTTTTCTCTGGTAACACTAATTTCAACCGGCTGGCTGGATCCGGAATGTTGGACTTGCAATTTAACACTGGTACCGGCAATTCCACGAATTTTATTCACCGCTTGATCAAGAGTCATTGTTGCCGTCGATGTCCCGTCAATTTGTAAAACAATATCTTTGACTTTGATTCCGGCTTTTTCGGCCGGCGAT
>CAZEVI010000030.1:0-7485 GCA_964515615.1 uncultured Candidatus Saccharibacteria bacterium | reverse complement strand
GAACGACGGGAATTCCTTATCTGGCACCGGAGATTCAAAAAGCGGAAAAAATGGGCGTTGAGATTACATCTTCAACAAAGCTTTTCTTTGAACTTTGCCCGGCAAAAATTATCGGTGTTACCGGAACGAAAGGGAAGGGAACGACCGCATCGCTGATTTATGAAATTGTCAAGCGGAATATTCAAGAAACAGGAAATAATAATCAAACAAATCAGAAATTCCAAATCTCAAATTCTGAAAAAATTCCGGGACTCATCACTCATAAATCGAACTTCGAAAATGTTTATCTCGCCGGAAATATCGGAATTCCGGCATTTCAAATTATCGAAGATGTTAAACCACGCGACATTGTAATTTTTGAACTTTCAAGTTTTCAGTCACAAGATATGAAATCTTCGCCAAATATCGCTGTTATTGTTAATTTGGATCAGGATCACCTAGATTATCATAAATCGCTCGAAGAATACCGGTCAGCAAAATATTCGATATTAAAATATCAAAACCCAGATAATTTTGCGATTATCAATTGGGATTATCCGGAATTGCGAAAGGTGGCCAAATTTGGCAAAGCCAAAAAGTATTATTTTTCATCAAAAGAAGAAGTTGATCAAGGAGCATTTGTCAGTGAAAAAGGCGAGGTCTTTTTAACAATCGGACAAAAAGAAAAAGTTTGTAGTGAAGGCAAAATTAAGCTTATTGGCCGGCATAATTTGGAAAATATCGCCGCCGCCTCAATTGTTGGCAAAATTTTACAAATTCCGATTGAAAACATCAGTGGCACTGTTAAAGATTTTCAAGGACTTCCTCACCGGCTGGAACTTGTTCGAGAGATTGACGGTATAAAGATTTACAACGATTCGTTTTCAACTAATCCGATACCGACAATCGCTGCTATAAAATCGTTTTCCGAGCCAATAACTTTAATTCTCGGCGGATCGTCTAAAGGCGCTGATTTTTCCGAATTGGCAAAAACTATTAAATCATCATCAGTAAAAAATATTTTACTGATCGGAGTCGAGGGTCCAAAAATTCGCAAAATTCTCGAAGAAGAAAATGCCAAAATTAATATATTAAATGGAGGAAGAGATATTCAAGAAATTGCTGAAAATGCATTTAAAACTACAGAAAATGGCGGAGTGATTCTGTTTTCGCCGGCTTGCGCTTCGTTTGACTTGTTTAAAAATTACAAAGACAGAGGCGAAAAATTTAAGAGAGTGGTTGCTGGACTTTAAATCTAAAACTGAAAATCATTTTATTAAAACGACAACGTTGACGCAAAATAAATAAGCATCTTTCAATTTTAACTTATTATTTTCTATTTAATTTTTGTTTTTAATTATGCCCATTAATTCATCATACAAAAAAAGAAAAACCGCCGATTATTTTCTGATGATTTTGGTTTTTGTTTTAGCGGTATTTGGTTTGATTATGATTTATTCGGTTTCAAAATATCTTTCGTTGCAGGTTACAAACCAAGCGAGTGACAAATATTATCTAATCCGCCAGTTAATTTCATTAGGGATTGGACTGGTTATCTGGGCAATTTTTCAATCAATAGATTATAAATATTGGCAAAAACATGCCGAAACAATGCTTTGGGTAACAATAATTTTGCTGGGGTCAGTTTTTCTTTTTCGCGGCGAAAGCGGCTCTCGGTGGATCAATTTATTTGGTCTTGGTTTTCAGCCGTCTGAATTTGCAAAACTTTCAATGATAATTTATCTCTCTGGCTGGCTCGCGAGCAAAAAAGAATCGGGCGATATCGATAAATCGTTTTTATCTTTTTTGGTTTTTGTTGGCGGTGTGTCGCTGATGATGTTGGTTCAAAAAGATTTGGGAACTTTAAGTGTAATTTTAATAATTGCCGCATCAATATTTTTTGCTGCCGGTGCCAAACTTTCCAATTTGGCAATCGGCGGAACGTTAGGAGTTTTTCTAGTTTGGTTGGCAATTAAAATTGAGCCTTATAGAATGCAACGTCTGACGGCATTTTTGAATCCAAATTCTGGTTCGCTTTCAACCAGTTATCACATTCGCAACGCATTAATCGCTATTGGTTCCGGCGGACTTTGGGGTTTAGGGTTTGGTCAGTCGCGACAAAAATATTTATATTTGCCAGAAGCTCAAACCGATTCGATTTTTCCGATTATTGCCGAGGAGTTAGGTTTTTTGCGGGCGAGTGCAGTTATTATCGTTTATGCTTTAATCGCTTATCGTGGATACACAATCGCTCGTCGGGCGCCTGATTCGTTTTCACAGCTAGTGGCCGTTGGGATTACTACTTGGATAATTTGGCAAGCATTTGTGAACTTGGCTGCAATGATGGCACTGTTGCCACTGACTGGCGTGCCGTTACCGTTTATCAGTTATGGCGGAACTTCGTTGATCGCTTTTCTGGCGGCGGTTGGCATACTCCTAAATATTTCCAAATATGCAACTGAGTGATTGAAGAGTAAAGGATGACGAAAAGAAATTTATATCATCTAATTACAATTCACACTTCACAATACAAATTAATATAACAGAAGAAAATTATGAAAAATAAAAGAATATTTTTGGTCGGGGCGGATACTGGCGGTCATGTCGTGCCGGTTTTTACATTGGCTGAAGAACTTGAAAAAGAAAAAAATATTGAAGTTTTTGTTTTTGGCGTTGGCTCGGAGATTGAAAAAAAATTCTATTCAAAACTAAAAAACAGTCGTTACTTAAAAATTGTTGCCGGAAAATCACAATTTGGATCACCGTTTTCAAAAGTTACTGCTTTTTGCAAATCAATTATTGGTTTGGTGCAGTGCAAATATTACATTCTAAAATTTCGTCCGCAAGTGATTTTTCTCAAAGGAAATTACGCCACAATTCCTATGGCCCTAGCGGCCAGAATCTTGTTTTGCCCGGTTATTATTCACGAATCAGACGCAATTATTGGCCGAAGCAATAAATATATTTCTAAATTTGCCAAGAAAACTTTTGTCAGTTATCCAGTGGAAATTTATCATTTGCCGATAAAAAACATTAAATACTCCGGACCGATATTACGTCCGGAATATTCGGCAAAAAATATTCGCCAGCAACAAAATATCTTACCAAAAATCTTGATTCTTGGCGGAAGTCAAGGCGCCCACAAAATTAACGAACTGATTTTTGCCTCGATAAAAGAATTATCATCTGGATATCAAATTGTTCATCAGA
Organism: uncultured Candidatus Saccharibacteria bacterium; assembly: GCA_964515615.1. Lineage (GTDB taxonomy): Bacteria > Patescibacteriota > UBA1384 > XYA2-FULL-43-10 > CAINNR01 > CAZEVI01. The sequence continues at coordinate 4,296 of CAZEVI010000030.1, read as the reverse complement.
CTGGAAATCAAGACATTAAAGTTGCTGAAGAAAAGAAAAAGGAACTGCCACTGGATATCCAAAATAATTATCAGCCGATGACATTTATTGAAAACGTTTTTCGATCAATTATCGATGCTGACCTAATTGTTTCCCGAGCATCTTCTTCAATCTTCGAATATGCGGCTTTTCAAAAAGCAACAATTTTGATACCATATCCTTACGCCAGCTTGGATCATCAGAAAGCCAACGCCAAATATTTTGCCAATAAAAATGCTACGGTAATGATTGAAGAAAAAGACCTGTCGCCAACAATTCTTTATTCATCAATTTCGAAAATCTTGTCATCTGAAAAACGAAAAAAAGAGTTGGCGGAAAATTTGTCCAAATCTGTCAAATTCGGCGGAGAAAAAATTATTTTTAATGAATTGACAAAGTATCTGAATTAACTTGATATTTTTTATTTTTAATTTAATAATATGTGGTACCATTTAATCGGAATTTCTGGTGTTTCAATGAGGGCAATTGCCCAGATTTTACGGAAGCAAGGGAACAAAGTTAGTGGATCAGATTTGAAATTATCTGGTCATAGCGCCAAAAATATTATTGACGGCATTGATGCTGTTGTTTATACATCAGCGGTAACGCCTGAATCAGCCGGTTGGGTTGAGATTGAAGCGGCGAAGAAAAAAAATATCAAACTGATAAAACGTGGAGAAATGCTGGCTGACATTGTGAAAGATTATAATGTAATCGCAATTTCCGGAACTCACGGAAAAACGACAACAACTTCAATGATTGGTTTAGCATTAATTAAAGCCGGCCTTGATCCGTTAGTTATCGTCGGTGAAGAAGTTGCCAATTTAGGTGGTACAGTTCGCTTTGGGGAAGGGAAATGGGCGGTAGTCGAAGCTTGCGAATATGACAGAAATTTTTTGTATCTTCTTCCCGCCATTACTGTTATCACAAATATTGAAGAAGAACATTTGGATCATTATCCCGGCGGGCTTCCGGATATTGAAGCGACATTTGCAAAGTTTGCTTCCCAAACTGTTAATGGTGGTAAAATTATCGTTTGTGGTGATGATAAAAACGCGTTGGATGCTGTTGGACAGATAAAAAGTGATAAGATAAAAATCATAAAATACGGTTTGGATAAGACTAACGATGTTAATAATTTGCCATTCAAATTGTTTCTTCCAGGAGATCATAATCGGCGAAATACTTTAGCGACAATTGCAGTTGCGGCGGAATTAAACATCAATTCGGAAATTGTCGAGCAAGCAGTTAAAAATTTTCGTGGTGCTAATCGTCGGTTTCAAATTAAGGGTGAAAAAAACGGTGTTTTTGTAATTGACGACTATGGTCATCATCCGACGGAAATTGCCGCTCTTCTTTCCGGAGTAAAAGAAAAATATCCGAATAAAAAAATTATGACGGTTTTTTGGCCTCATCAATATAAAAGGACAAAAGTTTTTCTTGATAAATTTCCCGGCGCTTTTGTCAATGCCGATAAAGTTATTATTAAAGAAATATTTTTTGTTCCCGGTCGCGATACAAAATTAGACGTTTCCGGTCGTGATATTGTTAATTTGATTAACAACGACGTAAAAGGTAAGGCGAAATTTCTTAATGATGATAAAAAAATAGTTAATTATTTGGAAGATAATTTAACTAGCGATTGGGTTTTAGTAACAGTTGGGATTCCTCCGGTTTATAAAATTGCTGATGATTATTTAAATAATAAACAAAAAAATTAAAAATTCGAATAATCAAATTCGAATTTATTCACTAAATTCACTATCCGAAAAAAATTATGATAAACACGGCAGAGTTAAAAGAAAATTTTGGTGATCGACTTGAAGAAAATGTTCTTTTACGTGATTTTACATCGCTTGGAGTTGGTGGTGTCGCCGATTATTTTTATCGAGCCGAAAGAGTTGACGATTTGGTTGGAGCGATATCTTTTTTGTCACGGAAAGAGATCCCTTATTTTGTTTTGGGCGGAGGATATAATATCGTTGTTTCCGATATGGGATTTCCTGGGGTGGTGATAAAAAACGAAGTCAAAGATATTGTTTTTTCCAGTGACAGCGCCGAAGTAATTGTCGGTTCTGGGGTCGAGATTGGTCGATTGTTAATGGATGCAGCATCCCGTGATTTTGGCGGATTGGAATTTCTTTACGGAATTCCGGGGACTATCGGTGGCGCGGTTTATGGCAATGCTGGAGCATTTGGTCATTCGATTGGGGATTTTGTAAAATCAGCAACTTTGGTAATTCCGGGTGATAATAATCGAGAATCAAAAATTATTCGTCACACTGCCAAATGGTTTGATTTTACAAAGCGAAGCTCTAAATTAAAAGAATTTAACAAATTACATCCAAATGAAAATAATCCGATAATTTTATCGGTGAAATTGCAACTTTGTCAAAGTCGAAAAGATGTAATTCTTCGAAAAATGAGAGAAAATCTAAAAACTAAAAAAACGTCTCAACCTTTGGGGGTTAAAAGCGCCGGCTGTTTTTTCAAAAATCCGGGAGCTGGAAAAGAACAAGCCGCCGGTTTTTTGCTTGATCGATCAGGTGCCAAAAGAATTAGAGTGGGTGATGCTATAGTTTCTAAAATTCATGCCAATTTTGTCGTTAACAAAAATAAAGCTACTGCTGATGATATTCGAAGACTGGCTGGGCAGATGAAGGACGCTGTTCGTGGCGAATTTCGAACTAATCTGGATGAAGAAGTTGAATATATTGGCAAATGGTAAGAATTGCCAATTAATGAATTTAGCTAATAAACTAATAAAATCCAGATCTTTGGCAAATTTGACGAATTAGTATATTTGTAGTTCAAGGAGGGTTTGTGCGGATTTCGGAAAAATATTCCTATTCCAAATATCGAAATAAAGAATCACGACCGCAAGGATCCGGCAGGGTTTTTGTTTCGCCAAAAGAAAAATTTAGTTTTAATCCAATCATCAATCTGCCGGCGAAGTTTTGGGGGAACATTGGACTGCTTATATTAATTGTATTTGGACTTTGGTTTGTTTTTTATTCCCGTTTTTTTCAGATAAAAGAGATAATAATTGAAGGAAATTCTTTGGTTTCCTCAGACCGAATATCTAAAAATATTGATTTGGGGCAAAATATTTTTCGATTCAATATCAAAAATACCCGAGAAAAAATTATCGCCAACAACCCATTAATCGGTGATGTAGCAATTTATCGCGGCATTCCAAATGCTTTAAAAATTGTCATTTTAGAACGAAAGCCACAAATAATTTGGCAGTCAGGTGATAAATATTACCTTGTTGACGAATCTGGTACTGTTGGCAGGGAAGTTTCAAATTCAGAATTTCCTGATTTAATTCGAATTGCTGATCGAAAAAATATGCCGGTTCATGTCGGACAGCATTTATTATCAGAAAGTTTTATTAATTTTAGCGAGAAGATAAATAGAGACTTTTTCTCCGAAGTCAATATCCATCCGACCGGTTACTATATTACGGAAACAACTTTTGACCCCTATGTTCAAACCGATAGTGGCTTTTTTGTTAAATTCGACACTGCCAGAGATGCAAAAAAACAACTCTCCGATCTTAAAGATATAATAATTGCCTATCGATCTAACATTCATGAATATGTCGACGTTCGGATTAATGGTTGGGCCTATTATAAATAAATGGCCAAAAATATCATCAGAAAAATATTAAATTCAAATTTTTGATTATTTTTTAAATAAAAAAATACCCTGATTTTGCAGGGTATTTTTTGAAGCAAATATTATTCAATTGGCTTTTTGACGATTTCTTTCGCTTCTTCAATACCTTTTTGAGCGGCGCTTGAGGCATCTTCCATACCTTCTTTGCTAATGTTGGTAACCGCTGAGGCTGCCTTAGATGTTACTTCTTCGACTGCTTCTTCAGTCGTTTTGCCCGATTCTTCAAGCGCTTTGACCGAACCAACAAAAACATCTTTGACCCCGGAAGTAACATCGCCTATTCCTTCTGCCCCCAATTCAACAACGGCACCGAAAACTTCACCGATATCGGCGGTGCCTTCCTTAATTAAATCGGCAGCTGTCCCCATTAAATCTTTGGCGACATCGCTGGTCCCTTCGATTGCTCCTTTGAGCATCTCCTTAATTTGCATGGATCCTCCTTAATTAATTCTTTTCATATATATTATAGCAAATGATATAATAATTGCATAGACTCATTACCCAAATAAATAATTTTAACAACAAACCTTAAATAAGCTGTTAGTTGTTTAAAAACCTTGTCTGTGGACAACTCTTAAGTTGTGTAAGCCACAAGCA
>CAZEVI010000029.1:0-7866 GCA_964515615.1 uncultured Candidatus Saccharibacteria bacterium | reverse complement strand
TTAATTCTGTTGGGTCCAACCCGAAAGTATTAAAATGGAAATTATATTTTTATTCCAATGGTTTGCAACAGCCGCAACTTGATTCGTTGACGACCACCTATATTTGGGATACAGCTGCTCCGAATAATCCAACTTTGGTTACAGCCAAAAACCAAAATGGTGGGGAGACAACCTTGACTTCCAACAACTGGTATAATTACCCAGCGGTAGATCTTGTTTGGGATGAGCCCTCCGATAATGCCAACGAAGGTGAGGTTACTACCACCATCACCGGTTACTATGTATATTTTGGAACGACAGCAGACTCCGATCCATACACTACCAGAGGGATAGCAACGGAGCTTGGTGGCAGCGGAATTCATTATCAAACCAATCGTGAATTTACCGTTGCTACCGATTCAACGGTTTTGGAAGATGGTAAAACTTACTATTTTCGGGTTGAAACGGTTGATGCTGCCGGTAATATTGCTCACTTAGATCCATCCGACCCTTCACTCTTTATCTATAAATATGATACCACTCTTCCTGACCCTCTTGCTTATGCCAATGTTTCTCCGGCTGGTTGTTCAACACAAACGAATTTCACTTTTTCTTGGCCGGCGGCTTCAGATAGGTTACCCGATGGTGTTGGGCTTGGAAAATCTGATACTTACGGCTACGATTACAAACTTTCTTCTTCAGGCACGGTTAGCGCTACAACCGAAACCGAAGTGACTGTTAACCCCTATCAGGATGAAGACAATGTAATTTATATCCGGACCAAAGATAACGCCGGCAATGTCTCGAATTGGATTCCGGGTGTATTTTGTGTTACGGGGTTGATATCGATTGTTGATGGTCCAACTGTTACTGCGGGCCCGTCATCGATTATAGTTGATTGGACTTCTTCGAAAGCCACCACCGGTTTTGTCCAAGTATACGACGGCAATACTTATGTTTCCGAACAGGGAAAAAATAGTTACTCTGTCTCTCATAATGTTCAAGTTGTTGGATTGAAAAGTGAGAAGCAATATCGTTACAAATTAACTTGGAGTGATCAAAATGGCAATGTTGGTGAAAGTGGCTGGTATGAAACAAACACCACTAATACGCCGCAAATTACCAATCTTAATGCCCAAATTATTTCGATGACCAACGCATTGATTTCTTGGCAGACAAATTATCAAGCCACTTGCTCGATTGAATACGGCCTCGGTAGCTATGATTACACCATAGAATTACCCGGCTATGCGACAAGTTTTAGTTACAACCTAGACAACTTGTTGGCTGGGACCAATTATCAACTTCGAATTAAGGCACAAACATTTGATGGCTCGGAATTTTCTACCGGTCTTACATACTCAACCCCTCCGCTACCATTAATCTCTGGTATAAGAGTCCAGTCTTTGACAGACAAAGCCGCTACCGGCCTAAAGGTAAATTGGAGCACTAATATTGAAACCACATCATCGATCTTTTACAACCAAAAGGGCGAGGCCAGAAAAGAGATTTCTCTTTCAGATAAAATTAAAGAACATGAAATAACTATTGACAATCTGGCTGATAACAGCATTTATGAATTATTTGCCACAGGTACCGATCAATACGGTAATACTACAAAATCAGACACAATTACATTTACTACGCCGATTGATACCCGACCACCAAAGGTTGACAATATTTCTACGGAATCATCCAATGTTGGTTCAGGTAAAAATGATATTGCCCAAATTACTGTTGGCTATACAACTGATGAATCGGCAGAATGTTCGATTGAATATGGTGAAGGTATCTCAGGAGAAAATTATAGCGGTAAGGCTACAAATGATGGGATATTTGAGACTAATCATTTGTCAGTCGTTTCCGATCTAAAACCGCAAAATCCTTATCACTTCAGAATTAATTGCTCGGACAAAGCAGGGAATACAACGATTAGTTCCGACCAAACTGTGATTTCTGGTGAAATTACTCAATCTGTATTTAGCATTATCCTTAAGACTCTAAATAGCCTGTTTGGTTGGGCCAAAATTTTAATAAAATAGTTGGTGTTTCAATAATGTTTATAATGGGTGATAAAAAATGATTGAAACAACAAAACAACATGAGATAGTAATATCAGTCAAAGATGTTTACAGAAATTTTATCGTTGGTAAAAATACTATTTTAGCACTCAAAAAGATTAATTTGGACATCCATGCCACAGATTTTGTTGTGTTATACGGTCCCTCTGGTTGCGGAAAATCCACTTTGTTTAATGTTATTTTAGGTTTGGACAAACCCACAAAAGGTGATGTTATTGTTCGTGACAGTAAAATTTACAATATGGATGATGATACGCGGGCGAAGTTTCGAGCGAAAAAGATTGGGATGATCTATCAAATGCCGTATTGGATAAAATCATTGAATGTTGTTGAAAATGTCGCTTTGCCTCTTATTGTTGAGGGGGAGAAAGAGTATGAGGCGACGAAACAGGCCAAAAGTATTTTGCAGGAGCTTAAAATTATCGATTTGTCTAATCAAATTCCGACTCAACTTTCCGGCGGTGAACAACAGAAAGTTGGCATGGCAAGAGCACTAGTTTCCAATCCATGGATTCTAATGGCTGACGAACCGACAGGCAATCTTGACTCATCATCTGGAGAGGCAATTATGAAAATACTCAAGGAATTAAATCAAAAACACAAAAGAACGATTTTGATGGTTACCCACAATGAAGATTATTTTGATTATGGCACCAGAAGGGTCGAAATGAAAGACGGGGAGATAATAAAAGACACGAAAAATTAAACGATATGACATCATGGGTTTTAAATACAAAATATTTAGATATATTTTCAAGACATCAGTAATTTAATAGACAGTAATCTCATAAATTATGGACAAACGATTTCTCCTAAAACTTGCATTTAAAAATCTTTTTACTCATCGCATGAGGACGGTGTTGACGCTTGTTGGTATTATGATCGGCATCTCGGCGGTGGTATTTCTGATTTCTTTCGGCTCCGGAATTCAAAAATTAGTTACGGAACAAATTACGGGTGGAGACGCTTTCCAGCTTATTGATGTTGGCACCGGTAATTCTCAAGTCGTAAAATTTAATAGCAATATGGTTACAAAAATTTCTCAAATATCAAATGTGGCTGCAATTGAAACGATAACAAATTTGGGAGCTAAAGCAAAAAAAGATAATAATTTTATGGATGTGGCCTTTTTTGCGACCGACCCCGACTATATAGACTGGTCAGGCAGAAAAATTCGTTATGGGAAAAATTTGTCCAAAGAAAAATCTAACACAGTGGTGGTTAATACTTCATACCTACCCTTTATTTCCAAAGACAAACCGGAAGCTAACATTGGGAGAAAAGTTAATTTTGATATTATTATCCCGAAAGAGCTTGGAGTAAGTGGAGAGGCTAAAACCTATTCTAACCAGGAGTTTGAAATTGTCGGTATTATTAAGGATGATTCATCACCCTCGGTTTATGCAAATTTCTCTGTTGCTAGCGGTTGGGGATTAGAAGCCTATTCTCAAGCCAAGGTCAGAATTACTGATCGCTCAAAAGCTGGTGATATTCGGAAACAAATTGAAGCATTTGGACTTAAGACGGAGTATGTTGGCGATACAGTTAGCCAGGTGGAACAGGTTTTCTCGGTTTTTAAAATTGTTCTTGGTAGTTTTGGCGTGATCGCCTTACTCGTTGCACTTCTAGGAATGTTTAACACCTTGACTATCTCACTGCTTGAAAGAATTAAAGAAGTTGCTTTGATGAAAATTTTGGGGATGAACAAACGTGATGTCCGTAACCTTTTCATTACCGAAGCTTTAACACTGGGGTTGATTGGAGGAATTGTCGGAATTATTTGGGGGATAATTCTTGGAAAATTAGCTAATTGGATTTTGAATATCTTTGCTGTTCGTGCCGGTGGGGATGCGGTCTCAGTTTTTTATTACCCATGGACTTTATTACTAGCAATAGCTTTGGCCGCGATACTTGTTGGTTTGGTTACTGGAATCTATCCTGCTTATCGGGCGGCTCGCGTTGATGCGCTCGATGTTTTGCGCTACGAATAAAATATCTCGCAAAAGTATCGGATACATTTACTACAATTAGTTTATGAGAAAAAAATTAAAACCACTTGAGTATGCCTTCTACCTTTTGAAACTTCGTGATCGAAGTATTGGTGAAATGGAGGAAAAACTTTGTCATCGCGAATATTTAAAAGAGGATATTTCTCGGACGCTAGCTTTTCTCATTGAAAAGGATTTTCTAAATGATCAAAGATTTGCCGAGAATTTTGTTCGATTCAAAAAAACGCTAAAGCCGGTCGGCAAATATTATCTTCAAAATAAATTGATGGTTAAAAAGATTCCAAAGGAGATCATTGACAAAGTTCTACGGGAAAGTGGCGATCAAATATCAGAAATTTCTGAAGCCGTTGATCGTTGGCTTTCCCACCATAAAAAATTGCCAAAAGAAAAAATATATCAAAACTTGGCTCGTCATTTGGTTGCACGTGGTTTTGAATGGGAAAAAATCCGCGAAACAATTGCCGAAAAAATACAGATGATGTAATATATTACTATGCGATGAATTTTTTGGTTTTTTTTGGAACTTTTTTTGAGCCAAGATATTTTCTAGAATAATTTTGCAAGGAGGGTATATAATTTCGAATAAAAAACACAAATCGTTTGTTCTTTGGTTTAAAGAGGTCAGAAAAGATGATGTGGCAATCGTTGGCGGCAAGGGAGCCAATTTGGGTGAAATGACCCGAGCCGGTTTTCCGGTGCCGAACGGTTTTGTTGTTACCGCCGAGGCCTATTTTCATTTTCTAAAAGAAACCGGAATCGGCCCGGCAATCGCCAAAGCGGTGAGGGGTTTTGATCCAGAAGACTCAAAAAGATTAAACGCGCTTTCAAAAGTCATCAAACGGCATATTCTCTCGGCTAAAATGCCGGCCGAAATTGCTCTTGAAGTTGAGAAAAATTATAAAAAACTTGGCGATGTTGATGTTGCTGTTCGATCTTCGGCAACGGCTGAAGATCTGCCAGACGCCTCTTTTGCTGGACAGCAGGAAACTTTTCTAAATACTAAAGGGTCGGCAAAAGTTGTCGAGGCGCTACAAAAATGTTACGCTTCGCTTTTTGATGGCCGAGCAATATATTATCGGGCGATCAACCATTACGACCAAATGAAAGTCGGTTTGGCTGTGCCAGTGCAAATTATGATTCAATCAGAAAGGTCGGGGATAATGTTTACTGTTGATCCGGTAACCGGCGACACCAACAGTATAAGTATTGAAGCTGGTTTTGGTTTAGGTGAGGCAATTGTTTCCGGCTCGGTAATTCCCGATCGCTACATTATTGATAAAAGTTCGGAGAAGATTGTTTCCAAAGAGATTAATTCTCAACCTTGGCAAGTTATTCGAGCTGCCGGCGGCGGGGATAAACACATTGCGGTTCCGGTCGCGGACAGGAAAGATCAAAAATTGACCGATGCTCAAATTTTGGATTTGGCAAAACTTGGGAAGAAGATTGAAATGCATTATAATTCGCCGCAAGATATTGAGTTTGCAATTGCCGGCGATAAAACATATCTGGTTCAATCACGGCCGATCACGACACTGAAAAAATCTGAAACTCTAAATTCGAAATCCGAAATGGTAAACACACCATCCACTTTCGAAAATCAGGCCGAGGTTTTGCTGCACGGTGCGGCAGCATCAGTCGGAGTCGCTAGCGGTTCAGTAAAAATTATTCATAGTCGCGAGCAGAACGACCAAATTCAACGGGGCGATATTTTAGTTACCGAAATGACGACGCCGGACTTTGTGCCAGCGATGAAACGGGCAAAAGGAATTATCACCGATACTGGCGGTCGGACTTGTCATGCGTCGATCGTTTCTCGCGAATTTGGAATTCCCTGTGTCGTTGGTACCGGCACGGCGACCGTCAAATTAAAAAACGGCCAAATTGTTACCATCGACGGAGCCAAAGGATTGGTTTATAAAGGATCGATTGCGATAAATTCCAAACAACAAGAAACAAATTCCAAACTTGTCGGCAGCGCAGCGTTTGAGGAAATTCCTATCACCGGCACAAAAGTTTATGTTAATTTAGCCGAACCGGAAGTGGCGGCCGAGGCGGCAAAGTTGCCGGTTGATGGAGTCGGACTCTTGCGAGCCGAATTTATGATTGCCGGAATTGGTGAACATCCCAAAGCGATGATTGCCGAAGGTCGTGGCGTAGAATTTACTCAAAAATTGTCTCAGGGGATCGGCCAAATTGCCTCGGCTTTTGCGCCGAGATCGGTAGTTTACCGAGCGACTGATTTTAAAACCAACGAATACAGGGGACTAAAAGGCGGCGAAAAATACGAACCGCAGGAAGACAATCCAATGATCGGAATGCGTGGCGCACTTCGCTACATTACCGATCCGGAAGTTTTTAATTTGGAGTTGGAAGCAATAAAAATTGTCCGCAATGATATGGATTTAACAAATCTGCACTTAATGATTCCTTTCGTTCGAACCGTTGACGAACTGCGCAAATGCAAAAATTTAATCGAAGCGGCCGGACTTGTTCGCGGGCCGGATTTCAAACTTTGGATGATGGTTGAAGTGCCGTCCAATGTTATTCTTTTGGAAAAATTCTTGGCGGTCGGTATTGACGGAGTTTCGCTCGGAACAAACGATTTAACTCAACTAATGCTCGGTTGCGATCGGGACAATCAATTGCTGGCTAAAGAGTTTGATGAACGCGACGAGGCAATATCTCTTTCTGTCGAATATGTAATTAAAACTTGCCGTAAACATGGAGTTACAATCTCGGTTTGTGGACAAGCACCGTCAATCTATCCGGAATTTACCGAACTGATGGTTCGAAATGGAGCGACATCGGTTTCGGTTACTCCTGATGTCGCAATCCAAACCCGTAAAATTATCGCCTCAGTCGAAAAACGGCTACTGATGCAAAATATAATTGATCGATGAGAAAAATTAAATAGAAGATCTAAAAATACCGCCTCAAAAAATGTGGTGGTATTTTTAATTCGATAAAAATTATTTATTAGTCGCCATTTTCAGAAGTGGCTCCATTTTCGTCAACTTCCGGATGACCCCACTGATAATCGCCAAAAACGAAACTACCACCAACAACTGAAAGATTATCTGAAGTTAATGTTATTTTATCTAAATCTAATTGCATTTTTCTGGCATAAGAAACAATTGGGCTTCTGGATATTGAAATGGTTATCTTTCTAATTGGATTATCTGATTCCAAACAATGTTCAATTGAAGCAAAGATTTCTTCACCGTTATTGACGGCCGAAACCACTTCATCAACAATGTTTTGAGAGTTTAAATTTTCCGAAAAGTCACCGTTTAGGTAAATGAGGGTATTCATTGGTTTTCCGCTTTGGGTGGTGTCGCCGGGGAAAGGGTTGCCGAAGCTGGAAACTAAAGCAAATTGGTGGCCGTTTTTAGCATCTCTGATTTTCAGCCATCTCGTTTCATTTTGCTGTTCCAACCATGAAATAAAAGAATCATCAATTTCAGCTCTGGATAACATTCGAACAATGCCTTGTCGGTTTTCCGGCAAAAAATTCTTGGCTCTCTCAGCATCTAGAACACTAACTTCCATTCTAATCCTTTCAGTAAACTTTCTGGCAGGCAAGCCGGCTTCTTCCATCATAAATTCGACTGCCAATTTGTTTAGCTCTTGAGAATTAAATGACGCTTCGACAACTTTGTATCCTTCAATTTCTTTGACCAGTTCTTGGGATAAAAACGGATTATCCTTATAAGTTGATGGGATAACTATACAATCCTTTCTTGTCTGCAACTTATCATAAATCCAATGGAACCGATGGGAAGGATTATAATCCATGA
>CAZEVI010000028.1:0-8979 GCA_964515615.1 uncultured Candidatus Saccharibacteria bacterium | reverse complement strand
CGGACTCCGGATTAAGCCCACAGGATCACCCGTGGAAGATTCGGAATAACAAATGAAAAACCGCTCAAAAAATTGGGTGGTTTTTTCAAATCAAAACTTGACAGAAAAATGTCGTATATTATACGATAGATATATGAACAACCAACGAAGTGCAGCTTTTTTGGACATTGATGGTTGTCTAACGCCGGGCAAAAATAGAATGGTTCATCGTCATAATCTTTGGATGATTCAAGAAACACTGGAATCGCTTTCGCCGAATTTTGAGTACATTATCGTTACCGCTCGACCGGCCCCCTATGCCGAAGCGGTAATGCAATTTCTCGGTTTATTTAGTGAAGACAGTTTTCGCCACGCAATTTGCGAGTCCGGTGGTGTAACCCATCTTTTTGGTTCCAACGATTATTCCAACGCCAGCGAGGTAAATCCGGTCGGTTTGATTGAATTGGAAGGCAATTTGAGAGCGGTGGAGACAAAGTTCAACTTCAAATTGGAAGATGGCCGCAAGCGGACAATTTGTCTAATTCCAACCGAGGGAACGAGTAGCGATTTAGCAAGTGCAGTTTGTCAAATCATTCCGCAAACTTTTGATCTTCATCTTTCAGTCGGCGGAGTTGATATTGTTCCAGCCGGAATGGATAAATCGAAAGCGATCCTTGAATTGGCTCGTCGACACAACATTAATCTCCAATCGGCAATTGCTATTGGTGATTCATCCAGCGATCTGAAAATGCTTGCGCTGGTTGGTAGTCCAGCTTGTCCGATCAATGCCAACTCTCAAGTAAAAAAAATGGTTTCGAGCCGCTGCGGTTACATTTCCAATTTTGAAAGCGTCAATGGCGTTGCTGATATTTTGCGTCATTTTGCTTTTTGCAGACAAGCTAACGACCCGATGCTGGCAGTTGATTGCTGCTAACAAAACATTTCATTTCTCCTGCCGGTTCATAATCGGACCGGTTTTTCATTGTTTTCTTTATTATTCTGTAAATCTTGAATTGTAAGACGAAAAAAATCGGCGAAAACCGCCGAAAAGGGAAAACAAAAATTGAAGAGAAAATAAACCTTAAACAGGTTAATGAAATAGAACTTCATTGCCTTTGACTTTAATAGTTGCCAACTTTTCGCCGTCACAGAGAATATCGAAAGCGGCAACTTTTTTCCAATCAATATCATTCTGAAAGATAACTACTGCCAGAAATTTGCCGTCAATCAATAGATGAGCCGGTATATTGGAGACATCTTTTGGGAATTTTTTCAGCAGATTACCGGCTTTTTCTACGGATGACAGAACAATTGGCAAATAAATAGTTTCGATTGGGTCTTTTTCCAACCGAATCTGAAAATAACGAAAACCGACTTTTTTGATTAAATTCCAAATTTCTGGTTCGCACTGAATTTTGACCCAAGTTGCAAACTCTCTCCGATCAACTGTAAAGGAAACACCGGAAAGCAATGAAAAAATTCTTGGCACTGTTTTGTCAAAAATCCTGTTTTGGTGGCAGATATCAATTGTCAGTACAATCACAATTAATACCATGGTGTAGATAATTACCATTCTCTTTCCTCCTGCGCCCGGATTTTTGTTTAAATGTAGCTAAAGTATAGCGAGACTATTGACTTCTGTCAACAGGTATGCTAAGATGAGTACAAGAATCGTTAATAGTTTGATCTCTTTTTCAATTTATTTTGTTATATGTCGCTTTTTCAATGAACAGCTGTCTGGAACTAAATATTTTTATTTTTTCATGGACGAAGAAAAAAAGCAAAAACTCAAAGAAATTGAGGCAAAAATTGCCGCTTGCCAAAAATGTCCTCTGCATAAGTCAAGACGAAATATCGTCCCGGGTGAAGGAAATCCAAATGCCGAAATAATGTTTATCGGCGAGGCTCCCGGGCAGCGCGAGGACGAGCAAGGAAGGCCGTTTTGCGGTCCTGCCGGCAAATTTCTTGATCAATTACTCGATTCTATTGATTTGCAACGTGCGGATGTTTATATCGCCAACACTTTGAAATGCCGCCCGCCCGCAAATCGCGATCCATTACCAGAAGAAAAATTGGCATGTCGAGAGTACTTAGAGCAACAGATACGGATTATTAATCCGAAAATCGTGGTTACGCTAGGACGACATAGTACAGAAACCTATCTTCCCGGGCTTGGCGGTATTACAAAGTTGCGAGCGAAATTGTACCACCTACCCAATGGATTATATTATTTTCCGCTTTACCACCCGGCAGCAGCTTTGCACAACGGTGGTATGCGGCAGACTTTGCTTTTGGATTTTGCTAAATTGTCAATAGCGATTAAAAAGGTAAAAATTGAATTAGCAAAGTCAAAAAAAGATAATACTAAACAAGAAAAACTATTTTAAAATATTAACAAAATCGTAAAAACTTTCACAAATCTATTGTCACAGATTATTATTGATCTAAAAAATTAGTACATCAGTGTCAGTGGATCAACAAGAGTTGATACTTTATTGAACTAAGGAGAAAATGATTACACAACAGGGATCTACCAGATCCATAAGCAGTCGGTCGCACAACCGACCGGTTTCGCGTTCACGCGGAATTCGAAAAACCGATTTGTCAAAAACTTTTGGCAATTTAACGCCAAATATTTCCAACGGCAATTATTTACAAACTAAAAGTTCGGAAAACAATTTTTCCAATACAGCGGCTCTTCGTTTTATTCCACTTGGTGGTCTGGAAGAAGTCGGTAAAAATATGACAGTAATTGAATATGGCAATGATATTATTGTTATCGATGCCGGTTTAATGTTTCCAAATGAAGATATGCCGGGAATTGACTATGTAATTCCCGACATCTCGTATCTAGCCGAAAACAAGAGTAAAATTCGTGGTCTAGTAATTACTCACGGTCATTTGGATCACACTGGGGCAATCCCATATCTTTATGAGAAACTCGGTAGCCCGCAAATTTATTCGGCGCCAATGACCGTTGGTTTAATTAAAAAACGGCTTGAAGAATTCAGTATGGAAAACAAAGTTAAAATCTCGACTATAATTCCGGGTGAGGAAATTTTACAGCTCGGTTGTTTCAAAATTGAAACATTTCGTCTGAACCACAATATTCCAGACAGTTTCGGTCTATCAATTACAACACCGGAAGGAATTTTGGTCTATGCCACTGATTGGAAATTCGATCACACCCCGGCCGACGGCCGGCCGACCGATTTTTCAAAATTGGCACAACTTGGCGGTCAAGGTGTTTTGGCATTATTTTCCGATTCAACTAACGCTGAGAAGCCGGGGCATACAATGTCGGAAAAAGATGTTGAAGATTCGCTTTTTAAATTAGTCGAAAATGCCCGCGGTCGTATTATTATGGCGACTTTTGCTTCACTAATCTCTCGTATCCAGCAAATTTTAAATGTTTCCAAAAGGATGAATCGAAAAGTTGCTTTTTCCGGCCGATCAATGATCGCCAATGTTGAAGTTGCTGCCTCGATTCAAGCATTAATTATTCCGCCGGAAACGATGGTCGATGTTAACGATATTGGAAAATATCCCGATAATCGAATTACCATTGTTTGTACCGGTTCGCAAGGGGAAGAGCGGTCAGCGTTGACCCGAATCGCTGCTGGCGAACACCGACAGATTAAAATTAAAAAAGGTGACACTGTAATTTTTTCATCTTCGCCGATTCCCGGCAATGAACGTTCCGTTTCCGAAGTAATGGATAATCTCTATCGCGACGGTGCCCGAGTTATTTATCAAAAATTATTCGATGTTCACACTTCCGGACACGCTTATCAGGAGGACTTAAAATTGATGATTGGTTTAATTAAACCGAAATTTTTCGTGCCGATTCACGGTGAACGCCACAAATTGATGGTTCACGCCGGTTTGGCCACAGATGTCGGAATCCCCGAAGAAAATGTTTTGGTTTCCGACAACGGTCAAATTATCGAATTTTCTGCTGGACGTGGTGCAGTTACCAACAAAAGAGTTCCTGTTTCTTATGTGATGGTTGACGGTTTGGGAGTTGGCGACGTTGGCAACATTGTTCTTCGCGATCGAAAAGCAATGGCCGAAGACGGAATATTTGTCATTATTGTTACCGTTTCTCACGAAACTGGTCAAATTGTAACTTCGCCCGATATTATCTCTCGTGGCTTTATTTATATGCGGGAAAATGAAAATTTGGTTCACAAAGCCAGAGCAGAGATTAAACGACTTTTTGTCAAACACTCCGCTGGCAAAAATTCGCGTGGCAATTGGAATTTAATAAAAACCAAACTTCGCGAAGATCTCGGCGATTTTCTCTATAAAGAGACCGAACGCCGACCAATGGTCATTCCGGTGGTGATTGAAGTCTAACTATGTACGTTCTTATCTGATAACTATGCTGGAAAATTCCGTCAGAGAAATTTGGCGGATTTTTTAATTAAAAAAACGACAATCAAAGTCAGTTGCCGGCTGCAGGAAGCTTTGAAATTAATTGGAATCAGTCAAAATCAGTTATTTTTACCATGCTTTTGCCCGAGTACTGATAAGAGTGACGATGGCAAAGTAAACATTAGCAAAATTGTTATTTTCGTGCGTTTCCCCAACTTATGTTCGAAACTCTTTTAAAGTTCTCCAGAAACAACCAGTTTTAATCATTGGACTCGCTTTACAAATTACAGTAGTTGACATATTACCGTGGCTGCCAATTGGGTTAACAGTAAGAATATTTTTAGCACCAAATAAATCAGTATCGGTCAAATTAATATTGATCAAAGAAATACCTTTTTAAATTGACGTTTTTACTGCTTTTTTTGTTGGATTACAATCGTTGTCTTTAAAAATTAGATCTCCAAATTTATCAAAAATCTGTATTTTTTATCACTCCCTTCTGGCGGGTTCAAGACTGATTGTGCCATAGAGAAAAGTTTTTAATTTGTCAAACACTTTTGATTAAATTTCAGTTTAAAATTGAAGAATTATAAAATGGCCTGCCACTAAGCAGACCACAAGTTTGAATTGTTCGAATCAATAAATTAATAGTTGGGTTTAGCCTCGGCCAAGCTTTTTTTGACATCTGCAATAATCGCAAGCCAAACTTCGCAAGTGTGGTCAAAAGCGCTCCAAAATACACATTGTTTATATAGCCAGTTAACATCGGCAACTGGCGAGTCGTTGAGCAATAAATTCTCAATAAATGCTTTCTCAGCCAAATATTCTTTATTAATTGAAAAATTCGGCCTCAGTAATCCCGGAATTGACGATTTCCCCGACATTTTTTTGCTCCCCCCACGTCGTATTGAACATCAAACACAAATTATCATAAATTTTTTAATTGTCTAGACTTGCAGAGCTTAGTTTGTGGTATAATAAAATTATAATTGCAAAGATTTTCACACAGCGGTACAATTATTGTCGTTAGTAATTTTAATACAATCATGCAGTGAAAATTTGATCAGTTTCAACTATATTGGAGGATGAGGTGGGGCGTAAACGCAAATATCCAAAACATAAACAGAAAAAAGCTCTCTGGTGGCAGAAAGAAGACGAGTGGGGTAATTTTGTTTTTGACTGGACGCTCGGGCTCGGCACCGACACTTGGCGGGAGATTTTTGCCGTTTTTTTAATTATCTTCGCCATAGTTTCATTTATGGGAATTTTCAGTGCTGCCGGCCGGCTTGGAGAAGAACTGAAAATTTTGGACTATAAACTTTTTGGAACAGTTGTTGGTTATTTGGTACCGATCGCTATTTTTTGGCTTGGAGCAATAATTCTCTTCCCGCCAAAAGGCGGAGTCAAAATGGCCCGTTTTGTTGGCATTGGACTATTTTTTATCTTTTTCCCGGCACTCATTCATCTCTTTATTCCGTCTGATGCCGCCAGAGCCGCGGCTGCCAACGGTGAAGGCGGTGGAATTTTTGGTTATTTAGTTTCAAATCCGCTTCGATCTTCCGTTGGGACATTTCCGGCTTTTGTAATTTTAATTGCCGTTGTTTTAATTTCTATAATGATCACTTTCAATTTGTCGTTATCACAAATATTCGGCCTAAAGACTGCCAGTAATTCCGACTCTGACGAAGACGAAGTTCCCGGCGGGGTTAGAATTCATCGTCAAGGTCAAGGAGACGAAGAACCACAGCCGAGAAGAGTTGGTGTATTGCAACGACTTCGCAATGGTTTGGGTTCACTATCACGTCGGCCAAAAATTGAGGAAATTCCCAGAGCTCCGGTGGTCGAAACCGCTCCCCGAAAAGCCGAGAAAACCAACAAAGGTCGTGTTTGGGAATATCCAGCATATGATATTCTGCTAGATTCAAATGATGTCGCAAAATCCGGCGATATCGGTAAAAATGTTGAAACGATCAAAAAATGTTTTCAGAGTTTTGGAATTGAAGTCAAAATGCAAGATGTTAATGTTGGACCAACGGTAACTCAGTACACATTGCGACCAAACGAAGGCGTTAAATTAAACCAAATCACGACTCGGGGAAATGATATTGCTTTGGCGTTAGCGGCAAAAAGTTTGCGCGTTGAGGCACCAATTCCTGGAAAGTCGGCAGTTGGAATTGAAGTTCCAAACATTGTCGCCGCCAAAGTTACATTAAAGGAGGTAATATCGTCGCCGCAGTTTAAAGCCGAAAAAAGTAAATTGGCGATCGCTCTCGGACGCGATGTTGCCGGAATTCCGGTAGCAATCGATTTGGAAAAAATGCCCCATATGATGATTGCTGGTGCTACTGGTTCCGGAAAATCGGTTTGTGTCAATTCAATCATTAGTACTTTTCTTTTTCACAACTCGCCGGAAGACTTGAAATTGATACTAATTGACCCAAAGCGGGTCGAGTTGACAAACTATAACGGGATTCCTCATCTCTATTCTCCGGTTGTTACCGAGGTTGATAAAATCGTTTCGGCTCTGAAATGGACGGTTTTCGAAATGGAACGTCGATATAAAATGTTTGCCGATCTTGGAAAAAGAAATATTGTCGCTTATAATGAGTCACCGGGACCGGATGGCAAGTTGCCATATATTGTGGTCATTATCGACGAGTTGGCAGATTTAATGGCAGTATCGGCAAATGAAGTTGAGGCTTCAATTGTTCGAATTGCCCAAATGGCACGAGCCACCGGCATCCATTTAATCGTCGCTACTCAGCGGCCAAGCGTTGACGTTCTTACCGGTTTAATTAAAGCCAATATTACTTCCCGAATTGCTTTTGCTACGGCTTCGCAAATTGATTCGCGAACAATTCTTGATATGTCGGGAGCGGAGAAACTTTTGGGTAACGGTGATATGCTTTTTATTGGCAACGGTTTATCGAAACCACGCCGTATTCAAGGATGTTTTGTTTCTGACAAAGAACTTAATCAATTGGTTGATTTATTAAAAAAACAAGGCGAAGCCGAATATGACGATTCAATATTGTCATTTCGCCCGGCGAAAGCTGTTGGCGGTCGCAACTTTTCGGGTTCTATTGATGATGATTTGTATGAAGAAGCCGTTGCCGTTGTTACAAATTCCGGTCAAGCTTCGGCATCACTATTGCAACGACGACTAAGAGTCGGATATGCTAGAGCCGCCCGACTTTTGGACATTATGGAGCAAGAAGGCGTGGTTGGACCGTCAAATGGTGCCAAACCGCGAGACATTCTCATTAGCACCGATCAATCAGTCGGCGAAAACGATGATCAATTTAGACAAGACTACTAAAAAAATTTCTAATTTCTAATTTCTAAATAATTTCAAATGATCAGAAAATTTCAAAATTTTGACATTAGGATTTTGGACATTTATTAGATATTTACGAACGGAGTTCGTCCATGGTTGCTGCCGGTTTCAAGTTGCGAAAAATTAGAACTGCTCACACATTGGGAGAAAAATTACGTCGTGCCAGAAAGAAAAAGGGCGTTGACTTGCTTGAAGTTGAACTCCAAACCAAAGTTCGGGCAAAATATCTGGAAGCATTGGAAAATGAAGATTTTGACCTCTTACCGAATGAAATTTATACAAAAGGATTTTTAACCAACTATTCAGAATATCTTGGTCTCGATAGCGAAAAAATGCTTGAAATGTGGGAACAGCAAAATTTGCTTCAATCAAAAAATGACGACAGGGATTTCCGCTTTAACAAAATTCTCAAAGAGAGGTCATTTGTCATTACTCCGAGACTTGTTGCCATTTTTGTCGGAGCGTTTTTTTGTCTTTCAGCCGTTGCCTATATTATCTTTCAAGTTGTCGGATTTGCATCGGTTCCGAAATTAATTGTTGAGTCCCCGAGCAAAGATATGGTAGTGGATAGCGATCAAGTTTTGGTCGCCGGAAAAACCGATCCGGGAGTTAGTTTAACCATCAACAAAGAAAACATCACAGTATCGACTGACGGACATTTTAAACAGTATATCTCTTTGCAGAAAGGCTTGAATACCATCATTGTTTCGGCTAAAAATAAAGCCAACAAAGAAGATAATAAAGTTTTTGTAGTCGAGAGAAAAACGAGAACTGCGGAGAAGTAAATATCAAACTCAAAGTTCAAACGTCAAATGAAGCTCAAAATATTGGGTCTTAAAAAATTTAAGAATTTGGATTTTGTTTATAATTTAGATTTTGATATTTCGATTTAATAAATGGGAGAGATTATGTCCAAAAAAACAGCCGAAGAAAAATCAAAAACTGAAACAAAAATGGAGTCAGAAAAGAAAAATATTCGGATGGCTAAAAATGCGGCTCTTGATGTCGCTTTGGCCTCAATCGAAAAACAGTTTGGCAAAGGTTCAATTATGAAATACAATCCTGACAGCAAACTCGATGTGGCGGTAATTCCGACCGGATCCTTTGCTCTTGATTTGGCTCTCGGCGTTGGCGGTTTGCCGCGCGGACGAGTGATCGAAATTTACGGCCCGGAATCTTCTGGTAAAACGACCTTGGCAATTCACACAGTTGCCGAAGCACAGAAATTAGGCGGCTTGGCGGCATTTATTGATGCCGAACACGCGTTTGATCCGGAGTACGCCAAG
>CAZEVI010000027.1:0-9094 GCA_964515615.1 uncultured Candidatus Saccharibacteria bacterium | reverse complement strand
CTCCCAAATTCCAAAACGCCAATGTAACACATTGCAATATTGGTTCTCTGTTCGGTAATAAAAAAATATTATTAACCAACTAGCAATAATACTTTTAGATTTAATGCTTCAATGATTTTTGGGAAACATGGGATAAATGCTGACCAATGTTTTTCTCGTCTTCTGTGGCTAGAATTTAATATCTAACATTTAATATTTAATGTTCTAATATTTGATACTCCAATATTTTAATGTTTTGATATTTTTCAATGCACAATTCGACTCATATAAAAATTCTACACTTCTGTATCGATCGATACAAAAGTGTAGAATTTTTTTTGTTACTAATCCACTCCGGAAAATTTTACCTAAAATTAAATATTAATGTTTTATTTTACAGATTTTTCAAGAATTTTAGATATTTGAGTATTTTCGTGCATTCGAAAATTTTTGTTTTCATTCAAGCATTTTTATTCGGGCAATTCAAATCAGCTACATTAAGCTAAAAAGGATTGCGATTTGGATTACAATTTTGTGTCTTAATTAAATCAAATTATTCCCCACCACCCCACCAATTAATGTCTTGGTCATTTTTCGGATTTTCTACATCTTCGTTTTCTTTGATTTCTACATCGATATTCGGGTCATAGGTTCGAATTGTCGGCATTGCGGTATCTGGCTTTTCCAGTAGCGAGTCATGTCCGGCTGGTAATTCAATTTCAGGTTGCTCAATTTTATTTGACGATTTTTTCGATTCCTCCCCTGCCTCAACATCCACCAATTTAGATATTTTCTCAATCGATTTTTTGCTACTTTTAATTTCTGACGAATCTGTTTTTTCAGTGATCGATGATGACTTGTCGGCACTTTTTGATTGCTTTTCAATATCGGGTTTTGTTTCTTTTACCACCGCTTTGTCAGCTTCTTTCGCCAGCTCTTTGTTGATTGCTTTTTTATCTGCGGGTTTTTCCGGCAAGTTATTGCTTTCAGGAGAAGATTTGGATTCGTCTTCTGTAGAATCTTTGTCTTTGCTTTCTGGCCGAACAACTGCCAGCGAGGAAACTTTGTCACCGGCATGCATTTTCATTAAAGTAACACCTTGCGTATCACGACCGAGACGTTTAATATCTTTGACTGCCATACGGATAAATTGACCGTTTTTCGAGGCCAAAAGGGCATCACCTAAATCGTCGAAAATTACTTCCATTCCGACTAAGCTTCCAGTTTTTGGTGTACAGTTGGCGACTTTAATACCAATTCCGCCACGATTTTGAATGTGAAAATTTTTAATCATTGTTCGCTTGCCAAAACCGTTCTCCAAAACTGTCAACAAATCCGGAAAGCCCGATTGTGGCGAAAAATATTGTTCACCGTTAGGAATTATTGCCGAACCAACAACCTTGTCTCCGGGTCGAAGTTTCATTCCAAAGACACCAGCAGCACTTCTGCCCATTGACCGAACATCGCTCTCTTTGTAGCAGATCGCCAAACCTTTGTTGGAAACTTCAACAATTATATCGTTTCCAGAAGACATTTGCACCCATTTTAGTTGATCGCCGACAGAAAGTTTAATTGCCGCAATGCCGGTTTTCCGAATATGCTGATATTTATCAACTAACGTCCGCTTAACAACCCCTTTGGTCGTCGTCATAACAAAATATTTGCCGTCAATACTTTCGTCCTTGCCAACGGGCAAAATGGCGGTAACTTTTTCGTTTTGGCCAAGTTGAATAATGTTGACAATTGGAACTCCCTTTGACTGTCGGGAGGTCGCCGGCAATTCGTAAACTTTATTCAGAAATACTCGGCCGGCATCGGTGAAGATAAACAAATCATCATGGGTTGAAGCTGAAACCATGTGAATTACCGAATCTTCCTCTTTGGTTTCAATACCAATAACTCCTTTCCCGCCGCGAATCTGTTTTCGATATGCGTCGATCGGCTGGCGCTTTACGTAGTTGCTTTTGGTAATTGTAATTATCACTTGTTCGTCGGGAATTAAGTCCTCGGCCGAAAATTTATCAAGTCCAGACGGAACAATTTGTGTTCGTCGTTCATCACCATATTTATCTTTAATCTCTTTTAGATCGTTCTTAATCAACGATAATATTTTCTCCGGATGTGCCAATAAATCTTCTAAATAAGCAATCAATTTTAATTTTTCATTGTATTCATCTTCAATTTTTTTTCGTTCTAGGGCCGCCAATGCCGAAAGTCTCATATCGAGAATTGCCGACGCCTGTGCTTCGGAGAGATCAAAATTAACAACCAAATTTTTTGCCGCCTCCTCGCGATTGGCCGATTTTTTGATAGTTTCAATAATTTTATCAATCGAATCAAGCGCCTTAATTAGTCCTTCCAAAATATGCGCCCGTTCTTTAGCTTTTTTCAGATCGTATTTACTTCGACGTTCGATAACATTTTGTCGGTGCTTTATGAAGAAATCCAAAACGGTGTGTAAATTCATAATTCTCGGTTCAAGAGAAGGAGTCAGCGCCAGCATATTTACGTGAAAAGCAGTTTGCAGTTGAGTTAGCTCGAACAAACGATTCAAAACTTTTTTCGGATAAGAATTCGCCTTGAGCTCAATAACAACTCGGACGCCGTTTCTGTCTGATTCGTCGCGCAAATCGGAGATGCCATCAATTTTATGATCTTTAACCAACTCGGCAATTTTTTGAATAAGATTTGATTTATTGACCTGAAAAGGAATTTCACTAACGATAATTCGAAAACCACGTTTGGCTTCTTCAATTTCCGCCTTGGCCCGAATAACAACTTTACCTTTACCGGTAATATATGCCTGTTTAATTTCTTCAATATCAAATATTAAGCCGCCGGTTGGAAAATCCGGCCCTTTAACAAACTGTGTCAGATCTTCTGATGACGCCTCCGGGTTGTCAATTAAATGGATTGTCGCATCGCAAAGTTCATTTAAATTGTGTGGCGGAATTTTGGTTGCCATTCCGACAGCAATACCATCGGTGCCATTTAGCAACAACTGTGGAATTCTGGCCGGCAGAACACGCGGCTCCTGACGTGAACCGTCGTAATTATCGACAAAATCAACAGTATCTTTTTCAATATCAATTAACATTTCTTCAGCTAGCTGAGTCATTTTGGCTTCGGTGTAACGCATCGCGGCGGCAGAGTCGCCATCCATTGAGCCAAAATTTCCCTGTCCGTCTACAAGCGGATAGCGCATCGAGAAATCTTGGGCCATACGAACCATGGTGTCATAAACCGCGACATCGCCATGCGGATGATATTTACCCAAAACTTCACCAACAACGGTGGCTGATTTTCGGTACTTGGCTGAGGCTTTGAGGCCAATGTCATGCATCGCAAATAATACCCTGCGGTGTACCGGTTTCATACCGTCGCGGACATCTGGCAACGCTCGGGAAACAATGACACTCATGGCATAATCCAGATATGATTCTTCCATCTCGACTTTAATGTCGCGATCAGCCAATTTCCCAACATTGGTGTCAATAAATTCAGCCGTTTCCAAATCGTCGGCTTTTGGCAAGATAATATTTTCTTCTTCAATTTTTTCTATTTCTTCCATAATATTGAAAATTCTAATTTCGGATATTTAAATTTGAGACAATTTCAAATTCAAATGTTCCAACGGTTAAACTTTTAGCAAATTAATCATATGAATTTATTTAGAATTTCGGATTTATAATTTAGGCATCGATATTCTTAACATTTCTGGCATGGGTTTGGATAAAACGTTTGCGGGGCAAAACTTCATCGCCCATCAGCGTGGTAAAGACTTCGTCGGCAATTTCAGCATCCGGCGCGGAAACTTGTAGCAAGATTCGATGAGCAGGATCCATAGTCGTGTCCCAAAGTTGCGTCGGATTCATCTCTCCTAAACCTTTGTACCGCTGAATTGTAATGTTGGCGTTTGAATTTTTGCTACGAATCTCAGCAATTAAAATATCTCGCTGGGCATCGGAATACGCGTAATGTATTTCTTTACCAACAGGAATCGAATAAAGCGGAGGCTGAGCGATATAAATATTGCCATTATCAAAAAGTCCGGGAAAATTTCGATAGAAAAATGTTAACAGCAAAGCTCGAATATGAGCACCATCAACATCGGCATCTGTCATAATGATAATTCGCGAGTAGCGAAGTTTTTCGTAGGAAATATCATCACCAATGCCAATTCCCAAAGCAACGATTAACGCTTTAATTTCTTCCGATGATAGCATTCGGTCGAGTCGCGCCCGTTCAACATTAAGAATTTTTCCTCGGAGTGGCAATACCGCCTGAAAACTTCGATCTCTCCCCTGTTTTGTTGAACCACCGGCAGAATCACCCTCGACAATATATAATTCTGTTTTTTTCGGATCACGTTCGGAACAATCAGCCAGCTTCCCCGGCAATGTCATACCGTCTAATGCGCCTTTGCGCAAAACCGTATCGCGAGCGGCACGAGCAGCCATTCTGGCCTTGGCGGAGAGAAAACATTTTTCAATAATCCTTCTGCCATCGTTCGGATGTTCATCAAAATAAAATGACAAAGCTTCACCGGTAACTGACTCGACGATTGTTCGAATCTCCGGGTTACCCAGTTTGGCTTTTGTCTGACCTTCAAATTGCGGATCAGAAAGTTTAACCGAAATGATCGAGGTCAAACCTTCGCGAACATCATCTCCGGTTAATACAATACCGCCTTTTTTATCGCCATTGGTGACACCAATACCGCTTTTTTTCAGATAATCATTAATTGCCCGCGTCAGCGCCGAACGAAAGCCGGTCAAATGAGTGCCGCCTTCGGGCGTGAAAATGTTGTTGGCAAAGGTATAGGTGTGTTCTTTAAAATCATCGGTATATGCCAAGGCGACCTCCACCATTACATCGTTTTGCTCCTTCTCGACATAGAACGGTGGTTCATTGATTGACTGCTTGGATTTGTTCATATGGCGAACGTAAGAAGCAATGCCACCCTCAAAATAAAAAGTATATTCTTTGGGGAAATTTTTGGAAATATTATGTTGTGGAATTTCGGTTTTTTGTTCGTTGTCGACTGATTGCGCCTGTTCGTCGTTAGTTTCTGATTTTTCAGCATCGATTCGTTCTTCTTCGGCTTGTAAATTTTCTTTTGTTTCCTCAATCAACTCAGGAGCTTTATCCGTCCGTTGGTCTTTAATAATAATTTTGACGCCCTTGGTCAGATATGCTTGCTGGCGACAATGGCTAACTATTGTTTGCAAATTAAATTCACAAATTGGAAATATCTCTGGATCCGGTACAAAGGATTGAATTGTTCCAGTGTGGTCGCTTTCTCCAATAATTTCAACATCGGAAACAACTTTACCTTGCGAATATTTCTGTTGGTAAATTTTGCTGTCGCGATAAACATTGGCGGTTAAATCGATCGACAGAGCATTGACGACAGAAACACCGACACCATGCAAACCTCCGGATACTTTGTATGATGAATCGCCACCAAATTTGCCACCGGCGTGCAAAGTAGTCATCACCGTTTCCAGAGCCGATTTACCACTGACTTTATGCTTGTCAACTGGAATCCCCCGACCATTATCCTCAACTGTTACCCGATTTCCATCATCAAGTGTAATTTTGATGCAATTACAAAAGCCTCCCATTGCTTCGTCAATGGCATTGTCGAGAACTTCCCAAATTAGGTGATGAAGACCGTCAATTCCAGTTCCGCCGATATACATCCCGGGACGTTTACGAACCGGCTCCAAACCTTCGAGAACAGTAATTTTCGAAGCGTCATAATCGGACGAGGTTTTCAATTTATCAGGCATAAAAAAATCCCAATTAGTCAAATTAGTCTAATCAAACATAAACTTTGTTTCTCTGTTAATTATATCGCAAATTTGAGTTGAAATCAAAGAGAAAGTTGCCATTTTTTCCAATCTAGTCGCGTATAAAATGAAGGCGGAAAACCGAGTCTTTGGAAATTTGATTTGAAAGATAGATTTTACGATTAGTTGCGTCATATCCCTCTACATTTTGCGGTTTCCAGCCTTGCGGATACACTAAATATAGATTCCACTTGTAACTTTCAATTCCCGACTGTTTTTGAATTGTTATCTGGTAGTCGAAACTGTCGTTTGTTATGTTAATCGCCGAATCGCGGTGGTAATCAACTGTCGAATTCGAACTTTGACCGGGTAAAGTATTTTGCCAAAAAACAACTGAATTTTTGCCGAATTGCGATTGTGTCTTTTGTACGCTGCTATCGATCTGAGAAGAAAGAGGAATAAAAATCCGCATTAAAGACTTATTTTCTCCGTCTGGCCACTCGTAACTTCCACTGTGTTTTCTGACAATCGATAATTTCTCGCTGATTTTGCCATTGGAGTCAATTTCAACATTTTGATCAACTGTTTGCACCACATTTAAACTGCTTTTATTGACGCCTAAGTTTGATTCTGAAATATACAAATAGTCACCATTTGCGTCGTGAATTTTACCCGACATTCCAATTCCGTCGAGCAAATCTTCAACCGTCGAATTTTCGGAAAAAGCTAATAAATGTTTTTCCGAGATACCTTTTATTATCTCTTTACCAGCCGCCGATTCGACCGCCACACTTGCAGTTAGAGCCGATAAAAATTTTGGCATCATATCGGAAAGAATTTTTTTCGGTTGATTTTCACTCCAGTTGCTCTTATCTTGGTAGTAGCCAATTTCAACCTGATATTGAACATCGGAGAGAAAATTTTCATCAGAAATCTCTAAATTGTAGTCTGGCATATCAATCGGACCGGTAACTTTTAATAGCTCCTGAAACAAAGTTGTGTCCAGTGCAATTACGCCGTCAACTTTTTTGCCCGATTCCTGCTGATAAAACCATGCCACTTTCTGTGAACTTGTAGCGTAATCGGCGTAAATGTTAGCATCCCGCATTGTCCAGTCATTGGTAATTGATGAAATATCTTCTTCCGGTGCAATTTTGTTTCCGGCAGCAACAAAGGTTTTGTCCAGTGTGTAAATGTTGGTTTCAAAATCCAATGCCGTTGCTCTACCGTTATTTAAATCCAATCGTGCAAACGAGCCGATAAATCCGCCGCCAGGTCGAATTTCAGTATTATTTAAAAACAAAATTAAATAGCTTTTCTTTCCGCCGTTTAGCGTTAAAGTTGACGACAAGCTCTCTGGCACATTTTGTAAATAGTTAAAAAAATCGGCTGACGTTTTAGACAAATCTTGCAACCTGCGAACTGAATTTTTATCCGACGATGAAAACCAATCTGAGTTAGCCGACTGACTCAAATTTTGAGCCTCGCCACTATAAAGTGACGCTTGGCGGATTTTGTTTGGAGCCGCAGATAAAATTTGAGAAATTGCCGATAGATAATTATTAATTTTTGACAGGTAATCGGTATTTTGCGATTTCGAAAAACTTAGCGAATCAAAATTAAAGACCTTGGAAAATGATTCCAATAGCATTTGCGAGCCGCGCAATAAATCAATTTCAGCGGTAATTTTTGATGATTTTCCTTTTGGATACAAAAGATTCAACGCATAAACATCTTGCCCGACTGATTGCAAAATAATTATTGAATTGGTTGATTTTTGGTTTAAATTTTGAATTTGACTGTTAATTGTGGCAAAATCTTTCTTTGACATAGCGTTGGAAAGTTGCGAAAAATTCGATGATAAGTTGCTAATATTGCCGGAAATTTGTGCTTTGGCTTTTAAAAGTTCAAATCCGGCAAAAAAGATAATGCAAATCAGCAACAAAAAAAATGCTAGCCACCACGAGCGAACTTTAATCTTTTGTTTTCGAAAATTAGGTTTTGGCAACTCAGTTTCGACAACCGGCAACGAATCAGATTCCGCCAAGAAATTTTCCTGCGACAGAAACGGCTTTGATGCCTCTGGCGTAACAATCTTTCTTTTGACTCGCGGTTTAATATCTTCAATTCTTTTCATACTTTATATTATACAGCCAAATTTCTTGACCGACAAAGAAATTTTTGTTAGCTTATTGTTTGTAAGAAAAACCATGACAAGGAGATGTGATCAGATGAAATCTCCATTTTCTATTTGTCTATTTGATGATAACGGATTTTTTCTTTCTGTTGCTGGGGAGAACAACAAACAGCCGTATCTTTCTATCGGTATGAAGGACGGACAGAAGATTGCCGGTGTCTATAACTCTTCTAACAACGATGCGACGGATCAGTTATTACTCGAACTGGCGGATAAGAATTTAGATGCAGCTCGTTGGTTGCTAAATAAAAAGTTGCTACTCGCTAATCCGAAAAAAACAATTCCCGCGTTGGTCAAGGCCAATATCATTAAAGGAACAATTATCGAAGCAGATGGAGAAGACCAAATTGTGGTATATCAATATACTCCTGAAACTAAAGAAATTCTTGCCCACTATAAATGGGAAAAATCAAAAAGAAGCACGACTCTCTTTTTTTACATAGAAGATTAGAGTAGAGCTCAATCACGCACTAAGACGCGTGATTTTTTATAACCCAATGATAAAATGGCTTTGGAAAAAGGCTATTTAGCGAGTCAATCACTTACTAATTCTAGGATTGAATAACAAATTCCATAAAGATCTTTATCTCGTTATTGGGTACAATCCGCGGAAATTAATTTGAGCTATTTTGGGTGGTTTTGGCGCACGTGCGCCAAAACCACCCAAAACTAAAAGCCGGATTATTAAAATTATTTTAAATCGCAAGGACTCAAAACTTTTGAATCAACAAATTTTTTAATTAACAGCTCCTCATTTCTAATCACTTTCGATTCCATTATCAACACGTAATGTGAAATTCCTGAATGATCGAGGATTCGATCTACCTCGTCAACACATTTAAATGGATAGACATAAACACTTTCTTGAACTTTGACAAACCCAGATCTAACTAAAATTTTTCGCAGACGATTTTTGTCAGGATTATATTTTCTAGGTAAATCATAAATTACCACCCACCAATCACCATCCCATTTTTTGTTTCTGAGAATCTTTACCTCCGAAAAATCGACTTGATTGACACGGGAAAATCCTTTTTTGGTAATTTCAATATACAATTTTTATTTTCAACATAAGTCTTAATATATCCCATTGACCTTAGGTATTTTATCCTCTCGGACATTT
>CAZEVI010000026.1:0-9605 GCA_964515615.1 uncultured Candidatus Saccharibacteria bacterium | reverse complement strand
CAAAGATTTTCAAAGCCAGCACAAAGGAATTACCGTTAAGTATTATCAAAAATCGCTCGACAACAACTACGAAAACGATGCACTAAACTCAATTCTCTCCGGCCAAGGACCAGACGTTTGGGCAATTCCCAACGACTGGGTTTATCGCCACAAGGACAAACTGGCACCAATGCCGGCAAATTTGTTAACCGATAAAAAAATTGTCGCCAAAGATTATTTTGCCGACGCGGTAATGAAAGATAACGCTTTTGATAATCAAATCTACGGGCTGACACCGACAATCGACATTCTTCAAGTTTACTTCAATCCGGCACTTTTCGACAACGCCCGAAGCCGCGTCAACAAAACACTGTCCGAAAGCAACCACGACGCCCAACAAGAATTGAACAAAATTCTTAGCAATTTTCCGATTACTTGGGACGAATTTAATAAAATTATCCCCTACCTGACTGTTAAAAACGGCTCATCAATTTCCGTCGCCGGTGCAGCACTCGGCACCAGCAGCAATGTCAGTTATTCGCAGGATATTTTGTCGTTGCTAATGTTGCAAAACCAAACTAAAATGACTTCCGACGACCTGTCGCAAGCCAACTTTAATCTGCCAGTCAAAAATACTGCCGGCGCCGACGTGTATCCCGGTCGTAACGCTCTTGATTTTTATAGCGGTTTTTCCAACTCCGGTTCCGGCATCTACACTTGGAACGCCGGAATGCCAAGCGATGTCGAAGCCTTTGTCAAAAACCAAGCCGCAATCATCTTCGGCTACTCAAATCTCTCAACTTTCTTTCATCAAATTTATCCCAACTTCCAATTCCAACAAGCTCTAATGCCACAAGTCGGCGACATTAACAATATTGTCGATTACGCCCACTACACTTCCTATGTCGTGCCGACGGCATCACCAAACACCGCTCTGGCATGGCAGTTCGTTGTTTCTCTCTCGACAGACGAGGCATCAACTTATCGCAGCACCACCAAGGAGATTCCGGCGAAAAAAGCTGATTCCGAAATTTCCCTTAAAAACCGCGGTGGAGCGACTCCGTCTCAAAATCAGATCAAAACTGCTGTTAGCTGGAATAAAGGCCGCTATCCGCTCGGCGTTGATAGTCAACTCCGCCAGGCAATCGATCGGATAAATTCCGGTGCTCAATCATCACAAACATCACTTGATACCGCTGCTTCAAATATCACCGACTTGCTACGAAAAACAATTTGGTAAAAATATGTTTTTGAAAACAATTTTGTCAATTTTTACATTTCTTGGACAGCTGTTTTTAGCTGTTCGGGTTTTTGCTGCCGATGTCGGCGTCAGCTATCCAGAAGATGAACACACCAATGTTATTCAAAGCGGCCACAGTTACAATTACACTCAATATGTTCAAAATATGTATAGCTTCGCTATGAAAGCGGCGGTTGCACTTTGTACTTTAATGCTGATTTATGCCGGCTACAAATATTTAACCAGCCGCGGCGACAGCGGCGACATTAATGAGGCCAAAGATATTTTGGTCAGCACTTTAATGGGAGCGGCACTTTTAATGCTGGTATCTTTTGTCGGCTATATTTCCGGAATTAATATATCATGGACAAGCTAACAAAATGAAAATAAAACTTTCTAAAAGATGGTTTGCTGACTTTCTAATTGTGCTTTTCGGCTTGCTGATTTTGGCAGTGGCAATTTTCACCAGTTGGAAGATTTGGCTGGCATCGGCCGATAACTACTATTTGGGAGGCCACTTAGCCGTTACTTATTCAGCCCCAACATTCGAAACTGCCGGCGAAGTTCCGACCTATCGAATTCACACAGGCATTGTCGATAATAACGGCGTCTCGCATGATTTTTTGGAAGTTTTCAGCGCTCAGGCAATTGATTCAATCGTTGGTGGTTCAACCGTTGTGCCGCCAGCTTACAAATTGGTCTATTTGGCTGGCAACAATTCTTACACTATGGCGGTTGTCCCGCTGACAAATTATGATTATTCGCAAGATTCAATCATTAGCACCACATCGACCGCTTATAGATTGCTAAATTATGGCAAATCGGTCGCCTCTGGCGACGATGCCGGCGAAATTGACGCCGCCGTAAGCAGCTATCAAACAGCAATTGGGATATCAAACAGTGTCAATTCCAGTGCCGGTGGAGTAAGTGTTGCGCCGCAAAATGGTAGCGTTAGCGTCGGCACTGCCGGCACAAATATTGGAATTTCGGTTGATACTTCCAAAATCGATCCGTCGCAAATTGATCACATTTCGGTTTTTGCTACCGCCGCCGGCAAAACTTTTGCGCCAAATAACGATGATGCCGGCCGGCAATCAATCTGCGATAAAGCCAGCGCCAATCCGCCAACAACGCCACTGGCCAGCCTTTTGGGTCAAACAACCTGTACCGCTTCCGGTAATTGCGGTTCGGTCCAGTTTAATGCTCCAAGCACCGCCGGCGCCCATCAAATTTTTGCCGTCGCAATGAAAAACAGCACCGCTTGCAACCCGTCAAATATTCTTGGCTGGTCGGGACTTGATAATTCTTTAATCAATGTTTTTCAGGACACCGTTCAATCTGGAAGCAATGTTACCGTTTCCTTTCATTCTCCGGTTGTTGTCGACGAACCGTTTGCCGTTAGCGTTCTTAGCCAAAACCCGAATATTGACCATATCTCAATCTTTGTCGCCAAAGTCGGTGCCTACGACTGGGCATCGATTGACGATACCACCGTCTGTCGAGAAGCCAACGCCGAGGATCAAAGTTCAACCTGCAAACTCTGTTTGCAAGACAAAGTTCCCTGCGCTGGTGGCGTTTGCCAAACCGCTAAAAGCACAAACATCACCTTAAAACAAAGCGGCGAACATCGAGTTGTTGCCGTTGCCGTTTCCAATACTTCTCGCTGCACCGCCAGCGGAGCCAACAGAAATATTATCGCAATTAACAAAGAGGGCATAATTTCGGTTGTTTCACCAACCGATCACAACGGAGATGGAAACAACGATGTTACCGGCGGGGCTGATGGCGGAACCGGTGGCAATGGCGGTGGTGGTAATAATGGCGGTGGTGGTAATAATGGCGGTGGTGGTAATAATGGCGGTGGTGGTAATAATGGCGGGACAGTCGCTAACGACTGGTTAACCAATTTTGCCCACTCACCGATAAAAACTCTTGGCGACCTTTTAAAACACTTGGGCGGTTTTAGTTTGATAATTTTAGCTGTCTTCGCCGTTTTGGCGATAATTATTGCCGGAATGAAATACATTACCGCCGGCGGCGATCCAAAAAAAGCCGAGACCGGCAAAAAAGCCGTTCTCTACTCGGTGTACGGAATTGTGCTGGTGGTTTTGGTAATTGAACTTATTACACTAACAGTTACCGAGGTCCGAAAAATTGTCGGCAATAAACTGCCAGATCCAAGTCAAACCAAGCGAATAATATCACCAAATATCGGCGGTCCGCTAGCAACGATCAATGATGTTATCAACCGCAGCGGTGGTTTAATTTGGAGCATTATCCGCTTGGCGGTTTACTACTCCGAGTTTGTTGCCGCGTTTTACATTCTGTACGCCAGCTTTTTGTATATGACTTCTTTCGGCGACGACAGCAAGGCCGAGAGCGCCAAAAAGACGCTGATTTGGGCGGTAATCGGTTTGGCGTTTATTATTAGCGTTAACACCTTGCTTTCAGTCTTTGCCGGCGTTCTTCTCTAATTTTATTAAATTTTCACCAAGAAATTTTTGGCTATTGACAATCGCTACGGCAAGATATTACAATTAAATTAAGTATCTTTTGGAGTTTCGAACTTAACCTATTGGATGGTCGAGCCAGGGTTGCACTCCAAACAATAAACAATATTATTTAAATTAGGAGGAATAATGATGAATTGGTTAATACCAAAAGCATACGCAAGAGCTGAAAGTGGAGGGCAGTGGAATTGGTTGAATCCAGTCGACTCGGGGCAAACAGTCACTGTTGTAGGGCTGGCAAATACGGTTTTTAAGTTTGTTTTATTGATTGCCGCCGTACTGGCAGTAATTTACCTTATCTACTCCGGCATTATCTACATTACCGCCGCCGGCAATCCCGACAACGCCAAAAAGGGCCAGCAAGGCGTAATCAATGCCATTATTGGTATCATTATCATTGGTGCAGCATTCTTCATTATTAATCTTGCAATGAACATTGCCTCAGGTATTGCAAACGGTGGCGTGATCCAATAAAATATGTTTTTCAAACCGCTCTGCCTCGTTGTAGTTTTTTCACCGAGTAAGGCGGTTTTTTGTTTTAATCACAAATCTATCTTCGTAGAGCACAAGCTTCAGCTTGCTTCGTTGCAAACCGAAGTCTAATCTCCGTGATAAATAGATCCCAAACATTGGCTTGCTGATTGACAGACTAAAGTCTGCTCAAAATAAAAACCCGAACTTCATTTTGCTGGTTTTTTCAGCACATCAAAGTACAGATTCCAAACAATGCGAATAAAAATGAGATTAAAAAGATTAATCACATTAATAGTCAGTGTTAAGTAATTGTCATTGTATTCATAGTGAAACGAAGTGTGGCAAGAGATTGTTTCTCACTTCGCCCCTTTGAAGCTACAAGGTGTACTGTTGTCGCTTCTCCTCACAACGATGAACGGAATGAAATTACACAACAGTGATACAAATAATAAAAATAGAACAACACGCATAATTTATTTTGCCTGCCAAATTTCAACACTCTTTATCCATTAAAAACCCCAAAAAAAATGATTGCCAAACCATCATAATTGCAAAGCCATTATTATATTATTATCATCAACACAACGTTGTGTTGATATTTTTGTCATAATCTTGTTTGCTGTAAAAGATAAATTGATCAATTAAATAGCGACAAGATTATGATTGATATTGGTTTTGTGCGATGAAATTATTTCTTTTTTGCCTCGCGCATAAACTGACGAAAGCCACCACCAAGCGAATTATTTTGCGGATCGAAGACGGTTGATTTTATTTTTGGCATCATCGCTTCAAAAATAAAATTCTTGAGAAGCTTGTTGAAAATAGCATTGTGTTCGCCGTGTTTATGATATAAATCAAGCGTTTTTGTAATTGTATTCGGAGAAACACTGAGTTTTAATTTGATATCTGAATAGCTTGTGCCTTTTTGCAGCAATCGAATAATAACCAATCGTTGAGCCACCGCCGCTCGTTCACTTGAAGTTACCAATGTTTCAAGCACGGCTTTAATTTGACTAATATTCTTGCACTGAGCTAAAAATTGAATCAGCGTTTCAAATTGTGCCGTTCTTTTCGCTCGATCCCAGCCACCGCTAATTTTCCTCATCTGCCTCCTTAATTTACTTCAACACAACGTTGTGTTGAAAATTTTATTAGATAAGATATTATGATATGTGATTTTTTATTATCAGTTGATCTGTTAAAGAGCTAAAGAAAACTACTAGTTGATGAGTCAATAATACAAATATCTGACATCTAATATTTAATATCTTAAAAAAATAAATTTAGTCTTTTGTTACTCGCCAGACTTCGGTTGTCGTTGTTACACCTTTTAGAACTTGGATCAAACCGTCTTGTTCCATTGTAATCATACCTTCGTTGAGGGCGGTTTTGGTAAATTCGGAAATCGTCGCTTCCCTGCCGATTAGCGCTTCCATATTAGCCGACGGAATTAAAACTTCGGCGATAACTTGACGGCCGGAGTATCCGGATTTATTGCAGGCGGCACAGCCGCGTCCACGCAAAAAACGAATTTGATTTGCCGGCAATTCAAGTTTAGCTGCCAACTCCGGCTTAATTCGATCTTTAACTGGTAACATTACTTTTTTAATTTCCTCCCAGACCGGCTCGGTCGGCGCAAATTCCTCGGCGCATTTTCGGCAAATTTTTCGCACCAAACGTTGACCAATAATTAAATTAATTGATCCGGCAAGCAAAAAAGGCCGAACACCAATCTCCAAAAGTCGCGGCAAAGCGGCAGCGGCCGTATTTGAGTGAAGCGTTGACAGCAACAAATGGCCCGTCAGTGCCACCTGTACACCAATTTCCGCCGTTTCCTTATCTCTTATCTCCCCAACCATTAAAATGTCCGGATCTTGACGCAGAGCCGCCTGCAGGCCGTCAGCAAAAGTGTAGCCGGCCTCAACATCAATCTGACTCTGTTCAACGCCGGCAATTCGATATTCAATCGGATCTTCGAGCGAGATAATTTTTATTCCTGGTTTTCGAAGTTCAACTATAATTGCGTAAAGTGTAGTTGATTTTCCCGAGCCGGTCGGGCCGGTATTGAGAATCATTCCGTGCGGACGGGCGATAGCTTTTTCAATAATTGCCAACGCATCCGGTCGGAAACCGAGATCGGTCAATTTACTGATTGACATTTCTTGTCCCAAAAGCCGCAACACCAAACTTTCACCATATGCCGACGGCAAAGTCGAAACACGCAAGGCAATCTCGTCTTGATCGCGTTTAATTGCAAAACGGCCGTCTTGCGGTTCATTGACAACATCCATTTTAAGCTTTGCCAAAAATTTAATACGTGATAACAAAAATTTGTAAACGGCGATTTTCATTCGCAAAACATCTTGCAAAACGCCATCAATTCGAAAACGAACCAAAAAATCGTCGGTTCCCGGCTCAATGTGAATATCAGAAGCATTCATTTTGGCAGCTGAAAAAAGGATCAATTCCAAAAGTTCGGTGGTGGTAACTTTTTTCGCCGATTCGGCAATGTCAGCAATTGTTTTTACCTGATCGATTAAATTTTCTCGTTTTTCCGAAACCACCAAAGCCTTTTTCTGTTTTTCTTCCTGCAATTTTTGAAAATAGTCGATTGCGTAAAGCAAACCGGTTTTAGAAACAATCGAAAAAACAAAGCGCAAATTGTTGGCCTGACCAAATTCGTTGAGATAATTTTCCAGCTGATCGCCAACCGTGTTAGTTATGGCAATTTTAATCTCTTTGCCAATCTTCAAATATGGTACAAAAGCAAATTGGCTCATTATCTCGGCCGGAAATTGCATAATAATTTCAGATGCAAAAGGATAGCCGACCAGATCGATGTACGGCAAACCAAGGCGAGTAGCCAAAATTTCGGTCAGTTCTTCCTCATCCTGCCGCCGAAGGTTAAAAAGTTTTTGATTAATATTAACCATGAGGAGAAATTTCTAATTACCAATTTTAATTAATGCCAATGTTTAATGATTGTCATTGCGAGCACAGTGTCAACAGAGCGTGGCAATCTGTTTAATAGAGATTGTTTCGTCGTTCGCCTATCGGCGAACTCCTCGCAATGACGGTTGGAATTTGATTATTGATCATTGGTGATTTATTGTTGGAATTTGGTTATTGGAATTTAACTGGTTATTGATTATAATAAATTTTCTGTTTATAACTTTCTACTTTTTCAACTCCCGATACACTAGCGTCCAGTAAGTTGAAATATATGCATTCAGCACACCGGCCAAAAGGAGTGCCAAAGCAATAAAAATAATACCGGCAATAGCTCCATAAATTATCGTCGCGGCTATTCCGCCAACGAAATAAATACCGACGCAAATGCCAAAAAACAACCCGCCAACAACCAAACTGACTATACCAATAGCGATTCCGGCGGCTAAACCGACGGCCAGTGCAATCAGCCACGCCAAAATGACTTTGCTAAAATTATGATGAATTAATCTGTCGGCAGCGGTAATTGCGGCGACGATTTTTTTATCTTCAATAACAATTTCCCGATAGGCCAATAACAGCAACCAGTTTAGATAGACTGTCAAAATGATAATACCGGCCACCAGTAGTAACCCGACCGGAATAATGATTATTAAAAACCAAGCACTAACCGAAACTAAGAGAATCGCCAAAATTGCCCCTAGGCCAACGAGAACAAAAATGACGGCAAAAATCATTAGAGCAATCAATAAAGACAGGCCAACAAAACGCCAAAAATATTTCTGCCCTTGGTGAAACGACTGATGAAATTCCGGTTTTTTGCCGTGCGATTCGGCACCGTCGACGGCATAAATTAGGCCGGCCCGAGCAGAGAAAGCGATGTAGAGCAAAATTATACAAATTAAAATTGCAGCAATGATTAAAATTTCCACTTCGGATTGATGGGCAGAAATCCAATCGGAGATTTGGCTGACTGTTAATTGGAATTGGTCGGGAGTACCGCTTGATTTGTTGCTGCCTGATCCGCCAAAACTATAAAAATTCTCGCCGCCGCCACTGCCGACCAGCACCGCTAAAATGCCCAAATACCAAAGTGCTCGATGCTTTTTAATGTAATCAAGTGCTTTAAGTAAAATTTCCTTCCACTTCATATCTCCCTCCATGTTTTGTTAATAAATTTTATTTAGAAATTATTTAAGATAATTTACAACCTTTAATGATTGTTGACGATGTTCTTTTGTATTTATTTTACCACAAATTTAATTCCCCCGCTGAACTACCAGCGTGGCACTATCAAATTCAACGATGCCGATTTTCAAGAATCATTTTTCGATAAATTTCAGCGCTTTTACGCGGATGACGGTTAATGTCGTGAAGACCGAATTTCATCGAATATCCACTTGCCCATTCAAAATTATCGATCAACGACCAGTGAAAATAGCCTCGAAGGTCGGTGCCGTCTCCAATCACTCGTGATAATTGCGACAACGCATCGACAATAAATTTCTGCCGGTCAACATCATCTTCATCCGGCAAGCCGTTTTCGGTAATGTAGATCGGCAAATTCCAGTGGCGATTTTCGATTACTATTTGATACAACCCATCGGCGATTTTTCCCGAGAGGAACGGCTTTTTGCACTGAACCTGATATGATGAATAAAAATTTATCCCCAGAAAGTCGAGGCAATTGCGAACTCTGTTGATAAAAAATTCATTGGTTATCCAGCGGAAAAATCTAGTCAATTGACGCGAACAAAAACTATCATTTTTCGGCCGAAAAGCAGTCATATTCATAGCAATTCCGACTTTAATGGTTGAATCAGCTTTTTTCATCGCAAGGTATGATTTTCTTTGGGCGGAGATTAAATTGAGAAATGCTCGAATTCCAGCGATAATATTTTTCTTTCCCGGACACCAACGTGCCTGAAAATAGCCGGCGTTAACATAGACCGTCGGCTCGTTGAGCAGCGACCAAAGTTTGATTTTGTCGCCGAATTCAGCGGCCATTTTTTCGGCGAAACGGGTAAAAGTCGGCGCAAACTTTTTGCCGGCAACACCACCGGCGTCATCAATCCACAAAGGGCAAGTGAAGTGAAATAATGTTGCCATTGGCGTAATGTCGTTTTTTACCAATTCATCAATCATCTGCCGATAATGTTTAATAGCAGCGATGTCAAATTCGCCTTCTTGTGGCTCAATTTGCGACCACTCAATCGAAAATCGATAGGCATTTTGACTGGAATTTTTTAGGAGTTGAATATCTTTCGACCAACAATTCCAGCTATCAGCAGCGATTTTTGATGTTGAGCCGTCGAAGATTTTGCCGGCCTTTTTCTCCCAATGCGTCCAATCATTATTTAGCCCGCCTTCAACTTGATGCGCCGAAGTCGCCGACCCAAAGAGAAAATTTTTGGGAAAGTTGAGTTTATCCATTTAGTTATATTTCTTGGCGG
>CAZEVI010000025.1:0-10020 GCA_964515615.1 uncultured Candidatus Saccharibacteria bacterium | reverse complement strand
TGGTGGCCGAGGTGGGAATTGAACCCACATGATATTACTACCACACGATTTTGAGTCGTGCGCGTCTACCAGTTCCGCCACTCGGCCAATTTTTCTATGAAATATCTTCCCAAAATGTTTGGTCTTTGTGTCAACACTGTTTAGCAGGATCACAGCAAATCATTCTCGTAATACTAGCTACATAAATAGTAACATTTTTTAATCTATTTTTCAAGCGAATAACTGTCAAAAATCATTATTTTATGTTATTATAAAGCCGATATTTACCGGCAGTATTATCCGGTAAATAGCATAAATTGATAACCGGAGGTGCAAAGATGAAAACAATGGCAATCATTTTGGCATTGTCGTCTTTGTTTTTGGTATATTGTTTTGCAGAATATGTTTCGCCAATCCCGCAAGAATATATTAATTCTCATTCTGACAATTTTGGCGTTATGGGTGCTGATTATCCTGTTGCCGGCGTTTGGCATTGCGGCGATGATATTCCTTGCCCGATTGGAACCACAGTTCTTGCCCCGGTTAATTGTACAATCATTGGTGGATCCCCAAATGGTTGGGATTTTAATTCGTCCGAACACAACAATTTTGCCATAAAACTTTCCTTCCGAAATTCTTCGGACGAGTATGAGGAGATTGTTCTTGGCCATCTGAAAAGACCATTGAATGACGGCTTTCCGATGTCTGATCCGATGGTCAGAAATTTTCGAGCGGGGGAAGAAGTTGTTGCCGGTGAGATTCTCGGGCAAATTGGTGAATGGGGCGATTGCAGTCATTTGCATATTGGGGTAGTTTGTTCAAAATCCTTGCCAATTTCAGGACTGGGAAGACAACCGTTGCCACGACCAAATATGCAAACCAAAAATGGTATTATCCATTACAATGAGTGGTATGATCCTTTGCCGTGGTTGCAGGTTGTTAGAAACGGCAATTGTGATGATTATTCTGTCCGTTATGACAATGGTGAAAAACAAATCTATTTCGTTGAGCAAGACATTGACTCCAACGAGATAATTTATTCTTCGAATTTGGCTCAAAATGCCAAAACTCCAATTTGTCAAATCGCGAAGCCGATGAAGCTTTTTGACTATTTAGTAATCGATAAAATAGTCCTTGTTATTTACACAGATGAAAACAGAAATTGTTGTCTTGGCAGGATGGAAAGCGGTCAATGGTTTGAAATGGGTAAAATTCGCAATAGCAATGTTATGCTCGCATGGGGGAAAACCGATGACACAGGATTGTTTTTTCCGCTTTTTGAAGATGAATCAAATCCGACAATGGTTTATAGTTCAGCAGATTGGAGTTACAAACCAATCAAAGATTTGCTTTACAAAAATCATGGCAAGTTTTCATTTTTCTTCTCCTCGCCAATTTGGCGAATGCTTGGTGCTAGAATTGATCCAAAAACTGGCGATAGCAAAATATTTGTTGTTACCGGCGATGAAAATAGCGAATATCGAGGTTGGGTTAAAACTGGTTTTCAGTGCTCAAATTTGGTTTTAATTGGTCGCAATAATGAAGTCATTGGTTGTGATCAATCGGAATCGGTTGCTTTTTTGAGAAGACACTTAGACGACTGGATTCCGTCTATGGGAACTTTAACTCCGATTAATGGCGATGCACTACACAAAGGTTATGATTTAACCAAGCATCATGATTTAATTTTTTCTGATAAAGTAGTATTTGATTGCTATAATCCGGATAGTGGACGAATTTTTCTGACAATTGGCGAAGTTGGTAGCCGAAAAATTGCCAGTTGCGACAAATTCGGTAATGATCTGCAAATTATCCGATAATTATTGCCCAACAAGTTTCATCTAATAAATATTACTCTGGGGACATCTTTTATCAAACACCATTTAATAAACATTTTCAAAAGATTAAAATTAGCAAATTTGCTAATCTCCCGACCTCAACTTCAAGTTGGGGTTTTTAAATTCAAATTAATTGCAGGCTTATTGTTTGATCAATCCGAGATTTATCCTTTAATTTCTCACTGAGTGGTGGCTTACTGTTAATTTTTACCGAATTTCGGTATAATCAAATCATGCACAATTTAAGTAAATAATTATCTTGCCGGAGGGGAAAATTAATCAAAAGCGAAAAGTAGCTCTAATTATTTTGGATGGTTGGGGAATCGGTCCGGCATGGGGCGGCAATGCGATAACCCAAGCAAAAGTTAGAAATTTTGATCTTTGGTGGCGAACATACACGCACACTTCACTTTTGGCATCCGGAGAAGCCGTTGGTTTGCCAGCCGGAACTGCTGGTAATTCGGAAACCGGGCACTTAAACATTGGCGCCGGACGTGTTGTTCCTCAGGATTTAGTATTTATCAATAATTTGATTAAAAGTGGTCAATTTTTCAAAAATCAGAAAATTTTAGCAGCTTTTGAACACGCTAAAAAAAATAATTCGGCTCTTCATCTTATGGGGTTAGTCGGCCGTGGCCACGTTCATTCAGATATTAACCATCTTTTTTCGCTATTGAAAATGGCTAAGGAAAATCAACTAACAAAAGTTTATCTCGATTTATTTACTGACGGCCGAGATTCCGATCCGGAGTCGGCGCTTGGCGTATTTGAAGATATTGAATGCAAGTTAAAAGAGATTGGAGTTGGCAAAATTAGTAGCATCTGTGGTCGTTATTTTGCATTGGATCGCGACAAAAATTGGGGTCGGACATCGAGAACTTATAACGTTTTGACAAAAGGTGAGGCTAATATTAGCCCATCTTCTCGTGAGGCAATCTCCCGATCATATTTGCGCGAAGTCAGCGACGAATATATTATTCCAACTTTAATTGCCGATAAGCCGGAGAATAAAATTATTATTTCTGATAACGATGCCGTAATATTTTTTAATTTTCGTCCCGACCGCGCTCGTCAATTATCGCAAGCTTTTCTCGAGCAGAAAATTCCGGCAATCTCTGACAGAAAAATTTTGAATAACATTTACTTTCTAACTTTTGTTAATCGCGACCAGTATCCAATCGGAATTATGGCTTTTCAACCGGAGGAGATCAAAAATTCTTTGGCCGAAGTCGTTAGCAATGCCGGTTTTTCTCAGTTTCACATTGCCGAAACGGAAAAGTATGCTCATGTTACCTATTTCATTGATGGCGGCCGAGAAAAGCCGTTTCCTAGAGAATATCATCAAATGATTCCGTCTCCAAAAGTTTCAACTTACGATTTAACTCCGACAATGAGTGCCGGAAAAATTACTGACTCACTAATTTCCAATGCTGGTAAGAATTTTGATTTAATCATCTGTAATTACGCCAACGCTGATATGGTTGGTCATGTTGGAAATTTTTACGCCGCGGTTCAAGCGATCGAATTTATTGATTTTTGTTTGGAGCGGCTGATAAAAATTTTACTTTTGCATAATTACACGGTCGCCATTACCTCCGATCATGGCAACGCCGAGGAAATGATTAACCCAAAAACCAATCAGTCTCAGACCGAGCACACCAGCAATCCTGTCCCCTTTATGATAATTTCCAAAGAGATTGAGATTGGCAAAAAACCGTTGCTTTCTGGCGGATCACTTTCAAATATCGCTCCGACTTTGTTGCAAATTTTAGAAATTAGCAAACCAGCGGAGATGACTGCCGAAAGTTTATTTGCCAAAGTGCCTGTTTCAAAAAATAATCAGGAAAAATGGAACAAAATACCCACAAACCAATAGTTTTAGCCATTCTCGATGGTTGGGGAATGTCGCCGGCTTGGGGCGGTAATGCGATTTCAATGTCCAACCCGCAAACCATGAATTCGCTATGGCGCGACTACCCGCATGCAATTTTACAGGCGTTTCGCCAAGTCGCCGGCAATTTTAAGATGGTCGGAAATTCTGAAATTGGCCACTCATCAATCGCCGCTGGAAAAATTGTTTTTCAGAATTTGGAACGAATTAGTGAATCAATCAATAATAAAAGTTTTTTTCAAAATCCGGCATTGGTCGGAGCTTGTCGAAACGCTCTTTCATATAATTCATCGCTTCATTTAATTGGCATGGTTTCTGATGGCGGAATTCATAGTCACAACAGTCATTTATACGCGCTTCTGCGATTGGCAAAATATTACAATTTACCAAAAGTATATATTCACGTAATTACCGATGGATTGGACACCGATGCTAACGGCGGCCTGAATTTTATTATTGAACTCGAGAAAAAGATCGCTGAAATTGGGATCGGTGAAATTGCCAGCATTTCCGGTCGCCACTACGCAATGGATCGCGATGGAAATTGGGACATTATTAACAAAACGGTTCTGGCAATGGTATTTGGAATCGGTAACACCGCCGTTTCGGCGACACAGTTAATTTCCAGAAATTATAAATTGGATATTTCTGATCAGTTCACTATTCCGACGGTCATGACCAACGATCGCGGACCAATTGGAAAAATTCTTGATAATGATAGCCTGATATTTTACAATTATCGTCCTGATCGAGCCCGCGAATTAACTTTGGCACTTTTGGGGATGCATCAAATTAGTAGCAAATTTATATC
This sequence comes from uncultured Candidatus Saccharibacteria bacterium, assembly GCA_964515615.1. Lineage (GTDB taxonomy): Bacteria > Patescibacteriota > UBA1384 > XYA2-FULL-43-10 > CAINNR01 > CAZEVI01. The sequence goes on along the minus strand of CAZEVI010000025.1, from coordinate 5,501 downwards.
TCCGCACAATTTATTTTTTTCAGCTTTTACTTCTTATTTTTTACCGGCAGCGATTGAATCAAAGATAAAAATTGCTTTTCCCGATGATAAAATCGAAAATACTTTGGGGAAAATAGTTTCTGATGCCGGAATGAGGCAATTTCGAATTGCTGAAAGCGAAAAATATCCGCATATTACTTATTTTTTCAATTGTGGATTTGAAGATCCTCTTCCGGGCGAAGAACGAGCAATTGTTAAATCGGCCGATGTCAAATCGTTTGATTTAAAACCGCAAATGGAAGCCACCGAGATTACTAAACGATTAACGGTGGCAATCAAATCAAAAAAATATGATTTCATTTTGGTAAATTATGCCAATGTTGATGCGGTTGGACATTCGGGAGACTTAGCTGCCACAACAGAAGCAATCGGCGTTGTCGACAATGAAATGAAGAAACTTTCCGATGTTGTACTTTCGGTTGATGGCACTCTAATAATTACCGCTGATCATGGCAATGCTGAACAGATGATTCAAACTTCCGGCGGATCAGACAGAGAAACATTTCATTCACTGAGTCCGGTTCCCTTTATTTTAGTTCGGTCCGATTTAAAAGGAAAAAATAAACATATGATTGCATCGAGTGATATACTTTCAAGTATGATATCATCAAAAAGATCACTGGCTGACATTGCACCGACAATTTTGCAACTATTTGGGATTGAAAAACCAATTTCGATGGAGGGTCAGAGCTTGTTACCAGAAATTATTATCGAATAAGCGTTACACTCTTATATATACCATTAAATATTTTTATTATGAAAAAAGAAGTTGAAATTGAAATTTCCGCACGCCACGTACATTTATCGGAAGAAGATTATAAGCTTTTATTTGGTTCTGAGAAGTTTTCCAATTTGAAAGAATTAAGTCAAAAAAACCAGTTTGTGACCGACAAAAATGTAACTTTGTACGGGCCAAAAGGTTCAGTTTCTGCCAGATTTTTATCGCCGTTTCGCCAGATTTCTCAGGTTGAGTTGTCGTTAACAGATTGCATTGAATTGGGGATCGAAGCGCCGTACAAAATTTCCGCCGATAATCAAGCAACGGGGATTAAAATTGTCGGTTCAACCGATGAAATTGTTCGCAATGCGGCAATTATTGCCAAAAGGCATTTACATTTAAATCCAGACGACGCTAAAGAACTGGGGATTCAAGATCGAGATTTAATTTCAGTAGTTTCTAAGACCGATCGTGGTAAAATTATTTTTGAAGATGTTGTTGCCAGAATCAGCGACGATTATCAGTTGCGAGTGCATTTAGACACCGATGAAGGAAATGCCGCCGGAATTGAAGGAAAAATCATTGGCGAATTAATTTCAAAAAAGGATTAAAAAATGATTTTAGTTATCAACCCCGGTTCGTCGTCAATCAAATACAAACTTTTCGATTCGAATTTAGAGGAAGTCAAAAGTAACAAGTTTGGATTTAGCGGAAATATTAGCAAACCGATAAATCAAATTATCGATGAAATTAGTAATTATAGATCCGAGATATCTAAAATTGGTTACCGAGTTGTTCATGGCGGGCATAAAGCCGATGAAGTGATGCCGGTTAATCTGACGACGATTAAAATAATCGAAGAATTTTCTTCGATAGCACCGCACCACAATCCACCGGCGATTGCAGCAATTAAGATGATGATTGAAAAAATGCCGGCAGCAAATCACTTTTCGGTTTTTGACACAGCATTTTTCAAAGATTTACCGGAAGTGGCTAAAACATATTCAATCGATAAAAAAATTGCTGATCAATTTGGAATTTTGCGATACGGTTTCCACGGCATTTCTCATAAATCAATGACAGAAAAATTCGATCCGCAAAATCAGAAAAAACTAATTACTTTTCATTTGGGCGCCGGAGCCAGTGCGGCGGCTGTTAAAAATGGCCAGCCGGTTGATACTTCAATGGGATTTACTCCAATTGAAGGATTGGTAATGCAGATTCGGTCAGGCGATATTGATCCGGAGATAATTATTTTTTTGGCAGAAAAGATTGGATTGAAAAGAACAAAAGATATCATTGAAAATTATTCCGGTTTGGCCGGTATTTCCCAAACATCCGGTGATATGTTGCAGCTGTTGGAAAAAGATGATCAACTTTCAAAATTGGCGATTGACATTTTTTGTTACCGGGCAAAAAAATATCTTGGTGCTTATGCCGCTGTTTTGGGCGGAGTTGACATAATAGTTTTTTCCGGAGAAATCGGTTTCGGCTCAGCATTAATTCGGAAAAAAATCACTTCCGGACTTTCATTTCTTAATTTTGAAACTAAATTTGTCAAACCGAACGAAGAGTTGGCAATTGCCAAAAAGCTTTTGTAAATAGTATAATATTTAATGTATTGTAATTTTGGAGATTTTGTGGAAAAGAAATTTATTACTGGAAATGAAGCTTTGGTTCTCGGTGCAATTGATGGCGGCGCTGAGATGTTTTTCGGTTATCCAATTACACCGGCAACTGAAATTTTGGAGGGCTGGATTGGTAAGAGTTTGGAAGATAAAAATTTGCAATATTTGCAGGCTGAAGATGAAACGGCATCCGGATTCGCAACAATCGGTGCAATTTTGGCTGGGAAAAAAGCCTTTACGGCTACTGCTGGTGTCGGACACGTGTTAATGCAGGATCCAGTATCAATGGCTGAAAACGAGCGTTTGCCTTTTGTTGGGATTATAGCTCAACGCGGCGGTCCGTCAACCGGCACGGTAATTTATTCACAACAAGAAGTTGATTTGGCCGCACTTGGCGGAAATGGCGATGGATTGCGAATAGTTTACTCTGCGTCAAATGCTGCCGAGGCATACGAGTTAGCTGCAAAGATTTTCTCAACCGCATGGAAATATCGATTCCCAACTTTTTTGCTCTCCGATGGCTATTTGGGCAAACAGAAAACAACTAGTGAATTTAAAAAACCGCTAAAACCGTATCCATCAGAAAAAATTCTTAAAGAAAGTGTTGAAAAACCGGTTCACTTGCGAAACTGTTTTGGATCGGAGGAAGAATTCGCCGAAGTGCTGAAGAAAAATATTGCCGATTATAAAGAGATAATTTCAAAGGTTGCCGAATGTGAAAGCTACAAAACTGTTGGCGCCGAGGAGATAATTATTGCTCATGGATCGGTTGCCGCTTCAGCAAAAACGGCGATTGACGAACTACGCTTGGAAAAAATTAAAGTCGGATTAGTTCGGCCAATTACTATTCGCCCGCTTGATTGTCGGGCTATGTTGTCAGTATTGCGCAAAGCAAAAAGAATTTATATTATCGAATCGGCTTTCGAGCAATTTGCCAGATTAGTAATTTATAAAATGCCGGAAATTGCTGATAAAACCAAAAAAATGTTTAAGCCAGCACAAGGAATTTCGCCCGATGAAATTATTCAACTAGTCAAAAATAATCAATAACCAATCCAAAATTATTATTTAAATTATATCAATTTAAAATGGAAAAAATTGACGAACAATTTGCAATGCCAGCATGTATAAATGCCAAATCAAAACCAAGTCTTTTTTGCCCGGGTTGCGGTGAAAGTATGATTTTGAAACATTTGGGCGGTGTAATTGACAATGAAAAAATGCAAACCAAAACAACTTTGGCAATTGATATAGGTTGCACACTTTTAGCATGGAATTATTTTAATTTTGATATTATCCAAACTCATCATGGTCGCTCGGTTCCGGTAGCTGTCGGCTATAAAATGTCGCGCGATAAAAGATTGGTAATCGCTTTAATGGGAGACGGAGGCGCTTATGCAATTGGTTTGCAATCGCTTTTGCACGCCGCTTTTCGCAATAATCCGATTCTGGCAATTGTTATTAACAACACCGAATATTCAATGACCGGCGGTCAAATGGCCCCGACTACAATTCCTTCGGAAGTAACTTCAACGTCGCCAATCGGTAAAAATGCCAGCTGTTTTGGTCCGGCTTTTCACGGGCCCGAATTGGTTCGTCAAATCGCTAACCCCAATGCGTACATTGCCAGAGGTTCTGTTTCCAACCCGACAATATTAGAAAAAATGATTAGCAAAGCAATCAAAAATCAAATTGATGGGAATTTTTCAATGATCGAAATTCTTTCGATTTGTCCAACAAACTGGAAAACCGATGCTAAAGGAAGTTTTGAATTTTTATCGAAATTGGAGAATATTTATTCACTTGGAGAAATTATAAAAAATGACAAAAAAGACAACTAAAATTGTTTTAGCCGGAGAAGGCGGGCAAGGAATACAAACAATAGCCAAAATATTATCTTTGGCATTGGAAAAAACAAATTGTTCAGTATCATATATTCCCCAATTTGGTCCGGAACAACGCGGTACTCCATCGGTTGCTTTTATTCAATTTGGGGACGAACCGATTTATTATTCTCAGTTTTCAACTGCCGATATTTTAGTTGTATTGCGTAAGCGAGCATTGGTATCGATTGATAGATTTATCGGTCCGAAAACCGAAATTGTTTTTGATTCCTCAACTATTCCCCGCCGCATAATTCAACAAAATAACAAATATGTTTTTGGAATTCCGGCAACAAAACTGGCGGAAGAAAAATTCAAATCTAAATCATTGAATTTGATTGTGCTAGCTGCAATCAGCAAAAGGTTTTTTGATTACCCAAAAAATGCCCTGTGGGAGATTGTTGAAAAACAACTATATAAAAAATTTGCAAAAAATCCAGAGATTGAAAAGAATGCCAGAGATGCTTTTGATTTTGGATACGAATTCGAGTTAGAAAACAAAAATTATTCCAAGGCCGAATTTGATGTTGCATCAGGCATTATTATCAAAAAAAATACTCAGCGAACAGCGGTAATTATTCCAAAGTATTGCAAGGGTTGCGGAATTTGTATAGAAAAGTGTCCGGTAGATGCTTTGTCGTTTGGCAAAACTCTTGGAGTTTTTGGAACTCCGGTTCCGGAAATTGACCTAGATAAATGCATTGCTTGCGGAAATTGTTTTCGATATTGTCCTGATTCGGCAATTCGGGTTGTGAAAAAATAATTATTACAAATATTTTTGACTTTGGGTTATGTTTTTTAGATTAGGAATTTGAAATTAGAAATTTTCCAAAGGAGGTAGATGTGGCTTGGTACTGGTGGTTGATAACTGCCGTCATCATTGGAATACTACTTTGGTGGGCATTCAACGAATCAAAATAATACATAAACCGGTCGAATTGAATTTTATTGTCTTTTGGCCGTTTTTTTAGAATCATCTAATGTTATTTCAAATAATCAAAATTCCGGCATAGCATTAGATACCAGGTGCTAATAGTGGCCACTTAATAAATCCCAGACATCATTTAGTGCCATTTATTTACAATTTTCTGCAAATAAATCATCGGTTATCTACTCTGAGACTGGAAAAACCATACAAATTCAAACCTATTTTTTGACATTAAGCCGAATTTTTCAAATTTTTACCTAATCTCGCTGTTACCGATTAATTGTAGATATTTATATGTATTATAT
>CAZEVI010000024.1:0-10598 GCA_964515615.1 uncultured Candidatus Saccharibacteria bacterium | reverse complement strand
GCCGAGTCATTTATCTTTGTTGCGCCATATTTAATGTTGCTTTCAACAGTCCCAGAAAACAAAACTCCCTGTTGCGGGACATAACCAACTTTGGAATAGAGATCTTCCAGTTTGATATTTTTAACATTTACTCCGTCAATTAAAACTTGACCGGAAGTAGCGTCGTAAAAACGGGGAATTAAATTGATTAGCGTTGATTTTCCACTGCCGGTTGAACCGATAATTGCTGTTGTTTCTCCGGTAATTGCCGAAAAAGAAATTTTTTCCAAAACCGGCGTGTCAGCACCCGGGTAAGAAAAATTCACATTCCTAAATTCAACCAAACCATTTTCTTTGGTTGCAATTTTCTTCGAATTTTGAGGGTCTTTAATCTGTGGCTCGGTTTCAATTACCTCCGAAACTCTGGTAGCGGAAACTGACGCTCTAGGAACCATAATAAAGACAATTGACATTAAGAGAAATGATAAAATTACCTGCATTGCATACTGCATAAAAGCGATCATATTGCCAATCTCTAAATTACCGACGCCGATTGAATGAGCGCCAAACCAAACCACGGCAACTGCCGTCAAGTTAAAAACCAGCATCATTAGCGGTTGCATAACAACCATTAAACGATTTACAAATAGATTGGCGGTGGTTAAATCAACATTGGCCTTTTCAAATTTGCTTTCTTCAATTTTTTCGTTATTAAATGCCCGAATAACCCGCAAACCTGTTAAATTTTCTCTGGTAACCAAATTCAGTCGATCGACTAGCTTTTGTAACAATCGGAATTTCGGCATTCCTATTAAAAAGATAGTAACAATGAAAGTTACCAAAATTCCAACCGCTAAAGCGATTAACCAAGTTAGTGATGGAGCCAAATTATAAGCTTTATAAATTGCCCAAATTCCGGTGATCGGAGCTTGAAGTGCCATGCGGAGAATTAAAACCATTGCTATTTGAATTTGCTGAATGTCGTTAGTCGTCCGAGTAATCAGTGAAGTGCTGGAAAATTTATTAAATTCAATCAACGAAAAACTTTCAACTCGGGAAAATACTTTTTCTCGGATGTCTTTGGAAAAACCGGTGGCAATTTTGGCCGCCAAAAAGCCAACACCAATTGTTGCCACCGCACCACCGAGAGCGATCAACAACATGTAAATTCCGTAATGCCAAATTAAACCGTTATCGCTGCCAATGATTCCTTCATTGACAATTTTTGCCATATAGTCCGGTAATTGCAAGTTGGCGGCAACGGTAGCAAATATTAAAATAACCAAACCAGCTATTTGGAGCCAATATTTTTTTAGATATTTAAAAAGTTTGAGCATTCGTTGATAAATCTAAATTTCAAAACTGAAACGATAAATAAAACCCAAACGTCTCAATGTCAAGTTATTGGAAATTGGAAATTGGGTATTAGAATTTCACCGGCTATTGTTTTTGGGTATTGTATATTTCGAATTAGATTTTTTTCAGTAAATCTTCAACTTCTTGATAACGCTTTCCCATCTCTTTTTGAAGACGTTTAAAACTCGAGAGTTTGGTGATGACGATTGCTTTGTCATGAACGCCAAAAACCAAAAGCTTTTCGCCTTTTTCAATCTTTAATTTTTCTCTGGCTTCGATTGGCACAACAAGTTGACCTCGCTCCCCCATTGTCGTCGAACCAAAAAATTGTCTAATCATACTTATTTGATTATTATGATTTAATTGTAACTACTTAATGTTATTAATTGCCAAAGCAATTGTCAAACGATTTAGATGCAATTGGACAACGAAAGAAAGTATTATCTGGCACCAAGATTTTCCAACAGTGCTGTTGGATCAGCCCAATTCGCGAGTTTCGATTTTGTCGCTACATAGCCGCTAACAACAATTGATGTTCCTTTGTATAACCCAAAGTGTAAGTGTTTGCGAATATTGCCATTTGCCGATGAACAAACAGTCCCCAAACTGGCCAGAGTTTCACCAACCGAAACATTCTCTCCGCTTTTCACTTTGACGGAAAATAAATCAATGTGGCCATAATATGCTGTATAGTCGGCACCGCCGAGATTATATTGGACAACAATCAACCCACCATAGCCGGAGACGGCCGAAACTTGCTTGACAGTACCAGCGGCGATAGCAAAAATCGGAACATTTTGATTGGCTTCAGCTGTTGTTGTTTCCAAATCGACTGCGGTGTGATAGCCGGAATAATAGGTTGCGTTTGAGCAAACTTGACGATCAGTGCTTGATGAACCGCCAGGTGGATAATAAGTGTCGAACAAATTTGTTGTTGCTCGTGAAGAAAAATTACTAATCGGATAGACCAAAGTCGGCGCCGGATTCGCAACTAAATTCGGTGTTGGCACCGTTGGAACGCTCGGAGTTTGAGTCGGAGTTGTCGGGATTGATGTGGAATTTGTCGACGATGAGGATTGATTAGTAGTGGTTTGACGATTTTTATAATTGTGCCGAACAAAAAACCCGCTGATCAATACGACACAAACGAGTATTGCACCAATAATTATCCACCAGATTTTTTTCATACCATTATTTTAGCAGAAATTCACTCTGATTTACTTATTGGCAAGAATAATTATTTACAGCTAATTACGGCAGATCGGTTAAAATCGATCAGAAACCTTGACCAAAATTACCCCGTATTATAGTATATATCTAAACACCACATGGAGGATGTCCCATGAAAAAAACATGGGCTCAACGACTGTCGTTAATGTTATTGAGGTTAGCGATTAGCATTAATCCATTGTTGATTCAGAGAATTCATAATGATCATGGATTTCCAAGTGATCGAGTTATATATATTGCTGGGAATTTACCGGTTCCAAGAATGATACCACGAAATAACAACCAAAACGCGCTCATATCACGGCGCGTCTTTTTTTATTTTAACACTCCCATGAGGACGGAAATCTGCTATCGGTGAATTATCCGGGTCTGTCTGCACCGTCCAAGGATGATAAATGTAGTTTTATTTTAAATAATTATGCAGATTTTCTGACAATTCGGACTTTTTTAATTTTTGTAGCGATTTAGCCTCAATTTGCCGAATACGTTCGCGAGTTACTCCAAATTCTTTGCCAACTTCTTCCAGAGTGTGAGTTCGGCCGGTTTCCAAACCAAAACGCATTTTAAGAACTTTTTGCTCACGTGGTGACAATACCTCTAAAAAACGATTGACATCACCTTTTAGCAGTTGATAAATGGCATTTTCTTCCGGTGAAAGATTTTTGTCATCTTCAATAAAATCGCCGAGTTTCGAATCAGATTCTTCACCAACCGGCGATTCTAAGGAAACGGTTTCTTGAGAAATTTTGATAATATGCTCAACCTTGTCAACTTCAATACCCATTTCGTGCGCAATCTCCTCCGATGTCGGTTCACGCCCTAAATCTTGAACAAGCTGCCGTTGGGTGCGAATTAATTTATTAATCGTTTCGATCATATGAACAGGAATTCGAATTGTTCTCGCTTGGTCGGCGATCGCTCTGGTAATTGCTTGACGAATCCACCAAGTTGCATAGGTCGAAAATTTATAACCCTTTTTGTAATCAAATTTTTCTACTGCTCGCATTAAGCCAGTGTTGCCCTCTTGAATTGCGTCGAGAAGTGATAATCCCCGGCCAATATATTTTTTGGCAATTGAGACAACTAGCCGCAAATTAGCTTCGGCCAAACGCCGTTTGGCCAACTGGTCGCCTTTTTCAATTCTTTTTGCCAAACGAACTTCTTCCTCGGTTGAAAGCAATGGAATCCGGCCAATTTCTCGTAGATACATTCGTACCGAATCGTCAGAGATTGACTCCAACCCTTCCACAATGTCATCCTCGCCGCGCTGTTTGTCAATAATATTTCCCAAAATTGAACTTCTTTCCTCTTCTTGAACTTCAATTCCGTGTTGCAAAAGATAATCAAAAACTTCGTCCAGTGTGCTAATATCTTCTTCGGCTTCCGGAAAAACCTGCAAAAGCTCGTTGATCATTACAAAACCGTGCGCTCGGCCTTTTTCTAAAACCCGATTAATCTCCGGCGAAAATGGTAGCGGTTCTTCTTTAATATATTTAACTGCTTTTTTAGCCATACACTCCTTCAAAGTAGATTACAAAAAACAAGACACAAATCACAAAAAATATTTGCGATTTGAAATTTGTGATTTGCCTGTTTCTTATTTCTTGATTATTGGTTATCTGTCTTTAATTATAGCAGATTGTAACTCTTTCATCAATTTTTTAATCTCTTGTCTGTCGCCAGCACTTTCAGCAGTGGCAATCTTTTCGGCAAAATCATTTTTTACCCGCTCTTTTTTCTTCTCGGAAAAAGTTTTTATTAATGAGTTAAACTCTTTATTGATAATTTCCTCTTCCGATAAATCCAGCTCTTTTGTCGCTTCAAAAGCAAACAAGTCAAGTTCTGATTTGATATTGGTCGGCAATTTTTGCAAATCGGCATTACTCTTGATTGACTCAAATAACATTTTGGCCGCCGAGTCACTAAATTTCAAATCAAAAAAATCTTTGGGAATTTTATCAGCCAACTTTTTTTCTTGCCAAACGACCCCGGCAACGCGTTTTTCAAAGTTTAGAACTGGTGCTTTTTGCTCGCTTGTTGATCTGTCTTCTTCCGAGTTGGTTTTCCCTAATTGTTCCGAAATAGCCGATTCCGACATCGCGATTTTTTTTGCCAGATATTTAGTGTAGTGTTCTCTTTCAATTGAATTAGAAATAATTTTAATCACCGGCAAAATTTCTTTTGAAATACTTTTTTTAGCACCGACATCGGAAATTCCCTGATCAAAAACCAAAGAATCAATCCAACTTTCAAGCGCCGGTTTAGCCGATTTGATTGCTATCTCAAAATTTTTCCGGTCGGATTTTATTGCTTCGTCTGGGTCCTTAAATCCCGGTAGTAATAAAACCCTGGCGTTAACGTCGTTTTGTAGCGCCAAAGTAATGGCTTTTTTAAGTGCATTTTTGCCGGCAGTGTCGGAATCGAAGGAAAAAATAACGTTCGGGCTGTAACGAGCTAGAATTTTTAACTGTTCGGCAGTCAATGCTGTTCCGGAAACTGCGACAACATTTTTAAAACCGGCTTGATGGCAAGCGAGAACATCCATTTGCCCTTCAACCATCACCGCCGTATTTTGCGCTCGAACTTCGGCTCGCGCTCGGTTTAAGGCGTAAATAGTTTTGCCCTTGATGTAAATTGGCGATTCGGCTGAGTTTAAATATTTAGCCGCTTTTGGGTCAGAATCGTCCAGCACCCGACCGGTAAAAGCGACAATTTGGCCGGAAATGTTAGAAATTGGAAACATTATTCGGCCACGAAAACGATCCCAATATCGACCATTTTCGCCAAAGACTAACATCCCAGCTTTGAAAATTTCTTTTTCCGAAAAACCTTTTTTGGCCAAAAACTTTATCAGTAAATCCCACGATCTCGGTGCATAGCCAAGTTGCCAATTTTTGATAGTTTCCTCATTAATTCCTCTTTCGGCCAAATATTTTCTGGCCCGATCAGCTTTTGGATGATCAATTAGAATTTTGTGATAAAGTTTGGCTGCCAAATCATTAATTTCAAAAACTTTTGATTTTTCCGTTGGCTCAGCCGACTTTCCGCTAATGTTGAAATTATCCCGACGCTTTAATTCAACTCCGGCTTTTCCGGCCAAGAATTTTAAAGAGTCATAAAAATCCATCCCTTCAATTTCTTCGATAAATGTAAAAACATCACCACCTTTTCCGCATCCGAAACATTTAAATGTTTGTCTTTCAGAAGAAACCATAAACGATGGCGTTTTTTCCGAATGAAAAGGACAAAGTCCTTTGTAATTAACACCGGCTTTTTTCAATGTTAAATAACCACTGATTAATTCAACGATATCAATTTTATTTTTTATCTCTTCAACTTCGTTCATAGTAATTTTAATATAGCATATTAAAAAAGGGATGGAAGAGATTCCATCCCAATAAGTCAGGTTTTAAGCAAATGGAAAACTTCCAATTTTCCACTCACTAAATGCTTAAATGCCTCCATAAATTGGTCAGCTTCAACCTTTTTTGCAAACAAAAGTGGATATTTGCCATCAGCCGGACAAACAACCTGTATCCCATTAGACAAAACAATCCAACAATCATCCATTTCAGTCAATATTCCGATTTGTTTTAGACATATCAGAAGATCAGACAAATCGGCCGAATTATTTCTGATCATGTTTACAAAATTTTCCCAATCAATCGTAATTTCGCCATTGGAACGAATCAGAAGATTTTTTACTCGATAGTTGTAGCGACGAATCGCTGCTTGTTTTACGCGCTCTTCAACTTCCCAGCTCCGCACCATGACCTGAAAATGTATACCTTCATATTCAAACTGAATATTTTGTCTGGATGCGAGCATAGTCATTCCCCCTTTTGATAATGCTAAAGGAATTGTAGTATTTTAGAATACTACAAGTCAAGAAAATTAATTTTTAGCTATTTATTCAGTGCCAAATTGGTTGACCGGGAACTTCTTCCAATTCCGACTCATTATTTGAAAAAACTTTGTTTTTAAACCTAAAACTCACATCTTCTGGAAAAAAGTCCTTATAATTCTTAAAAGAATTGTGCAATATTTCTCTTAAACAAAAATAAAAAAATTTAGCATCCAACCCAAATTCTTTCACAAAAGTTTGGACTAGGGGTACAATCATATGATGAAAAATCAAATAATCGTATGTCAGCGAAAATTCCTGCTCACGAACAAAACCATCGCGGCCAATAAGATGTTTATTAAATTTATTTTCCAATTTATTATCACTCCGTATTTCAAAATCAACCGGCAGACTTTGAAAATCACGATAGATAATTCGACAAACTTTTAAATCAGAATTAACTTCCAGCAATGTATTTTGGCCATGCATTTCCAAAACAATGCCTCGATTTTTAGCAATAAATGCCCAAGATTGTATCAATGGACCAAGAATATTTTTTACCAAAAAACTTTTTGGGTCTTTCCCCGATCTATTTGCCAATTGCGAAAGCATATTCGGCTGGTTAGGATAATTTTCATCAAACGAATACAATCCAAAAAAAGGAATTAAAAAACGCTTTTCTTCGACTCGCGGTCTTGGGTCAAATTCTCTAATTATATAACCCCATTTCTCTGATATCTGAAAAACACCGATTGTCTCTGGCAAAAATCCAAAAAAATCCGGCAACGAAGTCTTCTCTAAATCTCTAGAAATAAGAATACTGTGCGTTACTGACGTATCACGCAGACGCCGATTATATCTCGAAATCCTTTTTGGCAAATGAAGTTTTAGAAAATGTTTAGGATTTCCTTTCGTTAAGACTGTTCTTGTCGACGCTGTCGGATAAACTTTCATTTTTCCTGCAAGACAGTGGCAATTTTTACTATTTATTACAGACAATGTCTCCGGGTGAACTGGAAATTTTATGCAATCATTTAGATATAATTTACTTATCTCCTTATCGGGATTAGCGGTAATGATTGCAACTTTATTTTTATCAAGATCGAAATACGGCAAGTCAAATCCAGAAAACGAATGTTTTGGCTGGTATTTTTTATCAACTTCGGAATTATCACAAAAACAGCTGTAATTACGCTGATTGATAAAATTCTCAAAATAAATAAGGCTTTTTGAGTTAATCTTTTCAAGTTTCATAATATTTACTTAATTTTCTTTACAAACATAATATATACAAGACGGATTTGTTTGGCAAAAAGTATTACAACTCGATTACTTTTTGAATTAAAAAGGACGGAGGTTACTCCGTCCCGGGTTAATTTTCAGACTGTTATCCCAAGAGTAATTTGGCCATCGGCTTCCGGCACTAAACCAAGTAATTGTAATTCTTTTAAATTAATTCTCGGAATCCAGAGCTTCTTAATAATATCTTCTCTCAGCTTAACCAAAATTTCAACAATTTTTTTGCAGAGATAGTCAACAGTTACTTCACGATCAATCGCAATTTCAAGCGAGAAGAAAATCGCATCACCTCGGTACAAGTCGCCGGGAATCGGCGATGCTATAAACAAAATTCGAGAAAGATTCTGATAAAAGAAATTGCCACCAATATATTTTTCGTTAAATTTCTCGGTTTGTCAAAGAAAAGTTTGAGGATCTTTAAATATTTTTGAGTCGTCATTTCGAAGGTCAGTCAACCTTCCCTGACCATGCCAGTATATATTATATCTTGTAACATTACAGTAGCGATCAATCGTTTCTGAATAACTGTATCTTTTCACCTGATATTCTAATTCTAACTCAAATTTTCTGCCGCTGAGTTTCAATTTTTCCACTTCAATCGCCTCCTTGTTAATGTGCATCTCAACAATTCTATGATAGATGGTGCAAAAAAACGCCGGCAAAAAGTAATCTTTTTTTGGGATCTAATTTATTGAATCATTCAGAGTAGAAACACTCGCAAGGAGTTTTGTGACAGATAAAACAACCAACAGAGAAAAGCTTGAAAAAATCTTTTTCAAGATCGATATTCAAACTATTACAAAGTTTCAAAAGCTCGACAAAATAATCAGCGCTGGCAATTTCGACCTGATGAAAATTTCGTTGCGCTGACGATTTGCGAAATTTTCGAAAAGTTTGATAAAAAATATCTTGATGGTGCAGAATCTCCAAACTCTTAAATTCATATTCGTCGGGATAGATTTTCCCAACCATTTTTTGCCAGTCGGATATATTTTCCGGTTTTCCGGAAACCGGCCGACCGGTTTTTTTTGCTGTTCGATGTTCAGTTTCCTCACAGCTGCAAGGAATATCCAAGCAAAACGGACATTTGAAAGAATAGCGACTTAACAAATTTTTTTTTAAATCAATATTAAACCGATTAATAATTGAGAGATACCAAGCAATTGCAATAATTAAATCCTCACAAAGCTTTTCTTTTCGGCCCTTTTTTCTCGCTTCGGTAAAACGGAGTAACCATTTTAGATGGTAATAAAACATATCGTCAAGATCATACAGACGATTGTCGGAGACAGAATAAATATCATCAACTAATTTTAATAAGTCATTGATTGTTTTCATTTTCGACTAAAATATAACACAAACAAAAAAAATTTTAAACACAGTGCACGTTTACATTTTTTGCAAAGATGATAGATGATAGAGCTTATAATATTTTTCTTGCATAAAAAATCACCTCCTTCCTACCTATGGTGGGATGATTTTATTTTAGCTTGTTTGACGTTAACGCTTCAAACACACACCCGCTAACGCGGATGATTTACTTTGAATATATAAAAAGCATCCGAAATTGGACGCCTTTTTATTTTATAATTTATCTGACTACGCTAATTCCCATATACCAGCCTTGAGCTTTTTTACATAGCGGGCAGGGGTCTGGAGCTTCCGTCCCCTTGTGGATATAGCCACAATTTAAGCATTTCCATTCAATTTCATTATCGCTTTTATAAAGTTTTCCAGTTTCTAAAAGATCAGCCAATTTTGTGTAACGTTCGGCATGCTTTCCTTCAACTTCCTTAATTTCTTTGAACAAAGTTGTTGCTTTCCCATCGCCCTCTTCTTCTGCAATTTTTTGAAAATTCGGGTACATTTCCGTGTATTCGAACTTTTCGCCTTCTGCGGCATGGCGCAAATTTTCTAAAGTTTTTCCGAGTTTCGGAACATCGTAGGAATTTTCCATTAACGTGTCAACATCGATCTGTTCATATTCTTCTTCGGCGTGTGCTCGCTCATTGTCTGCGGTTTCTTCAAAAACTCTGGCAATCCACTCGAGCCCCTCTTTTCGCGCCTCTTTGGCAAAAAAAGTATATTTGTTTCTAGCCAGCGATTCGCCGGTCATTGCTTTGAGTAAATTCTTTTTTGTTTCCATTTTGGCTCCTTAATCTAATGATTATGCCTAAATTATACCGCCAAGATTGTAATTTTACAACTTGACAATTTCTGATATTTTGTGTTATTATTCAGATAGAAAATTTACCTCATCAGGAAGGATGTGGTCCGGTTGGCTAAGGGGAATTTTATCTTGATTTATTCGGTCGGGCATAACAAACTTCCAGAAAATAAGCGCCATAATAATAATCGAGTTGTCCAGCAAAAAATCACGTCTTGTGTATCCGACGATAGCGAAGATAACCGCACACAAGCTATTCGGCAGGCTTGCGGGTTTGCTAACAAAAAAGGAATTATTATTTTTCCAGATGAAACCGGCTTTACAGTTGAATTTATCCGATCTGAAATTCGAATCGATGGTCGCCGAAAAAGCAAAATTGTAGCAGCTAAGCGAAAAAAACAAGAAGCTAAAAAAGCTCCCGAACAAACAAAAAAACCGAAACCAAAGCAAATGGCTCTGACAATTTAGAACCTAATCACTTTGCCCTCGCATAACAGCGTGGGCTTTTTTTATTTAAAGAACTCAATACAATAAAATGGATTTTTGAGCTTAAATATGTTAAATTATGGGGGGGTAGTAATCACAATTTGGAGAGATCGCACAGTTGGTCTAGTGCGCACGCTTGGAAAGCGTGTAGGGTCGCAAGGCTCTCGAGGGTTCGAATCCCTCTCTCTCCGCCAATTGGGAAATGTCTTTGTTGGCTCGCCCTCTGCGAGGGCTCGC
>CAZEVI010000023.1:0-10851 GCA_964515615.1 uncultured Candidatus Saccharibacteria bacterium | reverse complement strand
GTGAGCCAAAAATTACACAACTTTTACAAAATTTGATATTTGTCGACAGGCCCATAAAATACACCAAAATTTATTTTTTGCTCTATTTTATAACATCATCGGCATTCCGATTGCCGCCCGTATTTTTGTGGGTTTCGGCTTAGCTTTGCGGCCGGAGTTGGCGGGTCTCGCGATGGCTCTTAGCTCGTCGTCTGTTGTCACAAATTCGCTGCTTTTGCGCAATTTCCGGCCAAATAAAACAAATTACCTCTCGATGCTTGCGCCAGCAGCAATGATTATAGTTTTTAGTCTGTTATTTTTAGAATTTGCGAGGATAAGCTAAATGGAAAATTTTTTAGATTGTCTCGCTCCTTCAGCTCCCGAATCAAGAGATTCCAGCCAAAATACTTGAGTTTAACAATTTTATTCGATACAACAATCGATCGCGCGCCGGACTAGCTCGCCGAGTTTGGAGAAAACGCTTTTTTTTGTATCTTTAGTGTCAATACTTATGTCGTCGATTTTTTTGATATTTCCGGCTGAAACGGCGCCAAGATTAAGTCCCCAAAATAGCCCATAGAGCTCGTATGATTTTTCAAAAAATTCCTGCGCTTCTTTTTTTTGGCCCTGGCCGAGCGTCTTGGTGCCGACTTCCATCAGCCGCATTGAAGCGGCTAGTAGGTGTTTGGAAATACACCAGATCTCACCTTCGGGATTTTTGATGATTTTTTTGAGCAAGGTTTTGCGCATCTCGCGCACTTCCTTGAGTAGGTCGAAATATTTCGCGTCGTTTGTCTTTTGCGCGGTAAAAAAGAAATGTTCCTCGATCGAAACAAGATTCATAATTGCAATTGACAAGTCCTCATCGCGCGAGAGATCGAGCTTCTCGCTTTTACTCTCTTCGACTTTTTGGATGAATTGCTCGATTTTTAAATCAATATTTTTATCCATATATTCGAGTTAGAAATACATACATTGCCAAACTGGACAGAAGCAAAACAACAATCGGAATTACCACACTTTGCATGGGAAAATACGATTTATTTTTGTTCGAGGACTTAATTTTTTTGTGGATCGAGGCGGATATCGGGAAAAAGATCGTGCCAATTATTGCGCCGAAGATCAGGCGATCAAGGCCGTAGATCGTATTGCTGGGATGTCCGATAATACTGTAGTAATGAAGCGGGACAAAAGTGGCTGCATAAAGCGCAGCCGCAAAAATTACTGCCCAGAGAGTGCCAACTTTCTTTTTTTTGAGATAGCCCGCAAACCACAAAGACGACGACATCAGCAGCGCTCCAATCCAAATACCGCTGATCGCGTCATCGACCTTGAGATACCGCGAGAGGCCGAGTCCCGCTCCGACCGCAATAGTGCAAACCGGGCAGAATGCTTTAGCCAAAGATGGTAAAAAAACAACCAAACAGCCAAACAACAAAATTTGCAACTTGTTTATCATAGCTAACTTATTGTGTCTTATTTTAATGACGTTTTCAACTGCTGGCGTGCTTCGCGCTGTTGATCGCGCTTTTTGATAACTTCGCGTTTGTCGTGGAGCTGGCGACCGCGGGCCAGCGCAACGTTAATTTTAGCCAGTCCTCGCTTGATGTAAATTGAAAGCGGGATGATCGTCAGCCCTTTTTCGGCGGTCTGTCCGATTAGCGAACTTAGTTCACTTTTTTTGACTAATAATTTTCTGGTGCGGTAAGGGTCGACATTGTGCGAGTGAAAATGGGCACCGACCAAAAAAAGTTCCGGTCGGCCGGATTGGGAATAGAAAATTTTACCGTACGAACCTTTAAGGTTAACACGATTATCGCGGACGGCTTTAATCTCGTCAGAAACCAAAACCAGCCCAGCCTCGAATTCTTTTTTGATCTCATAGTCGGATTTGGCATATTTATTGTATATTGCGCTAACCATATATTTATTGTACCTATCCTTGCCGAGGAGTACAATTGGCGAAACTAAGGTGTCCGGTTTTTTTATCTGAAATTTTAAATCGATTGACGCGAGGTCAAAAAAACGATACAAAAAGAAGTAGGTAAAAGAAAGGAAAAGGCGACCATGATTATCGGTTTGAGTGGAGTACTGGCTGCCGGCAAGGACACGGTGGCGGAGTATCTGGAAGAAAAAAGGGGGTTTCAGCACGTCTCACTTTCGGCGATTTTGCGCGAGATGGTGGGCGAAATGGGGCTCGAGATAAATCTGGAGAATTTAACCGAAGTAGGAAACTCGCTGAAAGAGAAGGACGGTCCGGCTTGCCTGGTAGAAAAGGCGAAGCGGAAAGCCGACTTTGATCAGGACCTGGTGATTTCCAGCATTAGGCAACCCGGTGAGATTGAACGGTTGCGCCAGGAAAGGGATTTTTTTATGATTTTTGTATCCGCTGACCCGAAAGTCAGGTTCGAGCGATTGTTAAAACGAAACCGTTCCGGCGATGTAACCGATTTTGATGAATTTCTAAAACTTGAAGCGGAACAAATGGATGGCAAAGCTGGCGGGATGAATTTGGGTAAATGCCGAGAGATGTCCGATTATTTTTTGGAGAACAATGGAACCATAGTGGAATTTGAAGACAAGATAGAAAAAACGCTAGATGAAATAAAAGCTAAGATTAAAAATGAGCAAAAATAAACTTATTTGTATTGTTGGGATGTGCGGAGCCGGAAAGTCGGAGGTGGCCGATTACATGATGGGAAAACGGCAGTTTGGCTATGTCCGGTTTGGCCAAATAACGCTTGATGAAGTGAAGCGCATGGGAAAAAAGCCAAACGAAGCACTAGAGAAAAAAATTCGCGAAGCATTTCGCAAAAAACACGGTATGGCTGCTTTCGCAATTTTGAACAGCTCGAAGTTTGACGACTTGCTCAAGACGGAAAATGTTATTGGAGACGGGCTGTATTCCTGGGAGGAATACGTATACCTAAAAGATAAATACGGTGATCAATTTGTTTGTTTGGCGGTTTATGCTCCGCCTGGCACGCGCTATAGGCGATTGGATGGTCGTGCTAAAAAACATGGAACGGATGATGACTTGAGGTTCCGCAGCTTTACGCCCGCGGAGGCGGCTTCGCGCGACAAAGCGGAAATTGAAAACCTTAATAAGGCCGGCCCGATAGTGATGGCGGACTATTTGATTTTAAACACGCAATCAATTCCTGCCTTGAGGAAGCGCGTTGATGAAACCTTAGAACAAATTTTTGATTAAATTTGGGGGAAAAGGAGGAGGATGGAAGAGCAAATAAAACCGGCCGAGCAAAAACAATCTCGTCCAAGCTGGGATGAGTATTTTATGAATTTGGCTCACTTGGCAGCGACACGTTCAACCTGTAACAGGGGGGTTCCGGTAAAATATGCTAAAGATAGGAAGGGAGTTGGAGCAGTCATTGCAGGCGACAAAGTCACTTTAGCAACGGGATATAATGGATCTGCGAGAGGTCTCGATCATTGTGATGAGGTCGGGCATGAAATAGTCGAAGGACATTGCATAAGGACCGTACACGCGGAAGCAAATGCGGTCGCATCCGCCGCCAAGCGTGGTGTTGCAATCGATGGAGCGACGGTGTACTCGACCGCATCGCCATGTTATGATTGTTTCAAGTTGTTAATTAACTGTGGGGTTAAGCGGGTAGTTTGCGGTTCTTTCTACGGAAGTAGATATGGTGCGAGTGATAAGGTAGTTGCACTTGCAGCACAGGCCGGAATACAATTGGAATTTATGAAAAGTTATGCTGACAACGATCATTCTCTAGATCCCGATACGATGCGGTTAGACACGAAATCGAGCGATCGAAAATTGAAAATAAAAAAACTGCGACCAGATGCTACGATCCCGAATTTTGCTCGAGAGGGGGATGCGGGGTTAGATTTATATACAGTTGATAATTTGAACATTGATCCAGGTGAGAGAGTTAAAGTCGCCACCGGAATTGCAATGGAAATACCTCCGGGATATGTTGGTCTGATCTGGGATAGAACCGGTGTTTCGTTTAAGCGAGGCCTAAAAATAATTGGTGGCGTAGTCGATTCGTCTTATCGTGGGGAAATTTTCCCGCTGATGGCGAACATTTCGGACGAACAAGTTGAAATATCTGCCGGCGAAAAAATTGCCCAAATGGTGATACAGCCGTTTTCACGACCGGAAATCGAGTTAACGAATGAGATATCTCAAACGGAGAGGGGCGAGCAAATGTTCGGAAGTAGCGATCTAAAGCCAATCTCGCAGGACGATATCAAAAAAGTTATAAAGATAAATAATCCCGAGGAGGATAATGGATCTCAAAAAGGCCGATGGTAGGATTTACAAACTGATCGAAGAAGAAAAGGTTCGCCAACGCGATGGGCTTGAGATGATAGCTTCGGAGAATTATGTTTCGCCTGCTGTGCTTGAGGCAACCGGCTCGATTTTGACAAACAAATACGCCGAAGGATATCCAGGGCACAAATATTATGGTGGCTGTGAAGTAATTGATAAAATTGAAAATCTTGCAATTGAGCGACTCAAAAAACTGTTTGGGTGCAGGTTTGCAAATGTTCAGCCCCATTGCGGATCCTCGGCTAATATGGCGGCCTATTTTGCTATTTTGACTCCGGGCGATAGAATTTTAGGTCAAAGTTTAGACGCGGGCGGTCACCTCACTCATGGCGCCAAAGTATCATTTTCCGGGCAAATTTTTGAATCGTACGGCTATGGGCTTTCGTCTAAAACTGGCCTGTTGGATTATGAAGAGATCGCCAAGTTGGCTAAAAAGGTAAAGCCAAAAGCGATAGTGTGTGGATATTCCGCATATCCCAGAACGATTGACTTTAAAAAATTCAAAAAAATCGCCAATTCCGTTCATGCCTATCTGATCGCTGATATTGCTCACATCGCTGGGTTGGTGGCAACCGGATTTCATCAGTCGCCGATCGGCTAAAAAACTTTCCCTATCTCGCGCATAGTCGCAAAAGAGTTCAGCTTCAGGCTTTTCTTCGAGATATTCACTTACTCGGCCATCCCAAATTTATTGAAAATTGTCTCGGACCTCTTTCGGAATAGCATACCAAGAATCTATCATCGGGATAGAATCATATTTTGTACCAAGAGAAATCTGATTTATTACAGAGATAAATTTTATATTATTAACGATTGCGCGTCTGATTTTTTCGGGGTTTTTAACAGTTTCGGCGTATTTTCCAACATATTCATTTTGTTCGTTCGGTTTGGTTTTAGTAAAAGCGAAAACAAGAAAATAATACAATTCATTTGGATCGAAATTTTCGGAATAGCTGATTTTGGAAAAAAAATCTCGGATCTCACCGGAAATCAAATGAGCTTTTTTTGGGCTGGAAAGCATTTTGTTAGCACGCTCAAGATATTCTTTTTCGCCCTCACCTTCTTTTGGCACTAAAGCCCTGACCAATTCAGTTGACAACCCACCGCCATATTCAAAAGACTCGGCTACCAATTCTGCTTCTTGACCGATGGAGGAAATTCCCTTTTCCATTTTATTTTCCAGATAAAAAACTTTTCAACTCTAATATATCACAAACATAATGCCGATTTAGCAGTTATTAACAAGCTGGCAAATAAAATTGTAATGATTTTTGCGAGGAAATTTGCGATGTAGAAAATACCAATATGTATTATTTATTTTGTCGAATTGCGTCGGCCATCGCATGAATAAATCGGCCAATAATATTGCCATCGCCAATTCGTGGCAAAAGGTAATAAAGAATTACCGCAATTAGAGCCAAACCAAAAACCCAACCGATACTGTAAAATATACCTTTCAAAATCATCCAACCCAAATTATTCGCGCGGCGAGTCGCCTTTTCAAGTTTAGTAATCTCTTCGGTTAATTTGTCATCTGGCATCTTCCTCCTTTTGTATATTTATTGTATTAAATTGTCGCAATGTTTACAACTCTAAACCGGCAATTTCAGTTTGTGGTTGACAAAAACGAACATTTCTGTTAGTTTGAGAAGACGCAAAAAACACTGGGAGGCGATAAAAGTGCTGATACTTCCGTGCCCAGAAGATTTGGAGAGATACGGCTGGATTAGCCTAATTTTCGCTGAGAATCAGGGACTTTTTATTCCGGCAACAATTATTAATCATTTAGATGAGAGTATTGATCCTGACGAGTTCGCTGTTAGCTTGCTTCAAACGATCAATAGTTTTGAACATTTGCCAGAAACAAATGAATATTTGGCTATTTCTCATTGTGGAGCATCACTGATTTTGGAACATTTGGAACCCGGTGAGTTTGGTACACTGAGAGCAAACTGTTTGTTTAACATTCGAACCGGTGGGGGGGAAACTCCCACACGGAACAATTTTTCCAAGAACCCAAAAAAAATAATTTTTACCAAACAGACTAAACGGTCCGTTTTTTTAAAGAATTTTTTTCAGATATTTGCCGGTGTATGATTTAGTATTTTTGGCAACTTCTTCCGGAGTCCCACAGACAACAATTTCACCTCCGGCATCACCACCGTCGGGACCGAGATCGATAATTTGGTCAGCGGTTTTAATTACATCCATATTGTGTTCAATTACAACAACAGTATTGCCTTTATCTACTAAAGCAATCAAAACACCAAGCAGTTTTTTAACATCTTCGAAATGAAGTCCGGTCGTTGGCTCATCTAAAATGTAAAGGGTTCTACCGGTTGATTTGCGTGCCAGTTCAGTGGCCAATTTAATTCTCTGCGCTTCCCCGCCAGAGAGAGTTGTTGCCGGCTGGCCAAGCTTGATGTAACCCAAACCGACCTCTGACAAAACAGCTAATTTCGATTTAATTTGTGGAATATTTTCAAAAAACCTTAACGCTTCATAGACTGTCATATCTAAAATTTCGGAGATATTTTTATCCTTGTAATGAATTTCCAACGCTTCATGGTTATAACGAGCGCCTTTGCACTCCGGACAAGTGATATATACGTTTGGCAAAAAATGCATCTCAATTTTTAGCACCCCGCCGCCATGACAATTTTCACAACGGCCACCTTTGACGTTGAATGAAAATCGGCCAGATTTATATCCACGAAGTTTAGCTTCGACTGTTGAAGCAAAAATTTCTCGAATAAAAGTAAATACTCCGGTATATGTTGCCGGATTTGATCTTGGTGTTTTGCCGATCGGGGACTGGTCAATAGTAATAACTTTGTCAATATTTTCAACACCGGAAATTTCTTGATGCTCGCCTGGAATCTCCCGAGAGTGATAAAATTTCTTGGCTAGTGATTTTGATAAAATATCGTTTACCAGAGTCGATTTTCCAGAACCAGAGACGCCGGTAATGCAGGTAAAAGTGTTCAATGAAATATCAACGGTAATATCTTTCAAATTATTTTCCTTAGCTCCGATAATTGAAAGTTTGTCG
Organism: uncultured Candidatus Saccharibacteria bacterium; assembly: GCA_964515615.1. Lineage (GTDB taxonomy): Bacteria > Patescibacteriota > UBA1384 > XYA2-FULL-43-10 > CAINNR01 > CAZEVI01. The sequence goes on along the minus strand of CAZEVI010000023.1, from coordinate 3,502 downwards.
CCATTTCCTTGGCGGCGAATTTTCGGGGTTTCAATCTTCTTTTTCCCCGAAAGATATTGGCCGGTAATCGAGTTAACCTTTTCGATCTCTTTCGGCGTCCCAGCAAAAACAATTTCACCTCCGGCATCACCAGCCCCCGGACCGACATCAATTAACCAGTCAGCCGATCGGATTGTTTCCTCGTCGTGTTCAACAATAATTATTGAATTTCCTAAATTACGCAAATTTATCAATGTTTCCAAAAGTTTGGCATTGTCTTTTTGATGCAAGCCGATAGATGGCTCATCTAAAATATAGAGAACGCCCTGCAAACCCGAACCGATTTGAGTCGCCAAACGGATTCGCTGAGCCTCACCTCCGGAAAGAGTAGCGGCGTTACGGTTAATGGTTAAATATGGCAATCCGACATTTAATAAAAATGATAATCGCTCTTTAATTTCTTTAATAATCTGTTTGGCAATAATTTTTTGTTCTTCTTTCAACTTGCTTTCCAGTTTTTGGAAGAATTCAAAACAACGATCAATTGTCATTTCGGAAACTTCAATAATATTTTTGTCGGCAACCGACACTCCCAAAATCTCCGGTCGAAGCCGCATACCGTTACAAGCAGGGCAGGTGCGATTGACCATATATTTTTCAATTTCCGCTCGAACATAATCTGATTGGGTTTCCTTATAACGTCGCTCAAGATTAGAAATTACCCCTTCATATTTGATCGGATAACCATCAATATTGTAGCGTTCTTCGCCAGTTCCATAGAGTATTTTTCGTAACTCTTCTTTGTTCAGTTGACCAATGGGTTTATTTGGCGAAATATGATGTTTTCCCGTCATTGTCCGAAGCCCGGCCATATACCAAGTAGAGCTGGAAGCGGTTTTTGCCCACGGGCGAATTGCTCCTTCAAAAATTGTCAATCTCGGATTCGGTAAAATTAGTTTTGGGTCAATCTCTAAAATTGAGCCAAGACCCTGACAGCGAGGGCAAGCTCCGTGAGGAGAATTAAAGGAAAAAGATCTTGGAGCAATTTCCGGCAGTGAAATGTTACAATCCGGGCAATCAAATTGTTCGGAAAATTGTTCTTCTGTTTTTTTATCAACATAGACAACTTTAATGTATCCCCCACCGATTTCCAAAGCTTTTTCGATTGAATCAAACAGTCGCATTTGAGTACTGTTATCTTTCCCATCGTGTCCAATTATCAACCGATCAACAACAACTTCAATGGTGTGTTTTTTTTGTTTGTCCAATTCTTTAGTTTCCGCTTCGTCTAAATCCATCACCGAGCCATCGACGCGAACGCGAGAAAAACCGGATTTGCGAATTCGAGCAAAAACATCGGCGTGTTCGCCTTTTCTGTCAGAAACTAAAATCGCTAAAATCATAATCCGAAGAGTTTCCTTGGCGGTTGAAATTAAATGTTCGGCAATTTGAGTCGGAGTTTGCCGCCTTACTGGTTTTCGGCAATTTGGGCAATGCGGAATTCCGGCACGAGCGAACAAAAGTCGCAGATAATCGTAAATTTCGGTAATTGTTCCAACCGTCGAGCGTGGATTATTACTGGCCGATTTTTGATCAATAGAAATTGCCGGAGAGAGGCCTTCAATATAGTCAACGTCCGGCTTTTCCATTACGCCTAAAAATTGTCGCGCATATGAGGATAAGCTTTCAACATAGCGACGCTGGCCCTCGGCAAAAATGGTATCAAAAGCCAATGATGATTTTCCCGAACCAGAAAGTCCGGTAATTACCACCATTTTGTCGCGAGGAATCTCGAGCGAAACATTTTTCAAATTATGCTCTCTGGCACCAGTAATTTTTATAGTATTCATTGAAAAAAATAATAACTTAAAACTAACAACGAATAACTGGAATTTGATAACTTATAAACCGAAAAATTCTAATTAGTAATCGCGAACATCGCTAGCTATTATAACAAACCTGTCAAGGGTTGTAAAGCCGGGACCAGAATCCTTATTGCTCGGATTTTTGAACCGCAAAAAAATATTATTTTCCTATATTAATTTAGATGCAAATAGTTATCACATTTGATTTAATTTTTCGGCTACTTCCCAAATTATTATTTTTTTGTTAGGTTAAGTTATAGAGATTAAAAATATCTATTGTATTTTGAGTTTAAAAGCGTTAAATTGAGAGATGAATGATATTTAGTATATTCTAAATACAGAAATAAAATATTTAAGAGAAGGGAAATATGGAAAGGAGAAGCATGGAGAACGTCGACACAATTATTGGTTTGAATGTCAACTTGAAAGGTAACCTAAAAAATCAAGGGTCAATTCAAGTCAATGGTTCAGTCGAAGGGGAGATCCGCAGTGATGATAATGTTAATGTCGGAGAAACCGCAGTTGTCAAAGGTCCGATTTCGGCAAAAGTTGTCGAGGTTTCCGGAACAGTAAAAGGAATAATTGAGGCATCGGAGAAGTTGGAAATTAACCCGACTGGCAAAGTTATCGGAGACATAAACGTAAAGAGTTTGATCATCAAACAAGGTGCGATTTTTGTTGGCAAATCAGCAATGCCAGATCAGGGCGGTGATATCGTTGAAGCCAAAGACCAGCCAGCAGATGAGAAATCCGATGTTGATTCCGACAAATCAGAAGGCAAAGTTAAATAGAAATTTTGCCCATTTTGATTTTTGAATTTTGATTTTTGACTTATTACTATGTATTATTATATTTTTGACGTACGAAAATGCAAAAATCGCCGGCAAATTGAAACAATAAAAGATAAATTGACCGAGTTGGGAATTTCCGGAGAATTTGTCGTGCCTGATCGAATACGCCCAGCCAGAGATCTCGCAGAGCAGGGTGTTTTTAAAGGATATTCAACAATTGTCGCAATCGGCTCAGACGATCTAATAGATGAAGTTGCCTCAATAATGCTTTCGAAACAACAAGTTTTTGGCGTAATCCCGCTTGGCGCTAGTGAAAATATTCACAAAATTATAGGTTCAAACACATGGGAGGGAGCGGCTGAAAATTTGCGTTTTCGAAAAGTTACCGATACCAGAGTTGGGATAATTAACGAACAACACGTCTTTTTTTCATATTGTGAGATTGATCTAGACCGCCCTGCGGCATTGACAGTTGAATTTGAAAATTTCGTTTTGCAAGCAAAAGCCAAGGAGTTTTATATCGCCAACCAATTTCCAAATTTCAAAAAAAGACATCCTAATCTGCTTGACGTGATTATGAAAAGCGTTGACCCAAAATCAACAACCATTTGGGGGCGTTTAAAGAAAGCGATCGGGACTGCCAACGTTGCCAAAGATATTGACTTAACGCTTGTCAGAACTGACGGACTGAGAGTTTTTTCTCCAAGACAACTGCAAATTCGCGTTGATGGCAGAGTAGCGGCAAAAACTCCGGCTACTTTTGGAATTTCTCAAAAAACTATCCGCTTAATTACCAAAAAAAATCCAACCACTGCACTGGCTGAGATACATCGGTAACAAATCTGGTATGATCGAGAGTTCAAACCA
>CAZEVI010000022.1:0-11800 GCA_964515615.1 uncultured Candidatus Saccharibacteria bacterium | reverse complement strand
TGAGGCAAGAAAAACTGGAAATTGTTAAGGTTCAAGAATTCGGGCGGGCGGGTTTTTGTTCGGTCTGACGGCCGAAATATGATCGAGCTAATTCAATAATAGTCCACCAAAATTAATATGACTAATAAATTAAAAAAGAATTTTTATTGTCTTGATATGTTCCCGTACCCGTCAGGAAGTGGTTTGCATGTTGGGCATCCGCGTGGCTATACCGCTACCGATGTTTATTCGCGATTTAAAAAATTACAAGGATACAATGTCCTCCACCCGATGGGTTGGGATGCTTTTGGTCTGCCGGCGGAGAATTATGCAATAAAAAATAAAACTCACCCGGCAAAAGTGGTCGAAGAGAATGTCGCCCACTTTAAATCTCAACTAGAAAAATTCGATCTATCATACGATTGGGACAAAGAGGTAAACACTACTGATCCGAAATATTATCGCTGGACTCAATTTATCTTTCTGAAATTATTTGAACGTGGTTTGGCCTACGAAGCCGAAGTACCTATAAATTATTGTCCGTCTTGCAAAACCGGTTTAGCAAACGAAGAAGTTGTCGGCGGGAAATGTGAGCGTTGTGGAGCAGGGATTGAACGAAAAAATATTCGCCAGTGGATTTTGAAAATTACTGAATATGCTGATCGCCTGCTGGAAGATTTGGACGGTTTAGATTGGCCGGAACCAATTAAAGAAATGCAGCGAAACTGGATTGGTCGGTCGGAAGGTTCAAATATTAAATTTACGATTCAAGCTGGTAAAAAAACAGTCTTGTTGGTTCATGGGTTTACCGGCAATTCAAAAGAAAACTGGTTTCCGTGGCTCAAGGAAAAACTTGAGAGTCAGGGTTATAAAGTAATAATTCCAGATTTGCCAAATTCTGATAGACCGGTTGTTTCCGAATGGGTTGCTACGTTATCAAAATATAAGTCGGAAATTGAGGGAGACCTAATTGTAATTGGCCATTCTCTTGGTGCAGCGGCTGCATGTATGTTTTTAGAACAGACAAATACCAATGCTGAAAAATTAATTCTGGTTGCACCGACTGGTCCGAGCGAAAAAAAATGGGAAGGCTTAAAAAAGGTTGATTTTACCGTCGAGGATATCAAAGTTCTCAACCAGTTTAACGCCGAAGAGATCAATTTCGAAAAATTAAATAATCTGGTTAAATCAAAATACATTTATTTGTCCCAAAACGACCCGTATGTTCCAATTAGCATTAAAGAAGATTACAAGAATCTTGGGGCGACTATAAGACTTTTTGAAAATAAAGGTCATTTCAATCACGGCACTGGTGTTACAAGTTTGCCGGAAATTCTTAGCGACATTGAAGACGCTATCGAAGTTTATACAACGAGGGCTGATACTTTGTATGGCTGTACCTGGGTCGTTTTAGCGCCGGAACACAAAATTATTTCAAAACTCAAATCTCAAATTTCAAATTTGGAGGAAGTCGAAAAATATATCGAAAAGTCACAAAACAAATCTGATCTAGAAAGAACTGAATTACAAAAAGAAAAAACCGGTGTTGAGCTAAAAGGCGTCAAAGTAATTAACCCAATAAATGGCAAAGAGGTCGCTGTTTGGATCGCCGATTATGTTTTGGGCCATTACGGCACCGGCGCGGTGATGGCTGTTCCAGCACACGATGAACGGGATTTTGAATTCGCTAAAAAATATGACATTGAAGTTATTCCATCCGTTGTAAAATCAAGTGGAAATTATCGAAGCTATTTAATGGGTGCAAGCGATATTTCGGACCAAGATTTGGAAAAACTAAATATTAAAATTGTTCAGAAGCTTGAAAGCGATGTCAGAAAAATTGAGATTCCAAAAGAGTCAATTGCAAAGTATGAAGAACTCATAACCGAGCAGTTATCTGCTGGTTTTTGGAACGAATATGTCGGGGAAAGAATAGTTTTCATTTTCAAACATAAAGATAATATGGTCGAAAGACTTGAATATACAAACCGCAATATTGATCGAATCAATAAGTTGTCCGCAGAATTTACTAACGACGCTTCGGGCAAAACTATTATTACGAACTGGCTAGACAATGGCGCTGATGGATATTATCAAGAATATTTATTGTCTAAGGATTATGGTGTTTTGATAAACTCTAATGGTTTTGATGGGTTGGATTCGGAAACGGCCAAAAAACGAATTACGGAAAAGTTGAAGGAATCCGGTTATGGAGATTTTACCGTTAATTACAAGCTTCGCGATTGGGTTTTTTCTCGTCAGCGATATTGGGGTGAACCAATTCCAATCGTTCACTGTGAAAAATGTGGAATCGTTGCTGTTCCGGAAAAAGATTTGCCGGTACTTCTCCCACATGTTGAAAAATATGAGCCGACCGGCGATGGCACTTCTCCCCTTTCAAACGAATTAGACCCAGCAATTGCAACTTGGCTGAATACAACCTGTCCGAAGTGCGGTGGGAAAGCCAAGCGAGAGACCAACACTATGCCGCAGTGGGCCGGAAGTTGCTGGTATTATATTGCCTACCTGATGAAATCTGATGATGACTACATTTGGAATCGGGGGAAAATTGATCCTTGGCTTCCAGTTGATTTATATGTTGGCGGAGCGGAGCATGCGGTTTTGCATCTTCTATATGCTAGATTTTGGCATAAAGTTTTATTCGATGAAAAATTAGTCGGAACAATAGAGCCTTTCCAACGATTAATTTCTGTTGGTACAATTTTAGGCATTGACGGGCAAAAGATGTCAAAGTCGCGCGGCAACACAATTGACCCTGACCCTATACTTGATAAATACGGCTCTGACGCGTTAAAAATGTACGAGCTTTACATTGGCCCGTTTTCGCAACCGGCAAAATGGAGTCAAAATGGTATTGTTGGCATGTATCGATTTTTGCAAAAAATAAAAAAAATTTCCGATGCTAAAATTTCACTGTCGAATAATGATAATTTAACTTTGGTTAACAAAGCGATAAAAAAAGTTGGTGATGACATTGAATTGTTTAATTTTAACACTGCAATAAGTTGTCTGTTTGAGACTTTTGATGCAATCGATAAAAATGGCTGGGATATTAAATCGGTCGAAATATTTTTAACGTTGCTTTCGCCTTTTGCACCAAAAACAACCAATGAAATTTCGAATAAAATAAATATAAAAACTGGTACTTGGCCGAAAGTTAATGAAAAATATCTGCATCAAGATAAAATTTGCATTGCAATTCAAATTAATGGCAAAGTTCGTGATCAGATTGAAATTAGTACAGGTGAAAATGAGGAAAACCTAAAAAACTCTGTTCTTGATCGAGAAAAAATTAAGGGTTGGATTCCCAACAGTGGTATTCAGAAATTTATCTACGTTAAAGGCAAAATTATCAGCATTGTTACTTAATGCTTGATTTATTGGCTTATTTTTGTTATGCTATTAGGGTAATTTCAGTTTAAAAATTCGTAAATTCATTATTTAATCTTTAATATCTAATATCTAATATCTATTTTCTACTATGGCCGAACCAAAAAAGAAACTTTCAAAAAGTAGAACGCGCAGCCGTCGCCACCAAATTAAAATGAATGAAGTTCATATTGATTTTTGTAATCAGTGCCACGAAGCTAAATTGCGGCACAACGTTTGCCAAAATTGCGGAACTTACCGCGGCAAAAAAGTTATTGAACAAAAAGGAAAAGCTGACGCAATAGAAGACCAAACTGAATAATATCAATATTTTAGTTATAAACTATAAGTTGGAGTTTGTGAAATGAATCGACATCTTTCGCGAATGGTTGTAATGCAGGCAATTTATGAATGGAATTTTCGCGATCAAGCTGATCTAAACGAAATTTTGGAGCGTTCGATTGCCGAATTTGCTGATGATATTGATAAAGTCTTTGTCAAAGAAGAAATTCTCGGTGTTAGCAAACATCGAGAAAATTTGGATAGAGAAATTGAAGTTAGTGCCCCTGAATGGCCGATTGAGCAAATTTCTACAATCGATAAATCTATTTTAGAAATCGCAATTTATGAACTAATTTATACCGACGACATTCCGCCGAAGGTTTCAATTAATGAAGCAATAGAACTTGCCAAACAATTTGGCAGTAATAATTCCGGTAAATTTATCAACGGCGTTTTAGGCACAATCTATGAAAAACACCGCGACAAAGTAGAAAAGAAGGCAGGTAAAAATGAATGATGTAAAAGAGTTTGCAAAAAAAATGAGCTTAAAATTTAAGGATTATTCGATTTTAGAACAAGTTTTTATTCATCGCTCATACATTAACGAACACCGAAATTCTGGTCTACAACATAATGAAAGATTAGAATTTCTAGGTGATGCTGTTCTAGAACTTGCAGTTACTGAACATCTTTTTAATAAATACAATCGGCCGGAAGGCGAAATGACCGCGTGGCGAAGTGCTTTGGTTAAAGGTGAATCCCTGTCTTACGAAGCAAAAAAGATTGGCATAGAAAATTATCTAAAAGTATCTCGGGGTGAAGCAAAAAATACTGGCAAAGCCAGAGATTTAATATTAGCCAACACTTTCGAGGCGCTACTCGGTGCAATTTATCTTGATCTTGGTTACAATGTTGCCGAGGATTTTGTTAAAGAACATATTATTTACAAACTCGAAGATATTCTAGAAAACAATCATTTTATCGATGCCAAATCGCAGTTGCAAGAACTTTCACAAGAAAAATTTTCAATTACCCCATCATATGAGACGGTCTCTGAAATCGGTCCAGATCACAATAAGAAATTTGTTGTTGATGTTCTAATTGACAAAAAGAAAATCGGTCAAGGTGAAGGGAAATCAAAACAAAAAGCTCAAATTGCTGCCGCAGCCAATGCTTTGGAAAATGTAGAACTATAGTATCATAGATCTATTTTACGGATAAGCATGGATTTTTAGTCCCAATTGACATTTGTAAAACCCCAGTCTAGAAGCTTGCGAGCTTCGTCAGCGGAAGCTGTTGGAGTATCAGCGTAAGTTCCTAAAATGACAGCAATTAGAGTGTGGTTGTTTCGCTTTGCGGCACCAACTAAACAGTGACTGGCGGCATATGTAAAACCAGTTTTAACACCGATCGCTCCGAGATATTGATATGTTGTAACTAAACGATTTGAATTCTCCAGAGCGTGAAAAATTGTTTTCGTTGTATTGGTGGCAACATATTTATCAGTTGAAACAATTTCTCGAAAAGTTGGACTTTCTAGTGCGTAACGGGTAACTTTTGCTAGGTCAGCTGCTGACGAATAACCGTCATCATTTAATCCGGCTGGACTTAAATAATGAGTGTCTTTCATGCCGAGTTCCTTGGCTTTGGCGTTCATTTTATCGACAAAAGCCGTGACGTCGCTATTGTTTGTTTTATCCATAAAAGTTGCAACCGCGAAAGCTGAATCGTTACCGGATTTAATCAACATACAGTGCAAAAGTTCGGAAATGGTAATTTTTTCACCGACGCGCAAATTGACAACGGTCGGAATTTGCTCAGTGGCAATTTTCGGTACAGTAACAACGTCGCCCAAATTGTAATTTTCCAACGCTACAATCGCCGACATAATTTTTGTAGTTGAGGCAATTGGAACTTGGCCATTGGAATTTTTTTCGTTTAAAATTAGTCCGCTTTCTCCGTCGACCAAAACAAATTGTTTTGCTAAAATGTTTACTTTCGGATTATTTATTTTTGTCGTTGGTAGATTGAAAATAGTTGGCAGATTCATTTGCTGATTGGCAGCCTGAACTTCGGTCGAACTTTCTCGCGAATAGAAGTTGGCAATTTTTTTATCTAGATTTGCCGACGACAAATTAAAGCCGATTAAGTTGCAGATAATTGAAAGAGAAATTAAGGACTTAATAATCATAAAACGTCATCTTTTTTAATTTTTTTGACCTGTCCGGGTTTCAGATTCAGTTTAGACAGTTTTAGTTTCCCTACCTGAATTCTTTTCAGACCAAGAACTTCTAGACCGATTTTGCCGGCCATAATTCGCAGTTGTCGACTGCGTCCTTGGTGCAAAGTGATTTCCATTTTATTATCTGAAATAAATTTTGCTTTATCAACATAATATTTTTTTGAATTGTGCAATATGCCTTTGGTAAATTGGCGGATCATCCCCTCTTTCCCAATTTTGGTCGGTTTGCCACCATATTCCAAATGATAAACTTTTTCTTTTGTAAACTTTGGGTGGGCTAATTGATTGGCAAAGTCGCCGTCATTAGTTAAAATTAGAAGACCTTCGGTTTCTTTATCCAATCTACCAACAGAAAATAAACGAATCTCTTTGGGAATAAATTTATTTATTGATTCGCCTTGTTCGTCGGACGTTGAAGTGATAAAGCCGGCGGGTTTGTAAAATGCGAAATATTGATATTTGCTGATCGGCTTAACAGGTTTTCCGTCGATTTTTACCTTGTCTGTTTTTGGATTTAATGTTTGGCCCTTTCTAGCCGGCTTACCGTTTACACTGACTTTTCCCGAGTCAATAATTTTATCGGCTTTTCGGCGAGAAGAGATTCCCGACTGCGAAAGAAATTTATTTAAACGAATTTCATTTTCCTTCGGTTTATTGCTAGAAAAAATCAAATGTTTTGTACTGTTTTGATTATTAGTCATTGGTCTGTGTTTCTGCGTTTTTCAGCGCTTTTCCAGCGGCATCGGAAGACAGTCGAATATGGACATCGTACAATTGTTTTTCAGAAACTGCAGAAGGCGCGCCCATCATTGCGTCTCTGGCGTCGCCGGTTTTTGGAAAGGCCATCGCTTCTCGAATGACTTCTTCACCGGCTAAAATTGTAACAATCCGATCAATCCCCGGAGCAATTCCGCCATGTGGTGGTGCGCCATATTCAAAGGCGTCGAGCATATGTCCGAATCGACGGTTTTTTTCCTCTTCCGAGACACCAAGCAAATTAAATATCTTATCTTGAATTTCCCGAATATGAATCCGTATTGAACCGCCAGCGATTTCAAAACCATTCAAAACTAAATCGTAGGCATAGGCGCGGACTTTTTCCGGCTGACTATCAAGCAGTTTTAAGTCTTCTTTTTGTGGCATTGTAAACGGATGATGAGATGAAACCAATTTTTTTTCCGATTTTGAATATTTAAAAAGTGGCGCATCAACTATCCATGCAAATGCCAGTTCGTTTTTATTGTTTTTGTTCTTTCGCAAATCCGGTTTGTCGCTGTCATACTTTTTCATACTTTCAACATATGTTATTCTGGGAAATGGTTTTTGAACAATCGTTTTTTCCGGAGTAATTTTTTCGACTAATTCAACCATTAGCTTTTCAATCAAATTCAAAATATCTTCTTGTTCAACAAAACTCATCTCCAAATCAAGTTGGGTAAATTCCGGTTGTCGATCCCCTCTTTGGTCTTCGTCTCGAAAACAACGAGCAATTTGGAAATAGCGCTCAATTCCGCCTATCATCAGAAGTTGCTTGAATTGTTGCGGACTTTGAGGCAAAACATAAAATTCACCTGGATATAACCGTGCCGGAACGATATATTCTCTGGCACCTTCGGGGGTTGATTTAGTTAAATATGGAGTTTCAATTTCGCGAAAATTTTCTTTGTATAAAAACTCACGAATAAATTTAATTGCGTCGTGTCGAAGTGTAATATTTTTGGACATTCGATCACTTCGCAAATCCAGATAGCGATATTTTAACCGGAGCTCTTCGTCGACGTTTGAGGTATCTTTATCGATTTCAAATGGCGGAGTTTTGGCTGGATTTAATATCTCAATATCAACTGCCTCCATTTCAACGCCGCCGGTTGGCAGTTTGTTGTTTTTCATTTTCTCTGGTCGAGAATTGATTTTACCACTGATAGAGATTACCCACTCCGGCCGGACATCAGCAATTTTTTCATATGCCTTTGACCCGGGAACAAAAATAACCTGTAAAAGCCCGCTCATATCACGTAAATCAATAAAGACAATTTTTCCATGATCTCGGCGAGTGTTTACCCAGCCGGAAACCAAAACCTCCTGCCCGACTTTGTCAACAGTTTCTTTTGTCAATATTCTTTTCATTTTAGGCCTTTCTAAGCTTAGCGAGATATTTTTTTTCAATATTCATAATTATCTTATTAATAATTTTCTCGGCTTCGGGATCATTTAGTGTTTTTTCTGTTGATTGGAGGTATATATGATAAGCGATATTTTTCTTATCCTTGCCGAATTTGTTGGAGGCAAATTCATCGAAAAGCTCGACTCGATTTATTAGATTTGAAACACAGTATATGTCATTTGCTAGATTTTCCACATTAACTTTTCTATCGACAATGAAAGCCAAATCTCTAGTAACTGCTGGAAACTTTGACATCCCGCGATACTTAATCTTTTTGTTGGCGTTATTAAGTTTAATATTTTGATAAACTTTTTTGTTTCCAAGAATTTTTGAAAGATTAATTTCACAAACGCAAACTAGAGGTTTTTTGATTTTAAAATTCTCTAATTCTTGACGATTATACTCAGTAATTGTAACCGTGCGATCACTAGATTTTATATTTAGCTTTGACAGTATCACATCGACAACTTTTTGTTGGTTGGTGGATTTACCGGCTGAAGCAAAAGCCAAACTAATACTTTCTTTTGTCTTTTGAAAGGTATGACCGATTTCGAAAATTTGGATAGAGTCAAATGATGGATTTTTAGCCACATTTTTTAGAAGACCGGGAATTAAAGAGTTGCGAAGATATTTATTTTCTTCGTTTTTTGGGTTTGCAATTTCAAGTAAATTTTTGTTATTTAGTTTGGCGGTGGCAACGTCATTTTCGGAAAGAAATGGATAATTCATTGTTTCCGAAAAGCCATATTTAACTAAAATGTCTTTCAGCTCTTCCAAAAAATAATAACCGCTTTTTTTTGGGCTAGCGGTTTTTTGCAATTGGATACTTATGATTTTATCATATCCGAAAACTCGGCCAACCTCTTCGGACAAATCTTGCCAGATAGAAATATCGTGCCGCCATGTTGGAACTGTGGCAAAATTATCGTTAACCACAAATCCGAGCAATCGTAAAATATGATTAACTTCTTCGTTGCTGATTTCCAAGCCCAATTGGCAACGAATTTTGTCGTATTCAATTTTAATATCTTCTCTTTTCGATTTTTCACCGACCTGAATAATACCTTGCAAAATTCGACCGCCGGAAACCTTGGCAATTAGATTAGCAGCCTTGTTAATTACATATTCAATGCCGCCGGAATCGATTCCTCGTTCAAACCTATAGCTAGCTTCGGTGGAGAGTTTCAAATCTTTCGCAGTTGCTCGAATATTTTTGGGATCAAATTCAGCAGCTTCCAAAACAATAGTTTTGGTATTTTCGTCAACTTCCGAATTTTTTCCACCCATAATGCCGGCAACAGCTATCGGTTCTTTTTCATCGGAAATTATCAGCATTTTGGAGTTTAAATTTCGAATTTCCCCATCGAGAGTAACAATATCTTCTGTTCTTTTTGCATTACGAACAATAATTTTTTGGCCGGAAATCTTTTGTAAATCGAAAGCGTGCATCGGATGCCCGAGATCTAAAAGGATGTAATTTGTAACATCAACGACATTATTGATTGGTTTGGCCCCGCAGGCAATTAAACGATCTTGCAACCATTTTGGTGATGGACCGATTTTGACGTTGTCGATCACTCGGGCCAAATATTGTGGGCAAAATTCAGGATTTTTGACATTAATATCTATTTCTTCTGAACAATGTTTTGAGTCAATTTTTGATAGAGAAATTGGTTCTTTTCTAGCAAATGAATTTTCAAATGCGGCAATTTCTCGAGCAACGCCGATATGAGAAAGACAGTCACCACGGTTGGCGGTAATATCGAGTTCGACTATCGTATCGGAATTTAAATATTGGTTTAAAGGCTTTCCGGTTTTGTATTCCGACGATAAAATAAAAATTCCCGAATGATCGTTGCTAATGCCAAGTTCGTCTTCGGCACAGAGCATGCCAAAAGATTCGACGCCACGAATTGTTGCTTGGGAAATTTCGCCGGTCGGTAATTTCGCCCCAGGCATAGCCAATGGGACTAATTGACCAACTTCAATATTTCCTGCGCCACAGACAATTTTTAATTTTTCTTTGCCGGTGTCAACAGATACTATTTGCAATTTGTCGGCATTTGGGTGTTTGACAATTTTGATAATTTTTGCGACAATGACATTTTCATCGATTCCGGAAACAAAATCTTCGACTTCTAATCCCGACGACATCAAAATATCGATCAATCTCTGATCGGAGATATTATCTGAAAAATAATCTTGTAACCAACTTTTTAAAATCTTCATGTTACTTGCCAATTTACGAACGCGAACAAAATTAAGAATATATCAAAATTGTTTCAAAAACCTCAAATCACCAGATCGGAGCAAACGTATATCTTCAATCCCGTATTTTAGCATTACTAAGCGGTCAACACCCATACCAAACGCAAAACCGGAGTATTTTATTGGGTCAAGCCCCATATTTTTAATTACTTTTGGATGAACCATTCCAGCTCCCAAAAGTTCCAGCCATTTGCCGTTGAATTTAGCACTGACTTCAAAACCTGGTTCGACAAAGGGGAAAAAACTCGGTCTAAATTTGACTTTGGTTTCCGGACCGTACATCTTTTTAAAGAAAAAATCGAGTGTATAAAAAAGGTGGCCGACTTTGACGTCTGTGTCAACATACAATCCTTCGAGCTGAAAAATTGCCGCCTCGTGTTTGAAATCGGTTGATTCGTTTCGATAAACTTGACCGGGTGATAGAATTCTAAAAGGAGGTTTATGATTTTTGCCGAAATGGATTTGGCTATTGGATGTTTGAGTCCGCAATACTCTGCCGTCAGTTAGCCAAAAAGTATCTTGCATATCGCGCGCCGGATGGTCAGAACGCATATTTAGGGCATCAAAATTGTACCATTCACTGTCAACCTCTGGACCTTCAAAAACCTTAAATCCCAAAGACTCGAAAGCTTTGACTGCTTCCCGAATTAATGACGATATTGGATGTAGGTTACCCTGAATCATTTGATTTTTTTTTAAATTTGTTGCCACGAAAGAAAAGCTCGAGCATAACAATAGCAATTGTCAGTGGAATTCCGACCCAAAGATCAAGAATTCGTAAACCGGCGAGAAGTAAAAGAATTGTTGCCGCTAGTGAAAAAATTGCTGAAATTCGGATTGTCGGCCAAAAAACATCGGAGAGAAGTTTCTCGACGAATCGATATCGTAAAAATAAAATTAAAAGCGAAAGAACGCAAGTTAGAGATAGCCAAAATGACGAATAGAAAAGTACAAAAATAACTGTTGACGATTTGTAAGGGTTGTAATTGAACAACGTTAAAACCGATGCGGCCAGCGTAAAGACGCTAACCGAAACCAAAAAGAATAATTTGGCTTTTAGATTTGAACTCACATCTATATTTTAGCACAAAATGATCGCAAAGTGAATAATAAGTTTGTAATAATAAACTCGATTGAAAAACAGTAAATTTTGTCCGTAATTTAATTTTTCCAAAGTCCGTGAATGTTGCAATACGCTCTGACATAATTGTGGTTTTTTAGGTATGATCGAACTTCCGGTCTGTTGCCGGCAGATAATGAGTATCGGCAAAGTTTACCTTCGACAATTATTTCAACCCATTCAATAAAGTGTTCTTCGGTCATTGGGTGCAGAACTGCGCCAATTTTTATAAGCGCGCCGTCGTTTTGTGGTTCGATAATTGGTCGATGTTTTTCGGTTAAACCTTGTCCTTCGGTTTGTTCAGTCATTAGCTTCATTGGTTGGCCGCAACAAACTAATTCACCAGATCCGTTGT
>CAZEVI010000021.1:0-14225 GCA_964515615.1 uncultured Candidatus Saccharibacteria bacterium | reverse complement strand
AAAAGATATCAGCCAAAAGCTTTAACATTACATTAACAAAACCGGACATTTCTAAAAAAACTTGACAGGAGTTTTTTGCAAAAATATTAAATTTTAATTTTTTTTATCAAACCGCATCGGCGCAGATGTCGCGATAAGGACAATATTTGCACTGAAAAGTATCCGGCTTGGCGGTCATATTTTTCTGGCGAATCCCCTCCTCGACTTCGGTTATCATTATTTTGACATTTCCCAAATCGCTTTTAGAAAATATCTTTTCGCCTTTTAGCCCGGATTCGATAAAATGCAAGGTGGTTTTTGGAATTTGCCCGTATTTTTTCTCCCAAGCCAGAGCATAAATTTGCATTTGAGTCGAATCTTTAATTCGTCTGTCGGCATCTTTTTGCTCGTGAACATCCGAAGTTTTAAAATCGCGAATCTCCGCCTGCTTGCCATCTCGATAAACCAGATCAAAGCGGCCGCGGATTTTAACATTGCCAGAAGAAAATTCAAAAACTTCCTCGACTTTGCTAGGGATTAACGAGTCGCCGATCTCTTCGTCAAAAAATCGCGACAAAGTATCAATCCCCTGTTTGAAACGAAGTTCTTCCTGTTCGCGAGTGATAAAACCAATGTTGTGAAAGGCTTGGCGGTAATCAGCCAATAACTGTTCAAGAGAAAGTTTTTCGCCGGTAATCTTTCGGGCAAAAAAGTGATCAAGCGCGGCGTGAATTGCCGTTCCGTACATCATTTGCTGATTTTCCAAAAGCGGAATTTTAATAATGTGGGCAAAGTAAAATTTCTTTGGGCAGGAATAATAATCATCAATTTGTTGGCGAGAAAGTTTAATAATTTTATCGTTGAATTTATTCGGCAGAGAATCAATTTTCTCCGGCGATTGTTTAAAGCGCTCAATTTTTTCCAGTGCTGAAAGTTGGTGTTTTAGCTTCTGTGGTTTTGGCTGATCCAAAAGTTCCAAGACAAATTGGGAGAGTTTTTTGGCTCGTTTGCCGCCATAATCTTCGGCAGCGGTCAGATACAATAAATCTTTGGCTCTGGTGGTGGCGACATAAAAAAGCCGTCTTTCTTCTTCAATGTGCCAATCCCCTTCCGGTAATCGTTCTTTGACCAGTTCGTCGGGAATTGGCAGAGGATCGCGTCTTTTTCGCGATGGGAAACGATCAGCAACACAGTTGGCAACAAAAACCACCGGCCACTCAAGTCCTTTTGCGGCGTGAACGGTTAAAATGTTGACGGCGTCAAGATCGGGATCAATTTCAAAACCGGTCATTTCGCCACCGACAGAGATTATCAACTCCAAATTTTCCAAGAACGCTTGGGTTCCCCTGTCCTGACTTCCGTTATTAAAAGCCGATATTCGATCAAAAAACTTAGCAATATTTACTATTTTGCTTTCATCGTTGGCTGTTGGGTTTTGGCTGAGTTTTTTCAGATAACCTTTTTCGGTCAAAAAGTTATATAAAAGCTCGCCAACAGGAGTGTTTAGTGATTGGCGAAATTTTTCAATATCGGCTACCAGTTGCGACAGGCTTTCCAAATCTTGGCTGTTGGCGATATTTTTTTTGACAAGTTCCAAAATGCTCCGATTTCCCCTTTTGGCCAAAGTGTAGAGTTCAGAAAGAGTTTCGACGGCAACATTATATATCTCCGAAGTTGCCAACTGGTAAAATGCCAAATTATCGTCACTATAAACTATTGACTTCAAGAAAGCAATAAGTATTTTAATCTCCGGTTGAGAGTAAAGTCCTGAAGCACCGGAGAAAACCGAGGGAATTCCGGCGACATTTAGTGCTTGCAAGAAGGGTTCCGATTGATTGTTGGCTCGAACTAAAATTGCAAAATCATTATTTTGATATCCGTGTTTTTTGAGATTAACAACCTTTTCAGCAACGGTATCGGCCTCACAGGAGAGTGTATCGCAAAATAAAAGCTCCGGCGCCGGACCTCGTTTTTGCCCGTGAAGTTTCTTATTAATTTTATTTTGAATTTCCAAGCGGTCGGGGTTATTGTGTTGAATTAGTTTATAAGAAGCGTCTAAAATTTCATTTGTCGAACGATAATTTTCATTTAAAACTATCTGCAAAACGTTTTTGTAAAATTTTTCGAAATCCAAAATATTTGAAATTGCCGCGCCACGAAAACGATAAATCGATTGGTCGTCGTCGCCGACTACGGTAATGTTGCCATCTTTTCCGGCCAACAATTTTATCAGCTCATTTTGAGCGAAATTGGTGTCTTGAAACTCATCAACCAAAATGTATTGGAATTTTCGTCGGCAATCAAAAAGAACTTTTGGATTATCTTTTATTAGTTTGTAAGTTAGATAAATTTGATCGCCGAAATCGAGATTGCCTGATTGAATCATTAACTCATGGTATCGGGTGTAGGCGTTTGCCAATTCAAAGGTTTTTTCGGCTTCAAGTTTTTCCTCGCTTGTTTTGGCTTTTTCGGTCAATTTTTCGGCAAATGATAAATATTCTTCCGGCGAAATTAATTCATCTTTTAGCCGGGAAAAATGGGTTAAGAATTCCTCAATATGTGAAAGCGGATTAGCGATCGGTCGAAAGTGTTTGAGGTCGAAAGCATAGATATTTTGACGCATAAAAATTGCCTGTTCGACTCCGGTTAAAACTTTGAAATTAGCCGGTAGCCCAAGGTTAATAGCGTAATCTCGGAGAAAACGATCACCAAAAGCGTGAAAAGTCGAGATCCACATGTCGGTGTAACCGTAGGGTGTCAGCTCGTCAACACGAGTCTCCATCTCGGCCGCCGCTTTGTCGGTGAAAGTCAGGGCTAAAATTTCCGATGGTTTGGCCCATTTTTTTTCGATAATATGAGCGATCCGCCGAGTGATAACAGCGGTTTTACCGGTTCCGGCACCGGCGATAATTAAAAGCGGGCCGTTTTTGTGAACTACGGCTTTTTTTTGGGCGGCGTTAAGACCGGCCAAAACATCAGTTTTAGTTTGATCAAAATTGAATTGTTGCGGTTTTGTTTTTGCCATAACTGTTATTGTTTATATTTGTTTCTTGATTATAGCCGAAAATGGTTAGAAAGACAAAAAAATCCGGTACGCGTGCTGCGCACCGGAACGGACTGCTTACCTTGATTGTTTCCCGGCCCAATCAAGGTAAGCAGCAATCGTTGCCAGCACCGCTAGGCTGGCTACGAACCACCAGCCGAGCGGTGCTGTTTCAATCGCTGCCATCATGCCGAACATGATGGCAGTGGCAAGAACAACCAAAATTTTTTTCATTAAATCGTCCCTTGCTGTGGATAGTCTTCGATCTTTACTGCATCAATTGCCGCGAGGTTTCGTGCCAAATGATGTAGCAAAGATTCAACCAACGAAAGCGTCTAAAATCAGTACAATCGCGCCCTTTAAAGAGAAATCCCACGCGGCAAAAGCTTTGTGGGATATCTCGTTTAAAGGGCTTTGACGAAAAGGCACATATTTCAGACCTTATTGTCAACTACCCCATTATATCATACAAATTCTTATTTGTCAATGTGTTTTTTGATGCCCTCAATAATCACCTCTTTTGGCATTGCACCAACCAGTTGTTCGACAACTTTACCCTTTTTAAAAATCAAAAAAGTTGGGATACTCATCACATTAAATTTGCTGGCGACTTCCGGATTATCGTCGATATTTAATTTGCCAACGGAAAAATCTTTGGCTTCTTCGGCAATTTCATCAACCACCGGTCCCATCATTTGACATGGGCCGCACCACGGTGCCCAGAAATCAACCAAAATCGGCTGATCGCTACCAATAGCTTTTTGAAAATTTTCTTCGGTTAACTCTTTTTCTGCCACATAACCTCCTTGTGTTTTTTATTAGATACGGCCAAAACTAATTCATAGGTTCCAAAGAATATTGTAACATACATTAGGTCGCCAAAAAGCGAATTACGGAAAAACGGAATTGCCA
Organism: uncultured Candidatus Saccharibacteria bacterium; assembly: GCA_964515615.1. Classification (GTDB taxonomy): domain Bacteria; phylum Patescibacteriota; class UBA1384; order XYA2-FULL-43-10; family CAINNR01; genus CAZEVI01. The sequence continues at coordinate 10,291 of CAZEVI010000021.1, read as the reverse complement.
TTTCGAAGCATTTTAAAAGTCCAGCAAAGCTAAGAGCATACCAGTTGGTTGTCAACCAAACGCCAAAATTAGTTATCAGAAAAAACAAAATCGACCCAGCAAGCGTTCCGGCAGCGATCACTAGAGGGTTTTTTTTACTTCTGACAAATTGACCGATCGCCACAGTTAAAATTAAACTGAAATAAACGAAAAACATTGTCGAATGAAATCCGAGAAAGATGTCAGAAATTACCATTGCCGCCAGCGGCAAAAGAAAAGCCGAAGCTCCACCAAAATAAACACCGGTAAACAATGCAATCGCCGTCATTGGTGCAACATTTGGAATGTGGGGCAAAAAGCGTAGTACGACTGCAACTATCAGCAACCCCAAAGCTAGCAAATTTTTCCTGTCCCCTATTGTTTTTTTGAATAGTTGTTTTATAGGTCAGCTTCCTAATGTTAAATTTCAAATTGAATGTTTAGAAACTTTTATATTCCCATTTTACCAGATCGTCGGATTTGCAGATATACTTATCAGCAGCAACCATTCCGGCGGTGCCATTTACCGAATAAAGCCAAAAGTTTTTATCATCATTTTTAATTCCGTTGACAGCATTAACTAAGGCTCCGTCAGCGCTGTCGCTGTAGTCGACATTGGCTTTTGATTTTAAGGCATCAAGTGCCGTTTGCCCTTTGTTGGCGGTAATTTCTATAATATTGGGGTTTGTGGTTTCTTCCGCGGTCGTGTTATTTGTCTGGGCTTTTTTATAATATACTCCGGCAACCACTCCGCCGGCAAGTACTACAACAATTGTCAAACCAATCCAAATTTTTTTCATTTTCATTAGATTCCTTTTCTTTTATAAATAAAATAAGCAGCGATCGATCGCTGCCAGTTGCTCTAAATTTCTCCAAAGTTAATTGGGGTTTACCTTTCGACCGAAGGATTTTTATCCTCTTTTGCTAAAATGCTCGTGAGGATATATCAAAATCTTGGTTTTCCGACTTTGTCCGATTGAACTATCCTTTGACTTTGCTCAGGATAAAATTTCTTCGGAATTTTACGGTAGCGGGACTGTGGCGGAGTTTTCGATTGCACCGGCAAATATCTGCCATTTGCAAACGGATCACCGCACTTGCCCAAGAGATGACATTTAAATTTTTAGCGTACTTTCTAAGCTTATTGGAAAAAATTTTAGAAGTCAATCCCCTTTTTTGCCGAAATTCCTTTTTTGAACGGGTGTTTAATCTCTTTCATTTCAGTTACTAAATCGGCTATTTGAATCAATTCCTTCGGTGCTTGCCTGCCGGTGAAAACTAAGCTTACTTCCACCGGCTTCTCTTTCCCGAGTTTTATGATCTCTCCTACCTCCACAAGACCATAATGTATTGCGTTGTTTATCTCGTCCAGAATTACCAAATTATATTTTTTTTCGGAAATTATTTTTCTTGCCAGCTTTATGGCATTTTCGGCCGCTTTTTGGTGTTCTCTTCGCGGTTTACCGATGGCAATTTTCTGATCGTCAAAAGTTTGGAAAATTTCTATTTGGGGATTTTCTTCAATTGCCTTCCATTCGCCGGTTTCTTTGAATCCTTTGATAAATTGGATAATGGCGACTTTTTGTTTCCAACCAGATGCTCGAAGCGCCATCCCTAACGCCGCCGTTGTTTTCCCTTTGCCGCTTCCAGTATAAATTATCAATAAACCTTTTTCTGCCGGTTTGATATTATTGGTCATTTGATTTTTCCATTTTTTAAAGCCAGAAGCCAGCAAACATCAACTAACGTTCGGCTGATAACTAATAAATTACCCACATTTTGAATAGCCGCATTTATGACAGACAAAACAACCGCTTTCATATTCAATTTGGCCGCCGCAATCGGGGCAGGCTTCGGTTAGCAGTTTCTCTTGGTTGTCATCTTTTTTCTTCGACTCCGATCTTTCCGGCGTTTCAAATTCCAGATTTAATTTTTTTGATCTTTCAACGTAGCGGTCAATTGCTCGGCCAATGGCATCGGGGCAAGAAAGAATTAATTCTCCGTTTTGCCAAACCGGGCTGGAGCCACGAATTCCTTTCAAATGCTTGGCAATTAATTTTGGCTCGACTCGTGATCGCAGAGCAATAGATATTAATCGGCCAATAGCCTCGTTCATTGCTGTTGCCTCGCCACCGGATTTTCCATGGCTGACAAAAAGTTCGCACATTCCTTCGGCATCTTCGTTAATGGTAATATACATATCGCCAAGGCCGGTGGGGATTTTTTCCGTCGTTCCGACAACAACATTTGGTCGCGGTCGTGGCTTAACTTTGGTTTCGTAAATAACTTCGTTTTGAACTTCGGCATCTTTGGTTTCCTTAGTTTTTCCGGTTGAAAGAACTTGTTCACTTCTTGAACCGTCGCGATAAACGGTAACACCTTTACAGCCGGTTTTGTAAGCCAAAAGATAGGCTTTGTAAATATCATCCTTGGTTGCCTCGTGAGGAAAATTAATTGTTTTGGAAACTGCATTGTCGCAATATTCCTGAAATGCCGCTTGCAAATTAATATGCTGTTCCGGAGTTACATTGTGAGCGGTAACAAAAAGTTTTTGGATATCTTTGGAAATTTCGGCAAATTCATCAATATTGCCTGCTTTAGCAATTTTTTTTATTAAATCGTCCGAATAAAAACCACGCTCTTTGGCAACTTTTTCAAATTCCGGATTGACTTCTACCAAAATATCGTTGTCCATCACATTTCGCTCGTAGCAAATTGCAAATAGCGGTTCAATTCCAGAGGAAGCGTTGGAGATAATACTAATTGTTCCGGTTGGCGCAATGGTGGTAGTGGTGGCGTTTCGAATTGGATCTTGGCCTTTTTTGGCATAGACTGATTTTTCAAAATTTTTAAATGCTCCGCGCTGTTTGGCTAAAATTTGTGATTCCTCTTTTGATTTTTCATCAACATATTTCATAACTTTTTTGGCCAAAGTAATGGCTTTTTCCGAGTTGTAAGGTACTCCGAGTTTTATCAACATATCGGCAAATCCCATTACACCAAGGCCAATTTTTCTGTTGGCTCGAGTCATTTTATCGATTTGTGGCAGTGGGTAATTATTCAAATCAATAACATTATCAAGAAAATGAATTGAATCAAAAATCAATTGCTCGAGTTTATCCCAATCAATTTCAGATTTTCCTTTTTCGTCAGTTTTAACATCTCTGCCGAGGTTAAGCGATCCCAGATTACAAGACTCGTATGGCAGTAGCGGTTGCTCGCCGCAAGGGTTAGTACTTTCGATTTCGCCGATTTCCGGGGTCGGATTATATTTATTTATTCGATCAATAAAAATGATTCCCGGTTCGCCGTTTTTCCAAGCATTTTCGACGATTTTATCAAAAACCTCTTTGGCATTTAATTTGCCGATAGATTTGCCATCGCGGGGGTTGATTAAATCGTAATCGGTTTTTTTCTCTATTGCCGCCATAAATTTGTCGGTAATAGCAACTGAAATATTAAAATTGTTGAGGGCATTTTCTTCCAATTTGGCATTGATAAATGACAAAATGTCCGGATGATCGACACGCAAAATTCCCATATTTGCGCCACGACGCGTACCACCCTGTTTTACCGTTTCGGTAGCAGCGTTAAAAGCGGTCATAAAAGAGATTGGCCCAGAGGAAACGCCGGAGGTACTTTTGACTCTGTCCCCACTTGGTCGAAGTTTGGAAAAGGAAAAGCCGGTTCCACCACCGGATTTATGTATTAAAGCAGTATATTTTACAGCATCAAAAATCTCCTCCATTGAGTCGCCGATTGGCAAGACAAAACAACCAGAAAGTTGACCGAGATCACGACCGGCATTCATTAACGTTGGCGAATTCGGCATAAATTCAAAATTGGCCATCATTTGATAAAATCTTTTTGCCAGTTCATCAATGTTGGCTTTTTTGTCATATGTCTTATCGGCGGCGGCGATAGTTTTCGCCACTCGCATAAACATATCTTTCGGTGTTTCGATTGGTCGGCCTTTGTCATCTTTTTTCAAATATCTTCGTTCAAGTACCATTCGGGAATTTTCGGAGATTTTTGGTTCCGGCCAGTCCGAACCCACTTCTGTCGGATTTTTGATTTTTGAAATTGTTTCTTCAGATGTTTCAAATAATGCCAGATCACTTTCTTTGTTAGCCAAATCTGTTGAAGATGATCCGGATTTTGTTTCGGTTGTCCCTGCCATTTCGCCTCCTAGTAAAATTTGTAATTATTTAATTTATTTTTCAAATTATTTTGTTTTTTTGGGAACTAATTTTTTAGCTTCGCTAGCAAAACTTTTGGCTGAAGAAAAAGATTTATAAACGGAAACGAAGCGCAAATAAGCAACGTCATCAATTTTTCGGAGTTTTTTGGAAACGATTTCGCCGACCAAAATACTGGGAACGGTTTTTTTGTCAAGCAAAACAATAGTGTGTTCAATGTCGTCAATTAGATTGCAGATTATATTTTCATCTACCGCTCGCTTTTCCAATGATTTCAGAATTCCGTTACGAATTTTTTCCTTTTGATAATTTTCAATTCGTCCGTCACGTTTCTCAATTTTTATCGCCGGAATTTCAATTTTTTCGTATGTAGTAAAACGAAAACCGCATTTTAAACACTCGCGTCTGCGACGGATAGTTTTTTGGTCATCGCGGGAATCGATAACTTTCGTGTCGCCTTTTTTACATTCGGTACACTGCATAATTGATAAGTCAAAAATCAGAAGTCAAAATTTTAATCGGAAATTATTAATTATTTCCAAAAAATCTGACTTATAATTTTTGAATTATTCTATCTATTGGTTAAGGCCATATCTAGTTCTATTTATTATTGTCCCCCACAAGATGTTGTGCCGTCAAATCTAGATTAAGCGTAACACGCGGAAAAGTTTTCCACAGACAAAATTTTCACACTATCAGAGCGGGAATTTTTTCAGAGTCAGATAAATTGTGGTTGCCAGACATCCGACAACGGATATGTAGTGTTTCAATTTAACCAAATCAATTATGGTTAAATTTAAATATCAAATGATTGTAGCAAAATATTTATTTCGTGATAAATCTTAGGACTGGATAATTTTTTTTGACTGTCAAAAAAAATCACTTTTGAGGAAGTGATTTTTTGGAGAAAATATATATTATTCAGTATTTAATTTATTATCTTAATTTTCGGCGAATGAACGCTGGAACCTCGAGTTCGCCTTCGTCTTTGTCGTCATTTTTATCGTTGCTGTTGCCGTAATTTAAATTATCATCCTCGGGTTTAGTGTCGCCAGTTCGTGGCTCGTAGACACCAAAATCTGGTTCATTAAACGGCCGACGTTCTTCGCGAGTGATCATTTGCGACGGCGGAATTTCCCCGCTGTTAGTTGGTCCGAAACTTGGTCGTTTGTGAAGTTTGCTGTTATCGGTTTCAAAACCGGTTGCAATGACAGTGATTTTAACTTCGCCCTGCATTGCTTCGTCAATAATTGCCCCAAAGATAATATTAGCATCGGAATCGGCAGATTCGGTAATGGCTTTTGCCGCTTCGTCAATTTCATACATTCCCAAATCCGGACCACCGGTAATATTGAACAAAATTCCTTTTGCTCCATCGATGGAAAGTTCGAGCAGAGGTGAATCAATCGCTGCTCGTGCGGCTTCGATTGCTCTATTGTCACCGGAACCTCGGCCAATTCCCATTAGCGCCGATCCGGCATCGGACATAATTGCTTTAACATCAGCAAAATCAACATTGATAATTCCGTGCAAAGTAATTAGGTCGGCGATGCCTTGGACACCTTGGCGCAAAACATCGTCCACAATGCCGAATGCATCAAAAAGCGAAGTTTTTTTATCGATAACTTGAAGCAAGCGATCATTTGGAATGGTAATTAGGGTATCGACTTTATCTTTCATTTCATTGATTCCGAGTTCGGCAATTTTCATCCTTCGCTGGCCCTCAAAAGAGAACGGTTTGGTAATGACACCAATAGTTAGGGCGCCAAGTTCCTTGGCAATTTCAGCAACAAAAGGTCCGGCGCCGGTTCCTGTTCCCCCACCTGCACCGAATGTGACAAAAACCATATCAGCACCCTTGAGAGCTTCATAAACTTCTTCTTTATTTTCTTCAATCGCTTTGCGTCCGACCTCGGGATCAGCACCGGAACCGAGACCGCGAGTAGTTTCTTTCCCAATTTGAATTTTTACCGGAGCTTCATTATAAGACAGAGCTTGGGCATCGGTGTTAACCGAAACAAACCCAACTCCGCGAAGTTTTGAATTTATCATTCTAGTGACCGCACTGCCGCCAGAACCGCCGACACCGACCACTTTGATTAAGGCAAATCCCTCAATTTCTGATCTTTTATCCATTGTTACTCCTTTGGGGAAGTTCGGGTAAATATTTTATAGTATATTCCATTGGTTATTATATCAACTCTGTCAAGTAGCGACAATTTTAGGGTAAAAAATGCTTAAATGCACTTTTAACTCGATCGACAACTCCGCTAATTTCCGGAACTGCCGTTTTTTTCGATACCGAAAGATTGCCGGATTCAATCCCCCAAATCATTAAGCCGACACTTGTAGCATATACTGGGTCACTGAGGTTGTCAACAACGCCGGTTAAATTTACTATTGGTTTGCCGATTTGAGTCGGCAGGCGCAATATATCTTTTACCATATCGGTTAATCCTTCCAACTTTGATCCGCCGCCGGTTAAAACAACGCCAGCCGGAAGCATTCCTTCGCGATTGATTGAACGCAGTTCGTCGCGGATTAAAACAAAAATTTCGTTTAATCTGGCCTCGATAATTTCAGCAACATATTTTAGGTTTGCAGTTCCGGAATCATTTTTATCAAATGACGATAGATTGATTTCCTCTTTTTCATCAATCTTCTCCGGAGAAGCATAACCGTATTTAATTTTTATTAACTCTGCCAAATTAATATTGGTTCGCAGACCGATAGCAATATCGTTGGTAATGTGGCTTGATCCTATTGGTAAAACCCCAGAATGAATTAGTTCCCCTTCCTCGAAAACAGTGTATGAGGTTGTTCCGGCGCCAATGTCTATTAAAATCACGCCAATCTCTTTTTGTTGTTTGTTGAGCATAATTTTTGCCGTTGCCAGTGGCGAAAAGACCATATCGGAAACTGCAAGTCCCGCCTGTGTGGCACAGCGATTGACATTTTTTATAGCTGAAAGCGAACCGCTAATCACACTGGTATCAACTTCCAGACGAATGCCGGACATTCCAGTCGGATCAGAAATTCCCGCTTGGCCGTCAACAGTGAAAGTTCTTGGAATAACATGTAGAATTTCTCGGTTGGGCTGATTTGGAACGGCTTGGGCGGCTTCAATTACTCGAATTGCGTCAGTTTCGGAAATTTCTCCGTCGCTTTTGGAAACAGCGATCACTCCCCTGCTGACAGTTGATTCAATGTGTGATCCGTCAATACCGACAATAACATTTTCAATTGGACAATCACACATCCGCTCGGCTTCTTCCAAAGCAGTTGAAATTGCGGTAACCGTTTCTTCGACATCAACAACAACACCTTTACGCACGCCGTTGCAGACTGATTTTCCGAGTCCTAAAATATCAATATTACCATCGCTGATAGTACCGATACAGACGGCAACCTTTGATGATCCGATATCAAGCCCGACTGAAATTGTTTTTTTTGACACTAGCCCTCCAAATAGTAGAAAGCCAACTGATTTTTTGTTTTCTACTGATTATCTAAATATGACTGATTACTCGTTGGGATTGAAATCCCGCAGAATAACATTGAATTAAGCTTAAAATATTAGGCTAAAATTTATTGTTAACAGATTAATATTATCGAAAGCCGACTGTTTTTGCAAGTGCATGGCTAGGTTAGTAGCTTATTGAAATATGGTAAAAATATTAAAACGGTAACAACAAGAGCAATTATCGAAGCAATCAAAACAGCACCGGCCATTGCGTCTTTGATAAATTCTACCGCTTTGGTTTTTTCCGGTTTGGTAATATCGAGCAATTTTTCGATTGCTGTGTTAATTATTTCCATTGCAATAACCAAAGTAACTGCAAAAAAGAGAATAATCGCTTCAATTCTGGTTACCGAAAGCAAATAGGCAAAAGTGGCGACTGCGATAGCAAAAATCAGATGAATTCGAGCGTTTTGTTCGCTTTTGAGAAGATTGATTACTCCACGGGAGGCGTACATAAAACTGGAAAAAAGCTTTGGCAGACTCATTTTTTTGTAGGTCATAGTACTTTATTAATTGTTTTTTCGATTCGTTCCCATTCTTTTGGATTTGTTTCGTGATCAAATCCGAGCAAATGCAAAAGGCCGTGAATGAACAATTCGGCAACGTCAATGTTCTCCTTTTTGGCAAATGCCGGAGCTATAATTATCGTCCCTAGAATTTGCTCTTTTTCACAAGGGAAATTTTTTTGTGGAAATGACAGAACATCAGTTGCCCTATCTTTCCCTCGGTGTTGTTTATTTAGCTGGCGGATTTCGTTATTTGAAACAAATAAGGTCTCGATAACATAATTTTTATTTTTAATTTTCAGAGTATTAAAAATGTTGGTGGCCATTGTCTTGAAAATATCAGCCGATGTGAAATTAGTAAAATCAGATTTATTTATGAAATCAATTTTCATTTATGATAACAACTCTTTAACCTTGGCGGAAATTTGGCTGCCGTCAGCGCGACCGGCAACTTGCGGCATTACTTTCCCCATTACTTTGCCAAGATCAGAGATTGCTGTTGCTCCGACCTCTTGGATCGCTGATCGTACTATTTGAGTTAATTCTTTGTCGGAAAGTTGCTCCGGTAGATATTTTTCCAAAATCTCCATTTCAGATTGCTCTTGTTTGACAAGTTCAATTCTGCCTCCTGCTTGATAGTTTTCGATTGAATCCTTTCGTTGTTTTATCTCCCTTTGAATAATCTTAATTGCGTCATTATTGGATAGCTCTTTACCAGCTTTAATTTTTTCGTTTTGCAACGCTGATTTAACCATTCGTAAAACTGAAACGACTGAGTCGTTTTTGGTTTTCATTGCGTTAATATAATCTTTCTCGATCTGTTCAAGTAGCATCATAATAACCTCGAAAATATCCAATTTCTTATTCGAGTCTAATCCTGAAGGCGTATTCCTCAGAGTTGAAGACAAATATCTAATATCCAATTTCTAATAAATTTCAAATGACCTAATGACTAAATTTTTAAAACCAAAATACCTAACGCTTCGTTTGACATTTATAATTTGAATTTTGATATTAATTAGTAATTAGAAATTAGGATTTAGGAATTAGGAATTAGGAATTTCTTTCTAGTATCCTTGTTTGATCCGTCTGCGAGTATTTTTTCTAATTGCCGATTCGCGACGCATTGTCCGATTTGGTTCTTTTTCAAAATATCTGGTTTTTTTGGCATCAGTCAAAATACTACTTTGTTGAATTTCGCGATTAAAGCGGCGAAGTAGCGAGTCAAATCTTTCTTGTCCTTTGCGTTTTACTTCTATCAAGTGTAATCACCTTCCCTTCGATTTGGAAAAATTCTTGCTACGATTTGTCGCAGAAGTATCTTCCGATATTATATAATAATATAGCGCAAATTTTGACATTTGACAAGAGCCGAACGATAATGTTCATTCGGTTGCGGAAATATTCGCGACTATCTCCAAACGATTTTGTAGCGGGCTTTTCTCTTTTTGGGTTTTGATGGTGGCAAATTTTCTTTGAGATAATTTTGCCAGTTTTCCTTTATCCATTTTTGTTGCTTGCGTTCTAATTCCCCGATTCCTCGAAGCAAAAATTCTCGGCGAATAACTTTGCCTTGATGCGGATGTCGGTGTTTTTGTGGCAGTGGCGAATTAAAACCATGAGTATAGTGAATCATTTCATGAATAATTACCGCATCAATGACAAAATTGGGAATCGCTTCGTCGCGAAACAAACCGTTAATTACAATAATAGTTTTAAAATCACGCTTTAATCGGTCGGCAAAAGTCTTTAGTTGCTCTTTCTTAATACAGCCAAGCTGTCGTCGTGAACGCCGGCCCCATTTAATCTCTATCTGGTTCGATGCTTCAATATCGGAAAAATATTTCCGATAAATGTAATCAAAGCGATTTTCCAGCCAATTTTGCGTTCTCATGTGATTGATTATAACAGAATGAAGACAGCTAATAATTTTTAATTTTTTTCATTATTTTTAAATTTAAAATTGATATTTTAAAATTTTATCCTCTTGCCGTGAACCCGAAAACCTCCCTTAAATACAAAAGCATGTTCCGATCTGTTGTATA
>CAZEVI010000020.1:0-14597 GCA_964515615.1 uncultured Candidatus Saccharibacteria bacterium | reverse complement strand
GAATCATTGTTTATTTGTAAAAGAAAATTTTTATAAATAATAAGTTAGTAAAATAGGGAGGGAGAAAATTATTATGGAAGAAACAACAAGCAAATCTGGTATGTCCACTGGAATGATTATCGGGATTGCGGTTATTGTCGCAATTTTTTTTGGTGGCGGTGCTTATGCTTATGTCAATAACAAAGCGGCAAAAGAGAGGAAAGATCTAAACGCCCAAATTACTGAATTGCAAAGTCAAGTTTCAGTCGCGAAAACTGCGACAACTACAACTCCAAGTGCTTCGACAAATACAACAACAGCAACAAATAGCACAACGGACGATACGGCAAATTGGAAAAGCTTTAAGTCAACCAAGTTCAGTTTCGGTTATACGCTATATTATCCGCCGACTTTTTCTGTCACTGAGGGGTTGGACGGTGGTTTAGTTGTCAAATCAGAAGATGGTTATCCACTTTTTGATTTGTTTTCAGTTCAGCAGAGCCAGAGTGACTATGTAAATCTCGTTAAGGATTCGTCAAACGGGATTATGAGCAGTGTAAAGCAAAGTTCGATAACTATCGCCGGAGTAACTGGTGTAAAATTGGAAGGAACTTTTGGTAAGAATGCTGGAATTGAGAATGACCATAGCGGTGTTGGTGGAACTAGCATCATATTCACCAAAAACAAATATACATTTGTCTTCAACGCTTATGATAACGGCGATCGATCACAAGATTTCAACAAGATGATCGAAAAGTTATCATTCTAAAGTATCCGAAAAGAATTTGCCGTCAAAGATCTAATCTGATAAGATTTTACGAGCGAGGACAACCTCGCTCGTAAAACTTTAAATTGTCAAAGTTCAGAATTCACGACTGAAAATTTCGGGGGTTTTCACGCCGCCTTCGGCGGCGAAATGCGTTCGAACTATCTTAATTATCCCGCACCAGAATCTGACTTTTTGCAACAACATCATTTTTTCTGTGGCCGCGCGAAGCGCGTCCCACATCATTTATGCGGAGGCTGAGATACATCGGTAACAAATCTGGTATGATAAAGAGTTCAAACCAGATTAACAAAAAAGAGGTTACCGATGAAAGTATTTAGTGTTTCTTCACCAAATATTATCCAGCCGATAGTATTTGGAAATGTTGGGTTCAAAAGAAAACCGATTGTTCTTTCTAATAAAATATCCAGATGGCGCGGTATTGTTGATTTGATAAATCTCTCCGGCAGAGGCCGTCTCAGACTCGAATGGATGGTTTTCTTTGGAACTTTATTTGGAGTTTGTAATTTTTAGTCGTTCATATCCATATTTATCAAATTCGTCCCAATACTTTTTCTCGTAATCGTACATTGCGACACCGACATAACCGCCATGCTCTTTGGCAATTTTCTCCATCTCCGCTTCGGTGTGGTCATTCCTGAAATCTCTCCATGCCAATTCGTTAGCCAGCCCATCATACAAAGAAAATTCTTCGTAATCAGTTAAAATCGGTAAAATTTTGTTCTGATAAAAATTCTCATTCAACATCAACTCGTTTTCAAACAATTCGGTTAGTTGATCAATCTTAAAATTTTTTGCGTAAGTCAATAAATGCTTTTCAAGTTCATCCATTCTATTCGAAATTTTCTTGTAACTTCGATTAGGCGACATGTCTCACAATATACTAAACACACCACCAGAGAGAGCAACCATTGTTATTAAATTTTTGTATTGTTCTTTTGACAATTCAATTTTCATTTAAACTCCTAATCTTTTAATTTATAATAGGTCGCTTTGCCTTTGCCGAACCGTTCGATTAAACCAAGTTCAATTAATTTATTAAAATCCTTGTTTCTGGTTGGCTTGGCGCGATTGGTTAGTTTGGCGTAGTCATGGTCGGCAATAAAATCATTTTTCTTAATAAAATCAAGAATTTTATGATGATATGGTTTTAAGGATGTTTCGGGTGAGATAGTTTCAGAGTTAAGAATTTTAATGACCCGCAGAAGTTCGTCAATTATCCCGTCAGTAAAATACTCCAGCCATGATGTAAAGTCAATTTGATCTTCCAAATCGTAATAATTGCCACGAATTCCAACATTTTCAAAATATTTACTGACATTTTGGTTATAATAGTTTTCAAAACTAAATAGGTTAAAAGTGCTGAGCCCCATATCAGCCAGTAACACTTTTGTTATCAGGCGTGCCGTTCGACCGTTACCGTCGATAAATGGGTGAATAGTGACAAATTGCTTGTGAAAAATTCCAGCCAAAATTAGTGGATCAATTTGGTTTTTATTACTGGTAATATATTTGATTAAATCGTCGAGCAAACTTTTAACATCCTTATGATCCGGTGGTAAATAGATTACTTTTCTGGTGATCGGGTCATTTACAAAAACAGGTTGCTGACGAATCTTACCCGAATTAAAGTCGTTTATTAATTCACTGGTAACGACCTTTTGAGTTTTTAGTATTAAATCAAGGCTAAATATAGTCGAGTTATTTCGAATGTCGGCATCCAAAACTTCTAACGCCTGATTGTAGTTAATAACCTCTTTTTCACTATCTCGCAGATTTTCAGGTCTATTTTTAATAATTTTCTTCACATCGGTTAACGGAAGCGGGTTGCCCTCAATGCTGGTTGAAGAGTGGGAAGAAACTTCTCTGGCGGTTTTTTCCAGCTTAACCAAAGTCAGTTTTGAAAAATGGCGATTGTTTAGATTGGCAACAATAACACTAATTCTTTTGATGTTTTCTAAGAGTTTCGAGGTAATATTGAATTTTGGTTCGAACATTTTTATCCTCCCTGTTTTGTATGCTAATTGTAGACGATTGGTAGTCGATTGTCAAGACAGGTATTATATAATAGTGTGCCATTTAAGCTCAAAATAGATAAAAAATGGCACACAAACTTCAAAATGCGTTCTATTTCCAAATTGTTGCCAAATTACGCTCAATAAGGTATGACGAGAGAGGTAAAAAGTTTCAGGACTTCAAAACGGCACCAAAATTTGATATCAAACTTCAAATATAAAAATTAGCATAATGTTCAAACGTTTTATGAAAAGCCAGTCTGAGGTTGACTTTTTTTGGTATTTATGATATATTTAGCAGTTGTGAAGCGCCGATTTCGGCGCCAGATAAAAGGAGGGATGCATTGTGAAAAAAGGCATCCTATTTTTGATTTTTGTTTTTTCAATCATTTTCTGCAATTTTTCAGATGCCCAACCAGATGCCCAACCGAAGACTGGGAATTCAATTTTGTGCTGGGAATCTGTCCAGCGCGAGAATATTTCAAATTTGTCATTTGCTGTTGAATGCTACCGACAGGATTGCGGGCATTATCCTGCCGGAGCAAGTTGGATGTCCGAAATTTGCCCATATATGTCCAAGTATGGGTGGAGCAAACTTTTTTCAAATTCTTTTTCGGCATCAAAAGTTACTTACTTCGAATCCGGCCCAATCACACTGCTGGCAAGCAGTGATGATATCTGCGGTCGGAATTGGAATTGCAATTTTGCCGCCTTTCGCGGCGTGATTGGTGGACAGAAAATTCGAAAATCGACTAAGCTTCCGCCGACGGAGAGCGGCTTTATTTACCACTTCTATCGTCAGGTGGAGCCGCCGAAACATTGGTGGCAGAAGCTGATCTCATTTTTTTCATAACGCAATCATTGGCAGGCCGTTTTTGGTCTGCCTTTTTTTGTTGCCGAGAGTTAATAATTATGCTAAAATTTGGATTGTAATATTTCAATCAAATTTTCAATTTTAAAGATAAAATGGCAAAACCAACTATCAAAAAACTCAAAAATGGCATCAATTTGGTGCTTTCGGAGGACAAGCGGACCGAAGCGGTCAGCTTGATTGTTTTTATTGGTGCCGGCTCACGTTACGAAAACAACCGGTTAGCCGGAATGACTCATTTTCTCGAGCATATTTTATTCGATGGCACAAAGCGCCGACCGACATCACTCGATATCTCCAAAGAGATTGACGCGCTCGGTGCCGACGTTAACGCTCACCCAATGGAAGAATACACCAGTTTTCACATTAAATCGGCGGCCGAACATTTGGAAAAAACCGTTGATATTTTCTCCGATATGCTGCTAAATTCGCTGATTGCGCCAAAAGAGATCGAAAAAGAAAAAAAAGTCATTATCGAAGAGATAAAAATGCGAACCGATATTCCCTCGAGCCACGTATTTAACATTTTTTACGAAGCGATTTTTGGCGGCAATCCGCTTGGCCGTTACGGCGGTGGAACTCCGGAGACAATTGAAAATATCACTCGAAAAGATATTCTCGACTTTTACAGACGATATTATCTTGGCAGTAATATTTTTATCTCGGTTTGTGGAAATTTTGCCGGAAAATCAGTTGAGGAGATCGCCGAATTAATTGAAACAAAATTTACTTTTCCCGCCGGCCAAGTGAAATTGGAAAAATCGGCCGATTTTAAACCGCAGAAGTTGCGATTTTTGACCAAAGACAGTCAACAGACAAATTATGTTATCGGTTTTTTGGGCTGTCCTTACAACTCGCCGGATCGGCTGAGCCTGAAATTGTTGTCAATCATCCTCGGCGGAAATATGAGCTCGAGAATGTTCAGTGAAATTCGGGAAAAACGCGGGTTGGCTTACGATGTTCGAACTTTTTCCAGTTCTTTTTCCGATGTCGGAACAATTGAAACAGTTGCCGGTGTCGCCGATGAAAAAGCCGACGCCGCTCTTTCGGCAATCATTGACGAATATCAAAAGATCAAAAACGGCGTCAGTGAAGAAGAGCTTAATATGGCGAAGTCATTTCTAACCGGTCAGCTTAAAATCAATTTTGAAGATTCCTATGAACTTGGCGATTTTAATCTGCTTCAATATTTTTACGGCGGGAAAATTTTAACCCTTTCGGAAATTTCAGAAAAAATTGCTAAAATAGAAGTGGATGATGTTGAACGGCTGGCAAAAAAATATCTGAAAAAAGAAAAAATGTCGGTGGCTGTAATCGCCAAAAAGAATATTCAGTCGAAAGTTGAAAAAGTGGTTAATAATTTATGGGAGAAATAATGGACAAGCCAAAATTGGAAAGAACGATGATTGCTATTAAATCGGAATCAATTCAGCGCCATTTAATTGGCGAATTTATGACCAAATTTGAAAAAAGGGGACTCAAAATGATCGCCTGTAAATTGGTGGCGCCAGATGCCGAACTGATCGGTCAACATTATGCCGACGACGAAGATTGGTATGTTTCTTCGGGAACAAAAACCAGAGCTAACTATGAGGCCAAAGGTGAGAAAAATCTGCTTGAGCCGGCGGAATATGGCAGAATGACCAGAGGAAAATTGATGAACAGTTTGCGCGATCGGCCGATATTAGTGATGATTTGGGAAGGCTCGCATGCCGTTGGGCTTGGTCGAAAAACTGTCGGAGCAACCAATCCGCTAGTTGCCGACATTGGTTCGATTCGTGGCGATTACAGCTCCGATTCTTACGAAGTTTCCGACGATACCGGTCGGGCAATTCAATCTTTGGTTCACGCTTCCGGTTCAGTTGAAGAAGCCGAGCGAGAGATCTCTCTTTGGTTCACGCCAGAGGAAATTCTCGATTACGAACTAGTAACCGAAACGGTTTTCTATCAAGACGATTGGGGAAGAGTTCGTCGCTAAAAATATCTTGGTTATTGACTACTGTTTGGGTCAATTAGGATTATATTTAAACAAATGAGTTATGAATTATTTGCTGGCATTTGTGGCGACACTGATTTTGTCGATATTTTTTACCGGTGTTGTTCGTAATTTTGCGCTAAAATATCACTTGGCGCCCAAACTTCGTCAGAGAGATTCGCATCAAAAACCAACTCCGAGAATTGGCGGAGTGGCAATTTTCGCCGCCTTTTTTTTGGTGTCAATTTTCTATTTTTTAATCATTGATCGTCATGCAATTATCGGCGGCGGGCAGTGGTTTGGTCTTGATAAGCGAATCGTAGGCATTTGGTTGGGATCATTAACTGTCGTTTTGGCAATGCTCTACGATGATATTCGCGGACTTTCGGCTTGGAAAAAGCTTGGATTTCAAATTGTTGCCGCTCTAATTGTTATTGCCGGCGGAATCGGAGTTGGCACGTTAACCAATCCTTTTGGTCAAGCAATAAATTTGAATAGTGTCATCATTAACATTAACATCTTCGGTGGCGTCCACCATATTTGGCTGTGGTCCGATCTCTTGGCCTTTTTTTGGCTGGTTGGGATGATGAATGTTATCAATTTCATCGATGGCATTGACGGTTTGGCTGCCGGAATCTCCGGAATTGCCGCATTTATCATTTTTCTTTTAAGTTTGGCTGTTAGTCAGAGTGCGGTGGCAATGATCGCTATAATTCTTTGCGGCGCAACAGTCGGTTTTCTCTGGTGGAATTTTTATCCGGCAAAAATTTTTATGGGCGACTCCGGCTCAATGTTCCTCGGTTTTCTGCTTGGAGTTTTGCCATTGATCTCCGGTGGAAAGCTGGCAACGGCATTTCTGGTTCTTGGATTCGCTATCGTTGACGGTTTAATTGTTGCCGCCGCTCGAGTAATTCGCGGCAAAAATCCATTTACCACCGCTGACAGAACTCACTTACATCATCGTTTTTTGGCTGCCGGATTTTCGGTGCCGGCAACTGTTATATCGCTATATATTATCGCCGCGCTTTTCGGCTGGGTGGCCTTGCGCTCGACAACAACGAATAAAATCATTGCTTCTAGTGTTTTAATAATTTTTATCGGGGTGCTAATATTAGGGTTGAACCAAATTAAAAAAAATCGCAAAACTCAAGAAACAAATCGCAAACAAATCACAAATCTCAAATAAGACAGGGTTTAAATATTGTGATTTAAAATTTGTTTGGAATTTGGAGATTGTAATCTGGGATTTAACGAGATGTTTGAAACCAATAAAAAATTTGTCAAAATTGTTTTTCTGATTTTACTAATCCTAATGCTGATTTTTACTATTTTGCCGTTTTTGGGTTCGCTTGGCTAGTATTTGACAACATTTTTGTCGACAAACTATAATTAAAGGACCATGGAAAAATCAGAAACAAACAAAATTGAAAAACTGATAGAAGGATTGGCAGAAGTTGTTGCCGATGGTTTTGGTGATTTTCGAGACCGATTTGAAAAGATTGATAATCGTCTAGATGGAATCGATAATCGACTAGATGGTCACGATGAACAATTTAAAACAATAAATTATAAATTGGATTCGTTGATTGAAAGAGTTGACAAGATTGACTCCGATATCAAAGGTATCCGTGGCGCTCTGGACAGTTTTGCCATTTTGGATTGTAAAAACTCAAAAACCGATAAATTTTTAGTTTCGGAAATTAAGCGACTTGATCGAGAATTGCGGCAGATTAAAAAAGTTCTGAAAATCAGTTAAGCAAAAACTGAAATTCCTCTGTAAAATATTACAACTGGGGAATTTTATTTTATTCAAATCCGGAGTGACTCTTTTTGGGACATTTTGACTTATCGGGAATTTATTGAGAAAATTCAGTTATGAACGATTCAAACTTCACATTTCGCGGGCAGCGGCCGGATGAAAAAGTGCTTCAAGTTGTTCGCCGACATCCGATAGTCTTTTTTTGGCCGCTTTTGCAAGCGACTCTGGCGTTGGCGGTTGCAATTATCATCCAAATCTTCTTTGGTTTTGGAACGGCATTTTATACCGTTGCCGTTTTGGCGGCTTTTTTCATCTTTGCCGTGCTGTTTAAAATCTTTTTTATCTTCAACAACAGCTTCTGTTTAATAACCAGTCAGCGGGTAATTAGTGTCGACCAGAAAGGATTTTTTAACCGAATAATCACCGAAACCGAATTTTCGAAAATTCAAGATGTTTCCAATTCGACCGCCGGTATGATCGGAACAACGCTAAATGTCGGGCAGGTGATAATTCAAACTGCCGGCAAAGAAAATAAATTAATCATCAAGCAAATTCCCGACCCTTACCAAATTCAACAAGAGATAACAAAAAATATATAAAGTAATTTTGAAGGAGAAAATAATGATTTCGGAAAACTCAATTGGTGTTACGACAGTGGAGAAAGATCGTTTACAAAACAGGGAAAGCCGTTTTGGTCATACAAAGGAAATTATTGATTTAATGCTAAACGGTGAGGTTAAAATTATTGGGCCGATCGAGGATTTTTGCACCGATATTCCCAAACACGACAACCAAGTTGATATGGCCAGAATTCCGTTTAAGCACGCTAATAGAATCTTGGGTGTGAGGGTTCAGAAAGGCGATCAGGTGGCACAGTGTATTTTTAAACCAAGCAGTGGCGAAAATGAAATAGTTAAACGAGATACACAAGTGGCAAATTTTTACCCTCGTGAATGTGCCGCGTGGGTCGTTTCCGAATATTTTGGTTTTGACTTAGTACCGCCCACGGTAATTCGAGAAATTGACGGCGAGAAAGGATCATTACAGTTGTTTTTAGACCATAGCTTTTATAAAAATTTTGACCCACTTGAAAATACTGAAGCCACGGAATCCTCTCGCGATTGGCAAACATTGGCAGTATTTGATTGGATATTAGCCAATTGTGAGCGGCACTCCGACAACATGATGATTCGCATTGACGATCCGACAGTAATGGCCGCTATCGACCACGGAATAGTTATGTCTTCCCAAAACTATGTTGAAATGACTGTCCGAGGCCCATCTTTACAATTAACTCATAGTAACATTCCCGACCAAGCCAGAGTTATTGATATTCCTGTTTGGTTGGTCAAACAAGTTACCGATGCGGCTGTAAAAAGAGAGGAACTCAACCAACAACTGATTCAACTTCGTGATTTTTCGAAGCAACAGATTGAAAGTTTTTGGATGCGCGTAGATGCAATTATAAAATATAAGAAGTTTTTATCCAAATACAATCATAAAGAAGCGACGGGAATTTCTTTTCTGGGCGCCGGATATTAATACTACATTACGGTCCAATATTTTCTTTCCCAACTATCTCTTTTAATTTTCTCCTGACGACCGGACTTAAGTCAAGGCGGTTTTTGACTCTGATCTCTTTCCAGCCGGAACCGTTTTTTGGAACTCTAAGCAAAATTGGATTGTTTCCGGGGTGGGTTGAAATTACCTCTTTAATTTCCGCCAAAATTGATTTGTCGGAATTGCGAGGAATGGTAATGGTGATCGTTTCAGTCGTCACCGGTATTATAATTTTCGCTTTATCAACATTTTGTTGATTCGAATTGGCAAAATCTCCCAACGGTTGTTTCCCATTCCCGTTTCCCCAGCCATTTTTCTTTTTAGCCCGCGGTTTGAATTCCGGAATTTTGCTTTCGCCGACGGGAAAAACTTCTTCGGCCAAAATTTTCAATTCACCGTCTTTGTTGCTGACGAAACCGTCAATCACTAAAACCTGATCCGGAGTGAAGATCGTCGGAGTATAGGCGAAAATTTTTGGAAAAATTAGGACTTCAATACTTCTGGTCTGATCCTCAACTTTAATAAACGCCATCTTTTGATTATTTTTTTTTGTTAAGATTTCCTGTACCGAAGTGATTATTCCGGCTACTCGAACAAATTGATTTTCCATTTCGGCTATAATTTCAACAATTTTTTTCTGTTGATATGGTTCAATAATCGGTTGTAAATCAGAAAGAGGGTGTTCAGAAACATACATTCCAAGAAGTTCGCGCTCCCAAGCCAGCCGTTGTTTTTTATCGGCCGAAGCCGTTTCCTCAAATTCAATCTTGGCTGTTTCAATCACGTCCTCGCTAAAAAGCGACGATTGACTGGAATCGATATTTTTTTTAATGCCGGCGGCAAAGGCCAACATTCGCTCCATATTAAATATTAACTCATTGCGCTCAGCCAAATCATCCAAAGCGCCGGCCATCGCCAATGCTTCGAGTGATTTTTTATTAATCACTTTCGGCCCGAGTCGAGTTAAAAATTCAGCCACATTTTTGTAGCTACCGCCAACTTTTCGTTCCTCGACAATCTCCTCTGCAACTGCGGCGCCGACGTGTTTAATCGCCGACAATCCGAAACGGATATTGCCGGAGTTTTTCACAACACCGAAATCAACGAAAGATTCATTGACATTTGGTGGTAGGACGGCAATTCCCATCCGCTTGCACTCCTCAATTTCGATCGCCAATTTATCCAAATCATCCTTGTTAGAGGTCATTAGCGCCGACATATATTCCGGCGGAAAGTTCGATTTCAAATAGGCGGTTTGATAGGCAACCAGGGCATAACTGGCGGCGTGAGCTTTGTTAAAACCGTAGCCGGCAAATGTTTCAATTTGGTTCCAAAGTTCGCTAGCGGTTGATTCAGCCATTCCTCTCTCAATTATCTGGCGAAAAAATTTATCTTTTTGAGCGGTCATATCTTTGGTGATCTTTTTGCCGATTGCTTTACGGAATTTATCAACCTCTTCCCAGTTGTAACCGGCAAGTTCAATCGCGATCATTAAAACATCATCTTGGTAAACTATCAGCCCGAGCGATTGTTTCAAAATTTTTTCCATTCGCGAGTCGGCATATTTGATTCGCGCTGGGTTGTGCTTTCGTTTGACATATTCGGGAATAAAAGCCATTGGCCCCGGACGGTAGAGTGCGACCATTGCCATAATGTCAAGAATCGTTGTCGGTCGAAGTTCTTTAATGTTTTTTCGCATTCCTTCCGATTCAAGCTGAAAAACGCCGATCGTTTCGCCACGAGCTAACAGCTGAAAAGTTTTTTTATTGTTGAGCGGAATTTCATCGAGATCAATTTTTACCTCGCGGGTTTTTTCGACAATTTTAATAACATTTTGAATAATCGACAAGTTGGCTAGACCGAGAAAATCAATTTTAATCAGCCCGATTCCGTCCTCGCCGACAGCGTGCATTTCATATTGAGTAATCAAACGATCGCCTTTGGCATCCATCATTACCGGTGTAAAACGCGTGATTTTTTCCGGCGCGATAACCACGCCGGCGGCGTGAACCGAAGCATGACGGACAACACCTTCAAGGCGGCGGGCAATGTCGATGCACTGTTTAATACGCGGATCGGAATCATACAAATTTTTCAGTTCGGCAACCTCTCCCAACGCTTTGTCCAAAGTGGTTTTTAATGGCGGAATCAATTTGGCGATCAGATCGACTTCCGAATAGCTCATTCCCAAAACTCGACCGACATCGCGGACGGCCATTCTGGCGGCCATTGTCCCAAAAGTGATAATTTGGGCAACACGATCTTGACCGTATTTTTTGGAAACATATTTAATAATTTCTTCGCGGCCGGCATCGGCAATGTCGGCATCGATATCCGGCGCTGACGGTCGGAGTGGATTTAAAAATCGTTCAAACGGCAGATTATAATCGAAGGGATTAAGTTGTTTGCCGGTAATACCCAGAGCGTAGGAGATAAAACAGCCGGCGGCCGAACCTCTGGTGTTGGTCGGAATTCCCTGTTCTTTGGCAAATCGAAAAAAATCCTGAACAATCAAAAAGTAGCCCAAATAACCTTTGTCTTTAATGACTTTGAACTCGTAGTCGATCCGATCCTGTATCTCTTTGGTAACGTCGGAAACAATATTTGGTAGCCGCTCGTCGATCAATTTTCGCAGATAACTCTCGTTGGTTTCGCCTGCCGGCAGAGGAAATTCCGGAAATCGGAATTTGCCAAGCTCAATATCAACATTGCACTTCTCGGCGACTTCCAATGTATTGGTCAAAACTTCCGGATGATCGGGAAAATTGGCGGCCATCTGTTGGCGGGTTAGTAGCGAATAATTGTCGCCGGACATTGTCATTCGGTTGGAATCAGTCACCAGTTTGCCGGTTTGCAGGCAAATCAAAGCGTCGTGGGCAATATTATCATCGGAATTAACGTAGTGCGGATCGTTGGTGGCAACAACTTTCAAACCAAATTCCTCGGCCAATTTGAAGATATTTTCATTGGCCTGCTTTTGTTCGGGAACGGTTTTCGGATGATGCTGAACTTCCAAATAAAAATCTTCTTTGGGGAATATCTCCAAATATTCCTTGAGCGCTTTCCGCCCTTCGGTCAAGTTTTCCAGTGATTTGCGGGGAATTTCGCCCTGAACGCAAGCCGAGCAAGCGATAATTCCCTCGGCATATTTTTTCAGAGTTTTCTTGTCGATTCGCGGCTTGTAATAATATCCTTCAAGATGGGCGAGTGAGGTCAGTTCCATTAAATTTCGGTAGCCGGTTTCGTTTTTGGCCAGTAAAATCAAGTGATAAGCGCTAGAGTCAATTCGTGGCTGTTTATCTTTCATCGATCGGGGCGCAATGTAGGCCTCAATCCCCAGTAGCGGTTTAATATTTTGCCTTTTGCACTCTTCGTAAAATTCGACAATTCCGTGCATCACGCCGTGATCGGTTAGCGCCAACGCTGTTTGACCGTCGGATTTGACCTTGGCAATTAAATCAGGAATCTTGCCCATTCCATCGAGCATCGAATAATGAGAGTGGACGTGAAGATGGACAAATTTCGTTGATTGGGTTTTATTTTCTGACATAATAGCTAGCTAAATTTACAAATTTGTGATATTATTAGATATAATTTAGAAGTCAAAACTCAAAATTTTGAATTGTAAATAATAATTATGAATTTTTAATTACAATTTTGATTTATGACTTATGAATTATTACTTCATTCTTGGTCGCGAAAATAAAATAAGCCAAAAAGAGTTGGAAAGTGTTTTGGCTGGTTTTGATTTTGGTTTTTCCCCCAAGTATACTTCTATCTTATCTGATCATGTTTTAGAGATCAAACTGGATATCGGGACTGATCAGATCAAAAAACTGATTGATATTCTTGGCGGAACGGTGAAAATTTTCCAAAAAATCACTGCTGGCGATGAAAATATCGCCGATCTTTTGCGCAGAGAAAATTTTTCCGGCAAGCTGATTTTTGGCCTTTCGAATTATACAAATAGCAAAATAGATGTTTTCAAAATCGCTTTGCAAGTCAAAAAAAGCTTAAAAAAATCTTTGCGGATAATTGCCGGCAAAGACGACGACAAACTTTCGAGCGCCCAATCGTTTCAGTACAATATGGACGGTAAAAATATTGAATACGGGATATTTCCCGGTGGCGTCGGCAAACTAATTGCTGTTCAAAATATTGATCTCTGGACGGAATTTGATTACGGCAAACCGCGCTCCGATGCCAAATCCGGAATGTTACCACCAAAGCTGGCGAGAATGATGGTGAATATCGCCGCAGATCAAAAGTCAAAATTCAAAAATTTAGATCAATCAGACAAATTAGACACTAGAAATTGTTCTGACTTCGTTGTCGTCGATCCTTTTTGCGGGTCGGGCAATATTTTGCTTCAAGCTTTGGCGCTCGGTTGTGATATTATCGGCAGCGATATTTCGGAGAAAGCGGTTGCCGACACGAAAGCCAATATAAGTTGGCAAACTCAAAACTCAAAATTCAAAACTCAAAATTGTAATTTAAAATTTATAATTTCAAGAGAAGATGCGACGAAGTTTGATTTTTCGAAAATTAATCAAGATTTCATTATTGTTTCCGAGCCCTATTTAGGCCGGCCGCGAAATGCCAAATTGCGGATTGAAGAAGAAGCCGAGGCAAAAAAGGAAATCTCAAAATTGTATCTTGATTTTTTATCCAACCTGAAATTGACAGCTAACAGTAATAATATAAAGGCAATTTGTTTGGTTTTTCCCCTTTTTGAATTGGCCAACGGTAAAAGGATATCGATTTTTGCCGAAATTGTTGACTTTTTTTTTGAAATCGGTTACACTTCAATATATCCGCCGATGGAATATGGGCGCGATTATCAAGTAGTAAAAAGAGAAATTGTTGTATTAAAAGTTAGAAGTTAAAAATTAAAAGTCAAAATTGTAATTTAAAATTAAGAAGTTAATGATTAAAATTTTGATTTTTGACTTTTGAATTCTAATTTAGAACGAAGCGATTATGGCACATAAAAAGGCTGGAGGTAGCACAAGTTTAGGACGAGATTCAGTATCAAAGCGTTTGGGCGTTAAGATTTTTGGTGGCCAGAAAATTGTTGCTGGCAACATTATCATTCGACAAAAAGGGACAAAATATCTGGCCGGCGAGGGTGTTGGCAGCGGAAATGATCGAACACTTTTTGCAAAAAAAGACGGCTTGGTTAAATATTCCCAAATTCGAAAAACCACCTTTTTCGGTTCAAAAATAAAAAAAACCAAGGTCGCTGTTGTTGCCACTAATGGGTGACAAATCTTTCCTGACGGCCAATCACCAATAAAAAACATCACCAATAAAACGCATTTTTTTGATTGAAACCATTTGGGTTTTCGACGAAAGGCATTTTGAAAAATGCTTGTCGTCAACAACCCATTTGGGGTTGTGAATTTATTCGAAGCGCGGGAGGTGCTTCGAGGTGAGGAACTGGAAAAGCTGCTCGCTTTGGCGGGCAGAGGGAGGTGATAAGTGAAACCGGAAGAGGTCGCAGTTCTGGACTCGCTGAGTCCAGAACAGAGGATGATATGGCTCCGGCAGTTAGTAAAACTGCCGGAGGGGGGGCCGGTGGTAAAAAACCCCATCGACTACTCGTGGGTGCCGGACCACGACCACGAGTAGTTTTTTCCCCCCCGACTTCG
>CAZEVI010000019.1:0-14806 GCA_964515615.1 uncultured Candidatus Saccharibacteria bacterium | reverse complement strand
TTGACCGACTTCCGCCTTGTCGAGAATTTGAAAATCAATCATCTGCTGTGTAAAAAATTTACCGACAGCAATATTTTCTACACCAAAACCAAGAAGCGCGATCTTTTTGCCCTTAAATTTTTTTAAATCCATGTTTATATAATAGCGGAAAAACTCGAGTTTGAAAAGAAAAAACCCCGCCAGTTGCGGGAAATCGGAAAGTTTCGATAGACAATTCAACTGTTCCACTCCTCATGATGAGGGGAAGGAGTCACTTCGCATTTTTTCAAACCTCGAATCAGTTCAATACGCGACAACTCTTCTGGGCTCGGTCGTTTGCCGACAATGTTATTATACAATCCGTCAAGGAGACTTTGAATTTTTTCCATCACTTTATCCGATGTCTGATCAATGGCCGGATTATCAATCTTCGAAGCATTTTGCCAAATTATCTGCAAATCGTTGGCCCTTACCAAATCTCCTAATAGCTTTGTAGCTGTTTCTGTCCCAAAACAACCAGAAATCTCCGCCAGTGTCTGTTCTAAATTGAACCCTTCTATCCATTTTGCATCTTCAATTATCTTGTCCAACCGTCTCATAACAAATGAACAAAAGGTCAGCGGTCTAAAATAGTGACTCATAAATTCTGCTCCAAAACCTGATCTTCCAACGCTCCGGGAATGAATATTGTGCCCACAAAAGAGTACAATTTCGTTGATTTCAATCCCCAAAACTTCGGCAACTTGTTTTAGCAAATCAAAATGCGGACAGACCCGACAGTTACAGTTTCTTGCTTCTTTTTTTCTTACTGGCTGAACATTTTTTGGCCGGAATTGATCCGGAACCAAAAACTCTGCTGCTGCGTGCTCTTTCGGCAAAATATCAATTATGATTTTGCCCATCGCCGATCACCGTCCTTCCTGCAGAATTTCACTAAAACTATAATATACTTTTTCGAATAATCCATCAACTACTGAAAATATTAAATATTCGTTTTTCATTTATAACTGTCTGAAACTGTAAATTTTTGGAAGATGATTAACTATTCGTGATTTTTGACAAATTTTGGACTAAAACTGAAGGTAAGATTGCCCGAGCCTAAGGAGGTGTTGGTAATGCCGATGTCTCTGGTGGTAATTGTTCACCCGCAATTAGAAGTTTTTTTTGAAGGTAAAGTGGAACAAATTGTTCCCAGCGGCAACGGTAATTTGATTGTTAACCTCGCCAAAATTGTTCGAGTAAGCAATTTGACTTTATTCGCTGATTTTTTTGCCCTTCCATCGGGTCTAGCCAGCATTGATCGTGTGTATTGGAGATTTGCTTTCCTCGGAAGCCCTTCAGATGACAAAGTGAAATATTTTTTCACCGACCTTGCTGGCAACAGTATTGATCCCGATTCTCACGGCAATGTTATCGTTACTGATGCTGAGTGTTACTCTGTCGCCGCAAGATATTATGGGGAAATTTACATTTGCCGTCATCGACTGGATTGTATGTGGGATAAAAATACAATAATGCTTATCAGCGATTGTGTAGATCTCCAGGTTGTTGGTCATTTACAAAAAGTTGCAACACTAGTTGCAACGATACAAGCTCTTCGAACCCAATGATCTCAATAATCGACAACGCTGCCGGCGTACTAGCCGGCAGTTTTTCATCGCTAGTGATATTTTTTAGAATCCTCGACCAAAAAGAGCAATCGCCAAACCGATAACCGCCGAAGCGGCACCAATTACCCAAAAACGCATAACAATTTTTTGCTCCGGCCAACCAATCGCCTCAAAGTGGTGGTGAATTGGTGATGATAAAAATAATTTTTTCTTAAAAACGACTTTCCAAAATCTTTGTATTAAGAATGATAATCCTTCAATGGTAAAGATGAGCGTGATAATTGGAAAAACGACGATTGAGTTTGTTAAAAAAGCAATTACTCCGAGTGTTATTCCCAACGCCATTGATCCGGTATCACCCATAAAAAATCTAGCCGGATTTATATTAAACCAAAGAAAAGCTAAAAGTGCACCGGTTATTGTACCGCAAAAAAGCGCTAATTCAATTTTTCCTTGAGCCAAACAAATTATTGCATAAGCACTGTACGAGATGGCAAATATTCCACCAGCGAGTCCGTCCAACCCGTCTGCTTCATTAGAAGCAAACGCTGCCCATATTAGAGCGATGATAAATACTGGTATATACCAGCCACCGATGATGTAATCGCCAAATCCAGGAATATGGATTGAATTCCAACCAAGTTTTTCGTAGAACCACCACGCACCAACGCCAGCAATTGCGGCATAAAGAAGAAATTTTTCCCTAAAACGCATTCCGCCGCCACGAGCGCCAATTCCGTAAATATTTAAGAGATCGTCGATCCCGCCAATAATTCCAGCGGAAACCAATGAAAAAAGCGGTAACCAAGTTGCTCGCCGCTCCAAATTGAAAATGATTGTCAGAACTGCTGTTGTTACCCAAACTAAAATTCCCCCCATTGTCGGAGTCCCCGATTTGTGAGCATGCATTTTGGAAAAAATCGGCGTATTTTTATCCTGACGAATTCTTTTGCCCAGTTTATATTTATAAAGGAAATTAGTTAAAAGTGGCGTCCAAATCATAGCGATTAAAAAAGATAATCCGGTCAGCCAAAAAAGCCGAATAAAATCATTTCTATAAAGCACAATCATTTCAATTTTGTCCATTATTCTCCTCGAATTAGAATATTATTCTAAAAAGTTATTAAGACATACCCAGCAACTAAAATCCGCCTCTTATTTATTTTCCCATTTTTTATCTTGTCTAACAAGGACTTCACTTGCTAACTTTTCATTATTTAACAAATATTTGACCAATCTCTCCAGACGAACTCGATTCTGCGATCCTTTAACCAGTACCATGTCATCCGGTTTAATAATATTGTTAATTTCTTTAATCAGCTCTTCGGTTGATGCAAATTGTCTGATATTATCGGCCATCATCCCCGATTCTTTTGCGCCGGCAATAAAATATTTTGCATTATCACCAACAGCAATTAAAAAGTCGCAACACATGCCGGCCACCTTTCCAACTCGCCGATGACCAGTTTCAGCATAATCGCCTAACTCATTCATATTCCCCAAAATTGCAACTTTTCTGCTGCTATATTCAATTTTTGATAATGTCTCCAATGCCTCTTCGGCTGATTTTGGATTTGAGTTATACGTGTCATCAATCACAACCAATCCGTTTCTTAATTTTAATGGATTCATCCGGCCATTTTCGGGTTTTATCTCTTCCAAGGTTTCTTTGATTTTTCCCAACGAAATATCAAATTCGCCGGCCACAATTGCAGCAATCAAAAGGCTATTTATAATATGTTGGCCAATCAACTTTGAATTAACTGAAATTTTTTCGCTAAAATAATTCATTATGAATTTTGTGCCGGTTGTTTCAATTTTTATATTTGAAGCAAAAACGGCGGAATTGCTACCACCAAAAGTAATCTCTTTTACTCCGTCGTTAATTGACAAATCACCAGAATTTTCATCAGAAGCATTCTTAACCGCAATGTCATCTTTTGACAAAGATTTAAACAACAAATTCTTTTCTTTTTTAACTGTCGCCAAATCACTCAGTCCTTCTAAATGAGTCTCTGAAATTCCGGTAATCACTGCAATGCTTGGCTTGGCAACCGAAACTAATTGCGACATTTCTCCGGGCTTATCAACACCAAACTCTAAAACCAATATCTCTGGCAAGCGATAAAATAGAAAATTCCATTTCGCATGAATAATATTTCCAATTAAACCGATGCCGAAGGAATATTTTTTTAATCCCAGAATTGCCATCGGTAGCCCCAAAACCGAATTCATGTTGCCCCAATTTTTACCAACATCCAATCCGTTTTTTGACAAAACAAAATAGATGGCTTCTTTTGTAGAAGTTTTTCCGTAAGATCCGCTAACAACAATAATTTTCGGTTTTGACTGTTTAATTTTTCTTCGCGCCAAAAATTGCAAAAAACGCTGAATCAAATTGAGTGTTATATTTTTCATCAATATTGAAAATTATTATTTTTACCTATTCGGTGCTATTCGGTAATAGTAGTTTAGAAGATATGAAGCAATATCGCCAAAAACCGGAGCAGCAGATGATTCGGCAAACTTGGCATTTTTCGGTTTATTTAATTCGATCAGCATCGCAAATCGCGGATTATCTGATGGGGCGAATCCAACAAAAGAGTGATTAAAAATTCCTTCCATGTACTTGCCAGTGTTTGAATCGGCAATTTGAGCAGTTCCAGTTTTTCCGGCGACCCAAAAACCAGAAACTCCGGCCTTTTTCCCGTAGCCGTTTTCGACAACGCCGGTTAGCATTTGATTTAATTCGGCCGCTGTTTGTTCAGAAATTATTCGTCCAACTTCAACCGGCGCAACACTTGTGGTATTTCCGTCATCATTTATTATTTTATCATTAACTTCCGGTTTCATCATCACACCTTTGTTAGCAATTGCCGCATAGGCCATTACCAATTGAATCGGAGTTACTGAAATTCCTTGACCAAATGTAATAGTCGCTTGTCCAATATCATGCCAATCTTTTAGCGGCTGAATAATTCCCAATCCTTCACCAGAAAGATCAACTCCGGTTTTGTCGACAAAACCGAATTTACGAATGTACTTATCCATAATTTCACTGCCAATTTGTTGACCGACCCAAACCATGCCAACATTGTCGGAGTGTTTTAAAATATCGCCAATGTTCTCATGACCGAAAGCCGTACCCTCAGCAGTGTGAATTGTAAAGCCGGAAACATTCACCGAAGCCCCGAAATCGCTGGCTGAATCAGGAGTAATTTTCCCCGAATCAAGTCCAGAGGCAACAATTATCGGTTTAAAAATACTCCCCGGTTCATAGGCAGTAGAAATTAAAGGGTTTTTGTAGAGTTCCTGTTGGTTGTCGTTTGAATACTGGGCAAAATTATTCGGATCGAAAGACGGCAATGACGCCATTCCGATAACTTTTCCGGTTTTAATATCAACTGCCACTGCCATAGCTGATTCGGCCTGATAATCTTGCATTGCTTGGCGCAATTTTTGATACATATAAAAATTGACCGATCTATCAATTGACAACAGATAACTGGTACCATTTTTCGGTGCATCTTCCGACAGCAAGTTAATTACTCTCCCCAACGTATCTTGCTCGCCGGTAATTTTTCCCGACGACCCTTGCAATTCTTTGTCATAAAAACCTTCAAATCCATAGCGACCAACTCCTTCATTATCGACAAAGCCCAAAAGTTGAGCCGAAAAGTCCGATTCCGGATAATATCTCTTGTACTCCGGCAAAACATAAACACCGGTCAAATAGAGTGCTTCAATTTTGTCGGCATCATCATAATTCAATCCTTTTTTCAGCGCCGGTAAATAGCTTTTATCATTATTGATTTGATCGTATAATTCCATCTCTGACTTGCCAACAAAAGGCGCCAATTTAGCCGCCGCGTTATGTTTATCAATTAAATTTTTCGGAATAACAAAAAGAGCAAAACTTTTTGTGTCATATGCCACAGCGTAACTGCCGGACAAATTTTCGGCCGCATCGTGAAAATAAATTTTTCCTCGCTCCGGAAGCTCAACTTTGGAAAATTGCTGTTGGCTTTTTGCCTCAGCAACATAACTTTTCCCCTCGATAATTTGTTTTTGAAATAGTCTGACCAACAAGATGAAAGAAAGCAACAGAAAAAAAGCTGCAACAAATTTTATCCGCAGAATTATTTTGTCTTCTTTCACTTTTCGCCTTACAATAAGCAAAAATTGCAAGTGGAAACACCTGCTAAATTGCTGATTTCAAAGTTAATTGCCAGTATTTCCACTGGGAATATAATTGACTTGATTTGTTTGTTGCATTTGAGCTTGATCTTGAGATTGCGGATTGACCGATTTATCGATTTCGTTTAATGATTCCAAACGAGAGGCCTCAACTTGGAGCCGATCTCTCTGCTCAGAAAGTTGCGATTTTTGGGCTGACAGATCGCGAACTTTATAACTCCGATCCGCTCCTTGTGTTGATTGCGTTAAATATAAAAGTCCCATAGCACTAAAAATGACGATTGCAATAAATCTTGTCGTCTTCGGACCGACGAAAAATTTTCGGCCAACAGTTCGCTTTTTAATGCCGATATTTGCTGAATTCGAATTTGTAACAACGAAATCTCTGCCCACAATTCCCTCCGGTCAAATTTAAAATTCAAAATGCAAAGATCAAAATGATGGAATTAACTATTATAGTCCAGACACGAAGTGCCTACCATAATTTTAAATTTTGATTTTTAAATTTTAAATTTGTATTTCTTTAATCAGTAGCCAGCTTTTTGTTTTTGTTTTCCCGAAGGGAAAATCATCCGTATTTTTGCTTACCATCCGTAGCTTGAGCGTAGGACGGATCGAAGGGTGACCTCTCTTCGTTCACCCGATAAAGTCCATCGAATGATAAAGCTGACATGTAATAAACCTTTGCCCCTCCCTGTCCTGAGCGAAATTGAAGGACAATTGATCACTTCAATACGCTCATGGTCGTGGATACTGGCTACTGGTCAAAGAATAGAAATTGGTTGTTAGAAAATAGAAATTTGTTTAGAGATTTGAAATTAGAAATTTTTAAGTTTTTAATTTATTTTTTCAATTACCATTTTCCAATCTCTATCAACCTTTTTCCAATTTAGAATCCGATTTCAGATAGTGATTCGGCGACTTCGTCACCGCTTTCTTCCATCTCTTTTTTAAAGTTCGACCAAACATCTGCCGGCCAAATTTCAACTCGATTATAAACACCGACAATTGCTACATCTTTTTTAATTTTGGCATAATCCCGCAAGTAACTCGGCAAATTAATTCGACCAATTCGATCTAATTCAAGATCAGACGCCCCGGCCAACATTAACCTGGAAAAACTTCTGGCATTTTTTTGGGTAATCGGCAAATCAGCAATTTTTTCGGCCAAATTTTGCCACTCCTGCAATGGATAAATCCATAAACATTTATCCAATCCACGAGTAACGACACAACCAGAAGCCAACTCCCCGCGAAACTTTGAGGGAATTGATGTCCGCCCTTTTTCATCAATTGTGTGTTTGTATTCGCCGATAAACACGTTAGTAGATTTAAAATTTAAATCCCCTCACAAGTTTTTATTTTAATTACAACTTTTAAGTTGTTGCTGCCAAAAAACAAATTTTTAAAGCAACGGTTTTGCTTTTGTTGACAACTTTTATTCTTTTCTGTTTTGGCTTTTGCATAATTGTGCTAACAAATTTACCAATCTAATCAAAATTACGAATAAAAATTATGAATTTATTGGTAATTGCGGGAAGTTGTTCGTAAATTAGTAAGAAGCATTTTGTGCTTCCCACACCTTCCCACATATTCCCATATTATTGTAATTTCAACAAGCAGTCAACACTTTCGATCCATAAATTGTAGATAATATATTCGATGATCAATTATTCCAGTCCAGCTGTACATTTTTTTTCATAAAAACAACAAGTCGTATGTTAAGAAACAATCAAAAAAGCCGTGTAAACTCAGGGTATTGTGTTGGGGAAAATTCAATCAACAATTCTTCGCGCTAATCTAAATTTATTCATTTGATTTCCAACGCCGAAAGATTTACTAACTTGTAACCTTTCATAAAAATTATTTTGGTGTCTTGATCTTGCTATTCTTAATTCCCAAATAGCTATTTTCAGATTACTCACTTGACCACCTCTGTTGCAAATTTTGCAGCTTTTTACAATTAAAAAACCACCATTTTTGGTGATTTTATAGCCAACATATATTTTTTTCAATCCGCTTAAAAAACAGTTTATTAACAATTTATCTTTTCAAACAGATAATTGTTAACTTCCGAAATTTTAATTCGCTCTTGTTTCATACTGTCGCGCTCGCGGATGGTAACGGTTTGATCTTCAAGTGTTTGATAGTCAACTGTAACACAAAACGGGGTGCCAATTTCGTCCTGACGGCGATAACGTTTACCAATCGATCCTGATTCATCATAGCCGGCCCTAAACCCGCACAATGTTGCATTGTATCGGATATCGTTAGCAATGTCAGGCATTTTCTCTTTTTTCATAAGAGGGAAAACAGCAACTTGTATCGGAGCAATTTTTGGGTGCAATTTCAAAACGATTTCACCCTTTTCCCGACCGTCAGTTCCATCTGATTCCTGATAGCCGTCCACCAAGCAAGCTAATATTATACGATCAACACCCATTGTCGGCTCAATGACATACGGCACAATTTTTTTGCCCTCGGCTTCATCGAAATAATGCAAATCCTTGCCAGAAAATTTTTCATGTTGTGATAAATCGTAATCGGTTCTGTTGGCAACACCGGCAAGTTCAGATACGCCAAATGGAAATTCATACATAATATCAACCGTGCGTTTTGAATAATGTGCAAGTGACTTTTTCGGATGTTCGTATTCGGATAATTTTTCCGGATTGATACCTAGATCGGCATAAAACAATTGCCAGAGTTCCAGCCATTCGTCAAACCACTTTTCATCATCACCGGGTTTAACAAAATATTCCAACTCAGCAATCTCAAACTCGCGGCTACGAAAGAAAAAATCTCCAGTTGTAATTTCATTGCGAAAAGATTTTCCAATTTGGGCGATACCAAACGGCAATTTCATCCGCATTGAATCGGCGACCAGCTTAAAGTCACAGAACATTGATTGAGCAGTCTCACCACGTAAGTAAATGGTATTTTTTTTGCCCTCGACTGTGCCTTCGAGCGCCTCAAACAACAAATTAAAACTCTTAGGCTCTGTAAAAACTTTTGAACCGCAACTTGGGCATTGCATTACTTCTTTGGCTTTTCCCTGATCTTTATATTTGCCTTCTTTTAGATGATCCTCACGATAACGGTTGTGGCACTCTTTGCATTCAACCAGCGGATCGGTAAATGATTCTAAATGCCCTGATGCCTTCCAAACAGTTGGATGCATTAAAATTGAGCCTTCAATACCGACAATGTCCGGCCGCATACGCACGAACGTATCCCACCAAATTTTCTTGATGGCATTTTTCATTTCGACGCCAAGGGGGCCAAAATCCCAAATGGCTGAAATTCCGCCGTAAATTTCTGAATCCTGCCAAACAAAACCCCGCCTCTTACAAAGCGAAACAATCTTTTCCATAATATTGTTTTTAGTCATGTTTATATTCTATCATCTCAAACATCCTCATTCAAGAGTTAAGATTCTGGCGTTTTCGGGATTAAATTATTATTTGACTTTATTATATCATTTAGAATAAATTAATTTCCTTTACAAATAAATATTTTAGTATATACTTTAAGACAAGGAGGCGATGAAAATGGGCACAATTTTCTTAAAAACAATTGTCGAATTGGCCGGATTATGGCTAATGTTAGCAATCATTTTCGCCGTTGGAATTTTTTTCTTTGACAAATGGTTTTTGCATTCGTTGTTGGGATCAGGGACAAAAACGTCTTCGTCTCCGATTGTTGACACACTCAATGCACATCGTCCCGACCCGATCTCCGAAAACTATGCAAGTCATTGCACAGTGATTTGTGTCATTGGATGCGTTTTATTCAGTGGCCTCTTTGCCTGTCGCTTTCTCTTCCCAGTTTAATTTTCCCTGAAAACATCGGGCGCAAGCCCAAAAAAATCTATTATTTTCCATTCTTACTCGACAGCACTTAGCTGTCGTTTTTTTATTCCAAAAATTCGAAAACAGAAAAAATGAACGATCGTTCATTTTTTCTGTAAACTAATTCACGTTTTTGAAAAGATTCTTTAAATGGTCCTCAATGTCAGTTTTATCAACGACGAAGTAAGCAACATATTTACGAACGCTGTATTCATCGATTATCAAATCAACTTCGTCAGCTTTAATAAACGGTGATGCCCACAAACTTTTTTGAACTTGGCGGTAGCCAATGCGCTTAATTGATCTGCGAAATTGATTCCGTTTTTGTCTCATTGCTTCCGGAATATCCCACGAAAGTATTCTCCACTTTCCATCCCTTTGCTTATCTTTTAACTTTTCTAGATGTCGAATTTTGCCCTTTCTGGTGATTTCAATTGAATTGTTGGTGATCCTGATACAGCCGCTTCTCTCAAGCTCATTTAGCCGCTGTGGGAATCTGTCAATAAAGAAACCCTCGAGCTCAATATGCTCATGAAACCCTTTAGGATCCAAAAAGGACTGCGCTAAATGCAAAGGAATGTTAATTAGCATTTCAAGAATAAAGATACCAACATCCTTTGAAACTTGTTTTAATTGGCCGACTGTTTTATCTTTTTTCTTTTTTGCCATACTTATATTTTACAAAATTTTACAGAAAAAGTGTACGATCGTACACTTTTTCTGTAAAATTCTTAATCTAAATTTCAAATTTTTATTGAAATTAATTGTTCCAAATTGAAATTAATTGTTTCAACACAAGCGATTGTTAACTCTTTGCCATGTCTTTCATAAATTTTTTGCTCTTGAGTTCGCGCTCCAAAACACCTTCAATATAGCTCTCTAAAACCTGCTCGGTTTGATTTTTGTATTTATCGTTAATGTTAATTTTTGAATCGACGGAAAATTCAGTTGAAAAAATCAGTCGCAAAATTTTGATTACATCATTGGAAATTTTCCCGCCATGGCCGAATTTATCATGACAGTTCTGACAAATTACTCCGCCTTCAACATCGTCCCAGAAATTTTGTTCTGGCAATAATTTATTTCGGCAATGCAAACATTTTGACACCTCCGGCTTAAAACCGATTGCTTCCAAAATTTTAGCGGAAAAAATTGGGATAAAAATCGCATCATCGACAACTTCCAATCCTGTCAAATATTTTGCGAAAATATCAAAAATTTCCGGATGCTTTTGGTGTTCCTGCAGTGACTTGTCCAAAATTTCGCCAATGTAAAAAGCCTTGGAAGTTTTGTCAATGTCAGTATGAATATTTTCAAAGCGCCTGATGATAGATGCTGATGTTACAATGTAGAAACTTTTTCCTTCATGAAAAATGAAATCAACCAAACAAAACGGCTCAAGTGAGCCACCAAGTTTGGATAATATTTTGCGAGACCCTTTGGCGATAGCTTTGATTTTCCCTTGATTTCTCGTGAAAATCGTTAAAATTCTATCGGCTTCACCGTAATTGATTCGCTTGATAATAATACCAGAAGTTTTAAGTTGCATAAAGTAATTTTTAATTATTAATTCTTCAAACTGGAAGTGATTTTCTGAAAAATAAGAGTTAATTGTTGGCGTTCTTTCCGTAGTGCTTTTATGTTATCATCCGCTCCCTCAACAGAATATGATAGAATTCTTAACCAATGTTTGGTTTCTTAAAATCCTCTTTTTTGCAAATAAAAATTTTATTAGTAAAATCTTGATTCGAACTTGCGCCATTTGCTTCCATATAGTTTGCACCAATTGAAGTTGCTGATCTGACAAGTTGGTTAATAATCGATTTGTTAACATGGTCAAGCCCGATAGATTTACAAAGCAAGATAATATCCCGACCAAAATTAGCGGCTAACTTTTCTAAGTCATATTTGTTTGAAAATTGTGCTATTGTTAATTGATTAAAGATTGTAAATTAGAAACTGAAAATTATTCAACAATTAGTGCTGACAATTTTCACAAAAATGTGTTCCCCTGCCGTTTAAGCGGATTTTTTTGATAATTCCGCTACAGCGTTTGCATGGTTTACCCTCTTGGACATAAACTTGAAAATGTTCTTGCGCATGGCCTTTGGTACCATCGATTTTGTAATAAGTATTTTCCGACGAACCACCATATTTTAGCCCGATTTCCAAAGCTTTGATAATTGATAATCTTAGTTTCGATATCTCGTTATCTTTAATATCTTTTCCCAACCGCGCTGGCAAAATTCCCGCCCAAAAAAGTGCTTCATCAGCATAAATATTTCCGATGCCGGATATTAAAGTTTGGTCAGTTAGAATTTTTTTAATATTCCAACGCGGTTTGGATTTAATAATGTGTGACAATTCATCGACGGTAAATGCTTTATCGAACGGCTCCACACCAAGCTTGTCAGCCAGTAAGCCAGTAAGCTCGTCGGCATTAAAAACTTTTATCCAACCAAATTTTCGCAAATCATTAAAAAACAATTTCGAACCATCCAAAAAAACAAAGATAATGTGAGTTGTTGAATTTGGCAACTTCGCAACCCAGTCAGTCGCTGGATGTCCGCCAGCAACACGAGATTTTCCGCTATCAAATATCAACTGTCCTGTCATTTTTAAATGAATTAGTAAATCATTGTCGCCCTCAACATCAATGATAATTTGTTTCGCTCGCCGATTTACATCAACAATTTTTTTACCGATAATTTCGTTTTTGTTGCCGTGAAAAAGTTTCGGCACCCGAATTTCAACACCGGCGATTGTTTTTCCAACAATGGCCTTTTTCAAACTTAGCCTAATTGTTTCGACTTCTGGCAACTCGGGCATAATTTAAAACTTTATTACTGGTTCTCCCTTTGATTCTCCCAATTTTCCACCAAGATTACTTGCCAACTGTTTCATGATATCATTGATTACACTTCTTGTTTCGTCATCACATTCTTCCCAAGTCTTTGGAATCTCCATCGTTACTGAAACCACACCTAAAACATCTCCAACGGTAATTGGATTAGTCCGCAGCTCCTCCTTTGTAAAATCTCCGTAAACACCTTCCAGTGTGGTAATAATTTCCTCAGGATGAAATTTTCTTTGCACATTTTCAATAGCATTCAACAGTTCTCTACCTTCGGGTAATTCGACGAAGCTATTTTGCCACTTCTCTGGCACTATAAATCCTTTTTCGGAAAGTATTTGCAGGGCTGTATTCGAACCCAAACCTTCGATTCCATTTTCACGAGCGTATTCCAAAAAAACCTTGGCTAGATTTCCAGTGCTGATAACAAAAGAGTCGTAATCTCGTTCAAACACTCCAATCGTTTTTCTAATAGATTCAAAATCAGTTTCCTCCGGATGAGATCCAACATACTCTGCAACCCAATCGGATAGTGATCTGTCTGTCGCTTTCTTATAGCCTTTTTCCATCACTTTGGCAATAAAATAATCTTTGACTGATTCGTCTATTTCAAGACCGCGGGCATTTGAGAGGTGATATTGTAAAACCATAAGAGGGTATTCACCCAGAGGATTGTGCTGACCAGTTCCCTCATCAATTTGTGCCATTACTTCTGAAGCTTGCTGCCAAAATTCATAGTCAGGCTCTAAGTTTTCAGCTTCCATCACCTCAAATCTTCTCTCTGTTATTCGATCAACTACTTGGTCTTTTTCAATTCCGAATGGTGTCTCGCCCTCTTGCCAATATCTTTCAACAATTGACTCAATAAGTCCCCTTAATCTCTCTAATTTCTCTCTTTGTTCCGGAGTTTTCATTCCCTCCTGCGGGACACCAATTTCCTCCGGGTTGGTTGGTTTGTCGTCTTTAGGTATATTCACCTCCAAAATCTTAATAATTATAATTTTACGCTACCACTGCCATACAAGAGTTCCGATCTTCTTTAATCGCCAGATTGTTCTCTTTGGTAAATTTTGACAATGATCCCCTAATTGAAAGCTGTTCGATATTTGATAAACCGTTCCACATTCTTTCATCTCCCTGTTCTTCCAGTAATGCTTCGGCCGGTAATACTCCAACTGCTTCACGATACTCATCAGCAGTGCCGTCATTTAGCGATCGCTCATACATTTCCAAATCAATTCCAGTCCCTTCTTTTTCTAGTCCTTTTTGTTGTTCTGCCCCCCCATCCGGCACTTTCCAATTCGCAAATTCTTTACCATATTTTAAAGTTTCTCCCATTTTTTCTCCTTGTATTAATTATAGCTATATTATAGCAAAAATTCAGATTGCCACGGCAGGAAGCCTCGGGATGACAAGAACGGCTTGATATTTTCGAGCAGAAAGGATAAAATGAAAACCTAAGCCCATTGGTCTCCTTACCAAATTACCAATAATTTCCCGAAATTACGAATGAAATTCGAAGATGAAAAATATTGGAAGTCGCTAATAAATCAAGGTTTGATTCGTTTTTTTCTATTAAAAGTTCTCTATGCCGATAAAGAAGCACACGGTTATGGTCTGGTTAAACGGATTGAAGAAATGTCTGATGGACTCTGCCGACCAACCGAATCAACGGTTTATCCAGCACTGGAGCAACTTTCTCGTGGTGGCTATGTTGATGTAAATAAAGTTTCCGCCGGTAAAAAAGTCCGAAAAATTTACTCACTAAATGATAAAGGCCGAGCGGCGTTTCGGGCCGCCGCCAAAGCCTACGGCGAAATTATTCCAGTCTTGCGCCAAGCAATTATGTTGTAATACAATATTTGCCGGCAACGAAAAACAGATCAACTTCGATAATTTTAAAAAAATAATCACCAAATTTGGCGATTATTTTTTATCTTCGCTCGAAGCGATCATAAAAAGGGCAACAATTGCCGAAACGGCAATAAGCAAAAAACCGGCAGCGGTTAACAAAATGTAGATTGCCGAACTGGTGCTAATACCTGTTGCGTCGGCACTGACACCGGCCGATCGGCCAAAAAGGACCATTAGAACTCCGGCAAACAACATTGTCACCGGCAGAATAATTTTTGATCGAATATTCATAAATATATTATACCATAAAAAAACTGATGAATATTTGGAAAACATTTGAATAATTTTTTCAATTAAAAAAGACTTTATGTTGGCGCTGTCCTACTCTCCCGGGAGCTTGTGCTCCAAGTACCATCGGGGCTGAAGTGCTTAACTTCCGTGTTCGGAATGGGAACGGGTGT
>CAZEVI010000018.1:0-15021 GCA_964515615.1 uncultured Candidatus Saccharibacteria bacterium | reverse complement strand
GTCGCCGACGCCGCAAAGGAGGAGGTCGCCGACGCCGCAAAGGAGGAGGCCACCGGCGCCGCAAAGCGCCGCACCGTGGCCGAGATCGTTGCGGCGCGGCGAGGCGCCGCAAAGCAGTAAAGAAGTACCGGAGCCAACACGACATGTGTTGGCTCCTTTTTTATATAGATAGGGGACGGTTCTCTTTTAAATACGGTTTTCCGAACTTTCGATATTTATGATATAATTATGTCAAATGCCAAGACAACCACGGTTACTATTATCAAAGAGTTTTTATCACATTATGACTCGCGGGAATAACCGCAATGTCGTTTTTAAAACGGACAACGATTATTTTTATTACTTAAAACTTTTACAAAGATTCAAATCGGAACTTGATTTCGATTTATACCACTATTGTCTAATGCCGAATCATGTCCATATGTTAATTCAAACAAAAAAATCAAAGGACTTTTCATTGTTTATGAAAAAAATTAATCTTGCCTATTTTCATCATTTTCGCCGGAAATACGGCTGGATTGGACATTTCTGGCAAGACAGATTTAAAAGTCAGCCAGTCGGAAAAGATGAATATTTTATTCAATGCGGTAAATATATCGAGCTTAATCCGGTACGAAAGGGATTAGTGAAAAAGCCAGAAAACTGGCACTTTTCGAGTTATAACTTTTATACAAATACAAACAATACAAATACAAACAACACGAAGGATAGCCTTTTAACAAAAGATTTTCTCTATCCCGAACTCGAAGAAACCGATGACGCAAGAAGAAAACAATACCAGAAAATTATTATTGATGAGATTGTGAAAGCCGATAATAAACGAAATGTTTGGGGTTCACCAGAGGAAAGATACAACGAAAAAGATAAAGAAATTAAATATTTCAAAAGACATAAGAACAATGTTTCTTTAAGATAGTAAACTGCCTAGGCAAAAATTTATTCTGGTAAAAGTTAATAGTTCGGAAAACCGTATTCAAAAGAGAACCGTCCCCTATATATTCCCCTATATTCCCCTATTTGTCTTGTTAAAATATTGCGGTGTAAGTTCCCTTAGTTACGAAAGAGAGAACGCGAATAATTGGTTCCATAAAACTAACCAAAAACGGTGAGCCAAAAACATTGCTGGCGATAATTACTATAAAAAGGAGAATCGGTCCAACCTGCTCAAAGGTCATTCGGGCATTAAAACTAATGAATGGGAAAATCAATTTTGAGCCGTCAAGAGGTGGAATTGGAATAATGTTGAAAGCGATTAAAACCAAGTTCATTTCAAGTAAAAATTCGATAATTGTCAACCAAATGTTTGAGCTAATTGCGATTCCCATTGCCGTTGCAATTCGCAACGGAATTCCAAGTAATAACGCGGTCAACAAATTAGCAGTTATTCCAGAAAGTGCGACCTTGACCTCATCGGCGTCGGATCGCAAATTACTCGGATTGTAGGGCACCGGCTTTCCCCAACCAAATCCGGCAACTAAAAGAAAAAGTGTCCCCAACGGATCCAAATGCTTAAATGGATTAAGCGTCAAGCGACCCAAATGTTTGGCTGTCGGATCACCGAGATAGTTAGCCATCCAGGCGTGAGCAAATTCGTGAACTGTAATTGCCAAAAGCAAACCAATAATGGCAACTACAGCATAAAATGGTGAGGAAAATAAATTTGATAAAAACATCTTGATTTAATTAATTTTTTCTGCTATTATACGAAAGTATTGTAGCAACTCAAGCCAATAAAATCAATTTAAAAAACTATGATCTGTTCAATTTGTGGAAAATCAAAAACTGCCGGTTCAAATGTCTCTCATTCACAACGACACACAAAAAGATTTTTCAAACCCAATTTACAAAAAGTTAATGGCGTAGTTCTCTGCACCCGTTGTTTGCGAACCGCCGTTAAAGAAGATAAAAAATAAATAATATCGCCCAGCATTATTTGGTAAATTATTAATAATCTGAGCGATTTTTATTTTAGACAAGTACTTAATTGACCTTATTTTATTTTCATTTTTTTGTTACGATAAAATTGTTCCATCTTGCCAAGTTAAATTGGACCACAAAAAATTTTACATCGGGTTTTTGCTTCGCCTCGGCGCAGCACAACGCTAATTCGCATTTGTGCGGAGAGGTTGGTTCAACATCAGTTAAAACCGTGGTTTTAATCTTGAGAACACCCACTTTTTACAAATAGTTCCAATTTAGCGGCGGATGGAACAAAAATATTTATCTCTTTTTGCAATTTTATCTACGGGGAGTAGCATAGTCCGGTTAATGCGTCGGGCTGGGGGTCCGAAGATCGGAGGTTCGAATCCTCTCTCCCCGACCAATTAAAAAGACAAAGGATTCGAAAGTCGGAGGCGCGACGGCGCCGAGACGGGGTCGACGAATTTGCCAGCAGGCAAATATCGGTGACCGAATCCTCTCTCCCCGACCAACCTCTGTAATACTACCTTCTAAAACTATTCGTTATTCGTTATTAATTATTAGTTAATTTATTATGGAAACCAAACAAATTCAAAAACGATTGGCTGAAATTAGTCGCGAAGAACAAGAGCTAAAAACGGCTAAAAAAAATATTAAAGAACAGCTGGAAAATGATCTCGAATATGTTGAGGCACGCAACGAAGCTAAAAAAGCGGCTCAAAAAAAGAAGACAATTAAAGACCAAATTATGAGCTTGCCGGAAAATCAAAAAATGACCGAAACAATTAAAAACACCCAAGAAGATCTGTCAGTGCTAAAAGATATACTTTCAGCCGAACTTTTCGATTATTTTCAAAAATCAAAAAAAGAGGAAATTGTTGACGCCGAAGGTAACATTCGCAAATTTAAATTTGAGGCCAAATTGATCTCGGAAAAAGGCGGATTCGGCAAGTAAATTGTCAGATAAAAAAGCGGTCTTGCAAGACCGCCGATCGGTTAAATTGTAATAATATATTCGTTGCCATTGGAGTCGGTAACTAAATTATCGCCTGATTCCAACTTTAAACCTTCGCCTCCATCAATTCGATGAAGATACAATTTT
The DNA here is from genome assembly GCA_964515615.1 of uncultured Candidatus Saccharibacteria bacterium. Taxonomy (GTDB): domain Bacteria; phylum Patescibacteriota; class UBA1384; order XYA2-FULL-43-10; family CAINNR01; genus CAZEVI01. Next base: position 11,999 of record CAZEVI010000018.1, on the reverse strand, counting down.
TCGCTTCCAATCCGAATCCAGAAAGTTACTGGCAAATTTGGGCTCTTGATAAATGAGACCATTGGGTCTCCGTCTTTGACAACAACCAGCAAAATAAGATTAGGCACATCTGTATCAATTACCTTAGTAACTTTTTCGGCAGCTATTCCAAGCATATCTGCAATCAGTATCTGTTTAGCATGGGCTTCACAGCAACCACGAAATGATTTGTTGGCGCAACGAGCCGAAAAATTAGTCTCACCTTTCTTAACTCTTTTTCTACAAGCTTGGCAATTAAATGGTTCATTTGTTTCGTGAGCCAGAATTTTAATGTTTGCCAAAACGATCGCCCCCTTTTTTCAGAATAATGAGATTCTAGCAGTATATACTATATTTGTCAATAATTTTACCAATATCACCACAGTGGATATTATTAATAATTTTCCCATCTTGCTTGATTTCCTGAAAATCTGCTAAACTGTAAAGTATAATATGTCAGATATAAATCTTGTAGCTAGAATTGGGCAAATTGCGACCAAGGGAAAGCACAAGGAAAAGTTTCTCTTTGTTGGTGCAGAAGAACCAAATCAATCTTTGGATCGATTTTTTTATATCATTGAAATTGAGTCTCCGTGGGTCAACGGCGAAAAAATTCGCCAAACAATTGTTGAAGTTTTGGAAACTAAACTAAAAGGCGCCGACAAAGCTGAAAGTTTTGAATCAACAATTAAAAAAATTAATGCCGAACTCGGCGAGCTTTCTCAATCCGGAGAGCATGAATGGATCGGAAAGCTAAACGCAATAATCGGTTTTATCTCCAACAACGAGTTAATTTTTTCGCAAACCGGTCGAATTTCCGGTTATCTTTTTCGTGGTAATAAAATCTCCCACATCACCGAAAAACCGGCAGAAGACGAAGATATTCATCCGCTGAAAACCTTTGTTTCAATAATTGACGGCAACATCACCAAAGGCGACAAAATAATTATAGCTAACAGTGAATTTTATTCGCATCTCTCACTTGACCGCTTACGGCAATTCTTCGCCGCTTTTCCTTTTGACAGCGCAATTGATGAGATTGTTAAAACTCTGCGCCATTCAAAAATTAAAGATGTTAATTTAATCTCTTTTGATTTAGTTGACAAAGACGATCCGAACAGCGAAAACCTTGAACCGAAAATTGTTATTTTAGATGATATTCCCGATTCGCCTCTGAAACGTTATTCGAAAACAATTTTCAGAGGGTTGTCAGCCGGAGCCAAAACAACCGGTCGAGGAGTCAAAACTATCGGTAAATTTTGGATGAATAGTATTCAGCCAAAAATCTCCTCCGGCAGCAAAAAAGTCGGTCAGAGAATCAAAAAAACCTCCGACAAAACCTTCCGGCCGGTCGGTGAAAGATTGGGTAGCGTGCCGAAAGTAAATTATTTCAATCGCAAATCGAGCCGGGACAATTATTTTTTCTACACCTTTTCAAACCTGACAATTTGGGGAAAATCTCTCCTGAAACCGAAAAATCGCAAATATCTCTACATTATAATTTTGGTAATCTTACTTTCAATCGGTTTTATAAAAATTCAAATTAACAGTCGAAACAATCAAAGCTTAAGTTCGACCAGTAACAATTTGGCCAGTCTCGATTCCGCCCGCGAACAATACTCCAAAGCTCTGGACGACCTCGGACTAAAAAAACAAAACGCTAAAGAGGAGCTGATTTCTGCTCGCGACGAAGCGCAAAAAGCCATCTCCACACCAGCTGTTGCTGAGGAAGCAAAAAATCTTTTAAACCAAATTCAGGCGAAACTAGATTTGCTAAACTCGGCAACCAGAATTGCCGAAAATACTGACCCGACATTTTCTTTTTCCGAGAGCCAAAAACAGCTTTACGCAGTCGGCGCAAATCTTTTTTCAATATCTGCAGATGGCAAAATTTCCGAATATGATACCAGAGCAAAAACCGCAGAAAGTTACAGCCAAATCAGCTCCGGTATGGGTCAAGTGATCGACATCTTTTACAATGACAATAACAATTCGTTGCTAATTCTAACCGATAAACCGACCGTTGCAAAACTTGATATTGAAAGCAAGTCTATCTCCGAGTTGCCAATTGCCGATGGTGCTAGTTGGGAAAAATCAGTTGCTACTGCAACTTACTCCTCGAATATTTATTTGCTGGATAGTGAAAACGGCCAAATTTGGAAGCACATTTTATTTTCCAGCAATTACACAAAAGGTTCGGCCTATCTTTCAAAACAACCGATTTCAATTAAAGATAGCATCGATTTAGCCGTTGATGGAAATATTTATGTTATGAAGGCTGATGGCACCGTGATAAAAATTTCCCGATCGATTGAAGATAGTAATTTTGCCATCTCGGGAATTCCGACGCCCGACACCAAGATTTCCGATCCGTTGAATCTTTTCACCGACCAAAGTTCAAATTCAATGTATATTGGCGATAAAACCAATAACCGAGTTTTACAGTTTGCCAAAACCGGTGCCTACCAAAAACAGTATGTTCTTGATAATATGACTCTGACAAGCTTCGCCGTCAATGAAAAACTAAAAAAGATTTGGTTAATCTCCGATTCCAAAGTCTTCGAGCTAGACATCTAACTCTTACCAATTTACATTTTTTCCAGTGCTTCTATCCCCATCAGTGTCAGAGAGATTTTTAGAGTATTACGAACAGCTAAAACCAAAATTAGTCGCGAGCGAGTAAGTTTTTTGTCGTCTGATAATACCTTACAACCGGAATAGAAGTGATGATAGGCCTCGGCAACTTTTGTTGCAAAATGGGGGAGAGCCTGAATTTGAAATTCGCCGGCAACTTTTTCCAATGTTTCTGAAAACCCGCCAAGGGCTTTAATTAGATCAATCTCTTTTTTATCAGTCAGATTTTCCAATTCTTGAGCTCGCAAACTCCCCTGCCCTTTGGCAATTTTTTCAACTTCGGCTAAACTTTCACCTTCAGCGTTGTGAAGAATGCTGCAAATACGAGCGTAGGCGTATTGCAGATAATACACCGGATTTTTTTCCGATTGCTCAAGCGCCAAATCCAAATCGAAATCAATTGTTGATGATGACGATTGAGAAATTATCATATATTTGAAAACATCGGCCGGTACTTTTAAGCCATTTATCAAATCCGAAATATTGACGTAATTTCCCAACCGCTTCCCCATTTGGCTTATCTGGCCATCTTTTTTTAATCGAACATTTTGATAAAGAATTACTTTAAAAAGATTTTTGTCAAAACCCAAAGTGCTAAGAGCACTTTTTAGCCGAGCAATATGACCATGATGATTGGCGCCCCAAACATCAATTAGTTTTTCATGGCCACGTTCAATTTTATCTTTGTGATAGGCAATGTCGTTGGTAAAATAAGTCGGAGTATTTTCAGTATCAGAACGTAAAAGAACAGTCTCCCGATCATTCGGGTCAAGATCATTTGATGTGAACCACAACGCACCTTCACGACTTGTAGTGTGCCCACCCTTTTTTAACGCTTCGACAACTTCCATACTTTTGCCGGTATTGATTAAATCACTTTCATAAACAAAACGGTCAAAAGTGATCCCCAAAGTTTCCAAATCTTCTTTAATTCGACGAATAGTTTTTTCCAACCCAACTTTGGCAAAGAAATCGATTAATTTATCATCTCTTAAATTGGCAACCTCCGATCCCGATTCCGATTGGATTTCTTCAGAGACTTTCTCTAAAAATTCACCCGGGTAGCCGTTTTCAGGAAAGTGAAATTTCGGATCGGATTTTGCAATGTAATAGTAGGCTAAGGTTTCAGCGAATTTTCGAATTTGATTGCCGGTGTCGTTAATATAAAACTCCTTCTCAACTTTGTACCCCAACCAAGAAAGAACGTTTGATAATACTTCGCCGATCGGGCCGCCGCGAGCATTGCCAATATGAAGCGGTCCAGTCGGATTTGCCGAAACAAATTCGACCAAAACTTTTTGTTTTTTGCCAATGTTACTTTTGCCAAATTCATTGCCCAATCTTAATACGTCAACCAGATATTGGTGAAAATACGAATCGGCAAAGCTAATATTTATAAATCCAGGAGCGGCGATTTCAACTTTTTTAATTTCACCAGATGCTAAACTGGCAGCGATTTTCTCCGCAATCTCTTTTGGATTTTGTTTATCTTTCGAAGCGATTGACAAAGCTACCGATGTTGAAAAATCACCGAAATCATTATTTGGTGGCAGAGTAACTTCAAAATTTTTCGGCAGTTTGTAACCGGCGGCCTTAATAGCATTTTCAATTTTTTCTTTCACTATTGCTAACATCTTTCTTGACTTTCGATAGTTTCTAAACTAAAATATTGTTTGTTTTAGACTAATGAAATTTATTATAAAAAAAACGTTTACCAGTTTACATCATACTGACAAACTTATATAATGTAAATAGAAGGCAAAATATGAAGTTTAAATTTGGATTCAAAAATCCTCTAAAATTACGAGCTCCAAACAAAAAACGCAAGCCACTAAATAAAAAAGCGGTTGTGAGAGTTATTATTTATTCGCTTTTAGCGGTACTTTTATCGGTTTCTTTAGTTTTTGCTTGGTACGCCAAAGATTTGCCAACACCGGAAAAAATTGCTAAAATGCAGCCGTCACAGTCAACCAAAATTTTTGACCGAAACGGTAAACTGCTTTACGAAACCGGCGATCTAAAACGAACTTTGGTAACTTCCGATCAAATTCCGACCAATGTAAAAAATGCCACTGTTGCCGTTGAAGACCAATCGTTTTATCAAAATCATGGACTAAATTTTAAAGGTATTGCTCGCGCGGCATTTCGTGATATTTTCCACATTGGTTCCGGCACTCAAGGCGGATCAACTATCACCCAGCAATATGTAAAAAACGCGCTACTTTACTCCAAGCAAACAATTTCCCGAAAAATCAAGGAGGTCATTTTGTCGATTGAACTAGAATTTATGTACTCCAAAGATCAAATTTTGACAATGTATTTGAATGAGATTCCTTACGGCGGCCAGAGTGCCGGCATCGAAGCGGCATCGGTAATGTACTATGGCAAGCCGGCCAAAGACCTCGACTTAGCCCAAGCGGCGACATTGGTGGCAATTCCCCAAGCCCCTACTTACTATTCCCCATACGGATCGCATACCGATAAATTAATAATTCGTCGTAATTATGTTCTAGACCAAATGGTCAAAATGAAATATATTACGGAAGATCAGGCGAAAGAAGCTAAAAAAGAAGATACCACTACGGTCGGGGCAGCAGTTCAGCCCCGAAAAATGTCAATTCTGGCACCACATTTTTCACTTTACGTAATGGAACAAGCCGAAGCCGAATTCGGAAATTCGGCAGTCAACGAACAAGGTCTTTCAATTTATACTTCGCTCGATTATGATTTGCAGCAACAGGCCGAAAAAGCCATAAGCGACGGCATGACAAAAATTCAACGATACGGCGGTAGTAATGGTGCACTGGTGGCAATCGATCCGAAAACCGGCGAGGTTCTATCAATGGTTGGTTCAGCCGATTATTTCAATACCGATATTGATGGTAATGTTAACATTGCAACTTCGCTCCGCCAGCCAGGCTCATCATTTAAACCCTACGTTTATGCAACCGCTTTTAAAAAGAAAGATTTTTCTCCAAGCACAATACTCTACGATTTAACTACCGATTTCGGTGGCGGCTACATTCCACATAACTACGACAATCGTTCACATGGGCCGATTACTGCCCGACTAGCGCTAGACAACTCTTTAAATGTACCCGCAGTAAAAACTACTGTTTTGGCTGGAATCGATAATATTTTAGCTACCGTTTCAGATATGGGAATTTCCAGCTTGACTCAAAAAGATCGCTACGGCGCATCGCTAGGATTGGGTGTGGCTGAAGTTTCTCTTTTGGAACATACAAACGGATTTGCTACTTTTGCCGATAACGGAGTTCATCACGATGTTCACCCAATGCTCAAAGTTATTAATAACTCCGGAAAAACTTTATATGAATACAAACCGGACGAAGACAAAGGCAAACAAGCAATCGATCCGCAAATTGCTTACGAGTTGCAAAACATTTTATCGGACAACAATTCACGAGCAATGGTTTTCGGCACTAATACACCATTAAAATTTACTGATCGGCCAGTTGCCGCCAAAACCGGAACTACTTCCGATTTTCGCGACGCTTGGACTATGGGTTTTACCCCATCTCTGGCAATCGGTGTCTGGGTCGGAAATAATGACAACCATCAAATGTCTTCTGGTGCCGACGGTGTCGTAGTCGCCGCTCCTATCTTCCATCAATTTATGGCTGCCGGAATGTTAGGAAAACCGGTCGAACAATTCAATGCTCCGAAAGAGATTCAAACCGTAACTGTTGAAAAATGGTCAAATAAACTGCCAACGGAATATTCCAAAGAGACAACCACCGACATTTTTGCATCTTGGCAAGTACCGACCGAAAAAGATAATGTAAATGTCGCGGTTAAAGTCTGTAAAAGTAATGGTCAACCTGCCCCCGAAGGCACGCCGGATAGTTTGGTTGACACAAAAGTATTTTCCAATATTCACTCCGAAATGCCGAATAACCCGAATTGGGAAAATCCGGTTCACAGTTGGGCCGTTGCTAACGGTTTATACAATCCGGCACCCGCCGGAACTTGCGACATTGGACCGGGCATTTCCGTTACAATCAATTCTCCGACAGCCGACCAAACTTTGAGCGGAAACGCAACTTTGACGGCAATAACAAATTCCGGAGCTGATACACAAAAGGTCGATTTTTATCTTGACAATGTCTCGATCGGGTCCGATACCAGCTATCCCTACACCGTTAATTTCAACTTTAACACTGTTACTGCCGGAAGGCATGTATTGAAGGTCGTCGCCACCGGGAAAAACGGAACATCCGACACCAAAGAAGTCTCTTTCTTTTCTCTAAATGTGACCTTTTCAATTTCCGATGTTGCCAGTAGTAATTTAACAACCGACGGAGTAAAAATTGCATGGAAAACCTCTCTTGAAGGCACCAGCCAAGTTTTTTATGACACAATTAAGCACGATAATTATAATGATTATGCTTTTTCCAATCCGAAAAATTCTTCATTGGTAACTAGCCATTCAATGACCTTAACTGGTCTGACTCCGGACACAACTTACCACTTCCGAGTTGTGTCGGTAAACTCAACCGGTGATATCATTAGCTCAAACGATTCTACTTTTAAAACCACCCTTTAATTCAATGCTGTGGTAAAATGCAAAAAATTGTTGCATAAGTTATAAAGCTTTTTCAGTTGCAGAATAAATAACTTATGGTGTTTGCAGAAACTTGCAAGTAAATGGACTAAAATGGCTTAATATCAAAAAATAGGCGTTAATTTATTTGTATAGTTTTTCCAGTCTCAGAGTAGATAGCCGGTGATTTATTTACAGAAACTTGTAGATAAATGTCACTAAATGATGTCCGGAAATTATTAAATGGCCACTTTTAGCAGCACCTAGCATCTCTGACACTATGCCACTAAAATCGTTGCTGATATTTGGGAAACAGCCACTTTTGGCAACTTTTGACAACAAAAAATACAACCCCACAAGTTAAATAAATAAATAAATAAATAAATCTCATAATAATCCAAATCAATTTAATTATCGATTTGGCTCTATCGCGACAAATCAATAATTCAATATAATTATTTTATGGCTAAGATGAATCTCAGCAAAATCAAAAATATTACTATTTCTATCTTGCTTACGATATCTGACTTCTTGGAAGAAGGACATGAACTTTTCAGTTTTGAGGCATACAAAAGAAGTGTTTATTATCAACAGGGCGATCCGCGAAGACACACGAAACGGTACTATAACAACCTTAAAAGTATCGAGCATCGAGGATATATTAAAATTGATCGCCGTAGCGGCAGTATCGAACTGACCAGAAAAGGAAAAATTAAACTCATAGAAAATTCCAGCGAAAAGAAAATCGATGGAAAATGGAGGATGTTATCTTGGGATATTCCGGAACGATTTAAATCAAAAAGACGACAATTATCACGGTCAATCCGACGAATTGGCTACAAACAAGTACAAAAAAGTTTGTGGGCATGCCCGTTTATACGTGCAGACGAAGTTAATTTAATCACCGAAGAACTTGGACTCAGAAAATATGTTGCTTATTTGCGCGTAGACAAAACCGATATTGATGACCATTTAGTTCAATTATTTAAAACAGATTTTAAAAAATAATATTATCGATTTGGCTCGATCGAGCCAAATCGATAATATTTGCAAAATTAATTTCTAGGGATATGCAATTTCTGGTAGTATATAAAAAGATTGTCGGGATGTGTATTTCGGGCATATATTATCTGGAGTGTATATTAAAGTATAGATTATTTAAATATTATTTTAAATATTATTTTGACGTCATTTTGACGCTGTTGCGAGGTTATTTAGGTAAGTTATAATAAAATTTTTTCCAGCGCTTGATTAATATTCTTAAAATCCGTTTCTGTTTTATAGCCCAGATTATCAGCTTCTTTTTCTCTTTTATCATTTGAGGAGACTTTTTTCAGCTCTCCGGTTAACGCAATCTCAGAGAAATACGCCGTCTTCTTCGGCAAAGATTTATTTTTATAGGACGAAACTATCGCCAAAGCAACCGCTAAATCAGCGGCCGGTTCTCTAGCCGAAAGTCCGCCGGCAACCGAAATATAAACATCTTGATTGGCCAAATTAATTCCAGCTCTTTTTGTCAAAACGCCAATGATTATATTTAGACGATTTAAATCGAAACCGGCAGATGTCCGCCGAGGGTAGCCAAAAGTTGTTGGTGTTGTTAGAGCTTGAATTTCAACTAACAGCGGCCTGGCACCTTCCATCAACACTGTCGTTGCACTACCCGGTAAATTATCGCTTTCGGAAAGAAAAAACGCCCCAGGATTTTTAATTTCTAGAAGTCCTTTTTCCGCCATCTTTAAAACGGCAATTTCGTCAGTATTTCCAAAACGATTTTTGACTGTTCGCAAAATTCTGGCATCGTGACTGCGATCCCCTTCTAAATAAATAACAACATCAACCAAGTGTTCTAGCATTCGCGGCCCAGCAACGGTTCCCTCTTTTGTTACGTGACCAACAATAATTATTCCTACATTATATTTTTTCGCCAATTGCTGCAATACTAACCCCGATTCTTTAATCTGTATTTGGCTCCCAGCAGTTCCGGCAATTCGTGAATCATAAACAGTTTGAATTGAATCAACAATAATTATTCTCGGTGAAAACTCAGAAATTGCCGATTCTAGCGATGCAATATCAGTAGCTCCAGAGACGTCAATATTTTTGCCAGAGAGGTGCAACCTATCTGCTCGAAGTTTTAATTGACTGCCGGATTCCTCACCGGAGATATAGAGAACTTTTGGCAAATTATCAACAATTTGCAAAAGCAACGTTGACTTGCCAATCCCCGGTTCGCCACCTAGTAAAATTACTGAGCCGTCAACAATTCCCCCGCCAAAAACTCGATCAATTTCTGCAAAACCGGTTTTAATTCTTGTTTTTGAATTAATTGAAAAATCGTTAATGTTGGTTGTCAAAAAATTTTCGGCAGTCCGAGATACCGACAACTCAGGATTGAATTCTTTTAATGTGTTCCACTCCCCACAAACAGAACAACGGCCAGCCCAACTAGAAAATTCATTGCCACAATTTGAACACACAAAAATTGTTTTTTCTTTCTTCATCATTGTTTTAATTTTATCAAAAATTTAATTATTGAACGTGTTTTTTATTTGTAAAAAATTTGTAGTCTAAATTTGCGGTGATGCTCCTTCGCTGTTTTTAATATCCAACAACCGTAAATCGATCCAGTTTTTTCCGTTCCAAAAATTCAATCCCGGCTGATAAACTATATTATAATTTTCGCCAGAAATAAGTTTCTTCAAATCAATGCCATGATTAAACACTACCGCTTTCGTCTCAGAAATGCCATCGGAAAAACGTAATTGCAAATGTTTATTTTCTTTACCTACCAATCTATGACTGATTAATTTGATATTCGATGTTAAAAAAATCGGTTTCGGATTACCCAAACCAAACGGTTCAAATTTTTCAAATTCCTTAAATAAATTAACCGAAATTTTTCTTTTTCCCAGTTCTAAGTCAATTGGAATCTTTGGCAAAAGTTGATCTTCAGAAATTTTTTCATTGGCATATTCCGAAATTTTTTCTTTGAATTTTTCAAAATCTTTTTCTTCCAAATGAACACCAGCAGCGCCTGAGTGACCGCCAAAACCTAGAAGATATTTTTCGCTCGATTGCAAAGCTTTAGTAATATCAAACCCAGAAATACTTCGGCAACTGCCATCCAAAATACCATTTTTCTCCGATAAAATTATCACTGGTCGCAAATATTTTTCAACAATTCTTGAAGCAACTGGGCCGATAATTCCCTTCTGCCAGCCACTTTTTTTAACAATAATAATTTTTCCAACAGCCAATTTTTGACTATCGATAATTTTTATTGCCGATTGAAAAATTTTTTCCATTTCAATTTGTCGAACTTCATTTTTTTCCTGTAAATGTTTTGCCGATTTATACGCTCTCTCTGGATCTTTCGTTGTTAATAACACAAAAGATTCAGTCGCATGATCCAATCTCCCCGGTGCATTAATTCTTGGCCCAATTTGAAATCCTACCGTGTAAGAATCAATTTTGTTTTGATCAATATTGGCAACTTTATACAACTCTTGCAATCCGATATTTTTGGTTTTTGAAAGAACTTTTAGCCCAAATTTGGCAATTATTCGATTTTCGGAAATTAACGGGACAACATCAGAAATTGTTGAAATTGCCGGTAAATCCAAATTCCATTTGAGAAATTTTTCATTAATTTTTTTTGGATAAAATTTTCCCAAACCTTGAATAATTTTAAAAACAACTCCGGCACCACAAAGTTCGCGAAACGGGTATTTTGAATCTTTCCGTTTAGGATTAATAACTGCAAGTGTTTTAGGTAATTCATCGTCTGGCTCGTGATGATCAGAGATAATAAGATCAACATTTCTCTCGGCAATATATTTTGCAAATTCTAGTTCCCGAATTCCAAGGTCAACACTAATGATAAGTTTGCAACCTTTTGAAATTAAATAATCAATTCCCGACTTGTTAAAACCATAACCGTCAACTCTGGCTGGAATATAAATTTCCGCTTGATTTTCCAATGTCTGCAGAGCGCGGTAAAGCAATGCTGCTCCGGGGATACCGTCGGCGTCATAATCGGCGTAAATTCCGATTTTTTCCTGACCTCCGATAGCCGATTTAATTCGGTTAATGGCGACTTCAAAATCCGGCAAAAGCCATGGATCAAAAAAATCTTTATCAAAGTCCGGTTCTAAAAACTTTTTTAAATCCTCAGTGCTACCGATTTTTTTCACAATTCCGCGGTTGAAAAGTAGCTGTTCTATTGGGTCATCGGAAACCTTTTTTTTCAATTGCCAAATTTTCTCCATTAGACTTGTTATGAAATAAAGTACTTTTACAATTATTTGAGCTCGGTCTGATATAATAAGCTCAAATAAAAATAAAACTTTGGAGGGAATATGTTTACTTTTGATAAATTGTCCAAAAGACCAAGACTTTTTTAACGAATGACCGGTTTAACTCTGGAAGAATTCATTTACTTACTTGATAAGTTTCAAACTAGTTGGCGAATATTCGTCCAAGATGAATTTCTCTCCAAAGAAAGGAAGCGAGTGTTTGGTGGTGATAGACATTCTCGGCTGCTTTCCTTAGAAGACAAACTACTATTCATTTTAATATACACAAGGATTTATCCATTGATGATTGTTCAAGGCTCTTTCTTCAACTTCGAGGATTCAAGAGCTTGTAAGTGGACCAAACGATTGCTTCCGGTTCTGGATAGGGCTTGTGAATTTAATCATGTTAGACCAAGAAGGAAAAACGGTAGAAGCTTGGAAGAAATCTTAAAGGAATTTCCCGAATTAAAAGAATTTGGTATTAC
>CAZEVI010000017.1:11853-15614 GCA_964515615.1 uncultured Candidatus Saccharibacteria bacterium | reverse complement strand
CAATTTCAGCTACACCAGCAAAAATGGTATTTCATTTGCCATTGGTAATCAAATTACAGACAATTCCTATATTTACGCCGACAGTAGTGGTACTCACTCATTCCCAAGTATTAATGAAGCCAGAAATTATGCTGAAAGCAACCAAACTGCTCAAATCGATTTTATTGAAGCACTTTCACAAGGATTGGCGTCCAACACGGGTATAGCAAATTCTTTTGATCAAGACGTGGCCGCTAAATATAAAAATCAGCTGAAAGATTTTCTCTCAGACGAGAAAAAAGAAAGTGCGTTCTCATACAGCGACATGGAAAATATAAGTAACAAATTGAGTATTCCCAATGCCAGCTTGAAAGATTTACTTGTTCGCAAGGGTTTAGTCAGTGATTTAAGCAAAAAACCGATTAACCCGTACTTGGAAAAAATTGGCAAAAGAACGGCCGAAAGCCGAATTACGACTGCGCTTTTTGGCAGCATTGGCATTACCGTTGCCGGAATTAAAATTGACGCCAGCGACATCTTTGATTTGCTCTCCGGAAATGGCACTTCGGTTGGCGATAAAATTGGCTCCAAATATATGGAAAAGCAACTGGGCACCGGCGACAATCAAATTATCAATGTTGTTCAATCCCCCTCATCAATAATACGCAACTGTTCAATGGCCAACTTAGGCGCTAATTTTGTTGGGGGAGTACTCGGGTTGGGGACTGTTTCACTCTCCGGTAATTTTTACGAAAATATCGGTGGCGCCAAAATCGAGAAGGTTTTAAATCTGCCATCAAATTCCTTCCGTGGTGGCAATTTGAACGATCTAATGAACAATGTCGGACCAGTCGCCTTTGCCAGAGCATTTGAACTTCCTCCAGCCAATGTCATTTCATCGGATATATTATCCGATCTGTCGATGAAATCATCAACCAAACAACATTCAATTTCCGACCAATACAAACTTGTCGAAAGCAAAATTAACTATCTGGACAAGAACAACAGCAGTCTCGGTTCAGCAACAAAAATTAACAGTAAGCTCAAGCAAAATATTAATAATTTGTTGGCCAGCAATTTCACCAACAGCGCACCCAATCCTTACACTAGCGATTCTTCAACAAAAAGTGTCAGTGATTTTCAGGTGGCAAACAGTTTGAGCCGAGTTAACAGCATTGATAACCAGTTCGGTTTGCCGCTGGGAATAACATCACAACTGCTAACCGGAAAAATCTCGCCCGACGATTATCGTCATTTGGTTGCCGACACGGTAGTTACTTCGATACCAACGATAAACAACTTGGGCGGTCTTCTGGGTATTGATCCGGCCACTCTGACAAGAGTTGATGCTGTTGCCAATCTGGCGCAGCAGATCAATTTCTGCAAATTCGACAGTTGCAATTACACAAAAATGTATCAAGGATTTTCTCAAATCTTCGGCCTCAAACTTGACCACAAACTCGGATTGCGCGACGGTTCAATTGGACAAATAATTGCCAGTCCGGAAAAAGCGGCGGCAACGATGCTTCTTTCCGCTCTCAACAAACTTGATAATTCGCTTGATTTGAATTCCGCTGGCGATGCCTCGTTTACCGCCGCCTATGCCGGCCTCGGCGGACCATTACCATACTCGGACGATTGGCGCAATAACACACCAATGAAATTTCGGGAAACGGATACAATCACCACCGGCGGTGGCGGTTTTATCGGCGGTTCTGCACCTTCCAGTGATCGCTGGCAATATTTTGGTAGCAAAATCGGCACACAATTGGTTGGGAAGTTTTTGAATGGTATTGGCATCATCGCCACCCCGTCGCCAGGCTCTGGTTCATACGCCGGCAAACCGAAAACTCAAAATTTGATTCTTGATAGCACCGAAAAACTAGTCCACGGCGACCTGCGGGTGCTGGAAGTTACCGCCGCCGTCAAGGCAGCCGAAGCACTCCATTTTTACTCTGATGATCAGGGGAATTCAAAAAAACTGCCCGAGTATTACCGAGTCAGCTTTGAAGATATTTACTATTCAATTATGGGTGATCCGATCTTCGAACAATCGTACATTGATAAGGCAACTGACAATTTTCTTTCGAGTTATCAGACGAACGACGGCAACCCAAATCCGAATTTAACCCCACTATCATCAATTACCGAAGATGGAGAGATGGCTGGTTCGCCAACTGACACGCTTTACGGTAGTCAATGTCCGCCCGGATTTACCGGCGATGATTGTTATTTGGTTAATCCGATGGGACCAAATAACAGCTATTCGACTTATGAAAATCTCGAGTCAATGGCCAATGATAATGCCAGCGCCTATCCGACAACTGCCTACGATCCGGCGGCAGTAATGCAAAGCATCCAAAGTAATCCGGAAGCAACCGAAGCTTTGGCTCGAACGCAAGAATCAGCCCGACGCCAAGCCGACGACACACTACACAGCAATCTGCTCTGGCGAATGGCCGATGCCAAACTTTACCAAGTAGATAATAATATCCCAGCCGGTTTCATTAAAACCATGTATTCCGGCAACGGTGTCCAGCGGACAACAATGATAGTTGATTACCTACAAAATGCACTTCACAATGTTTCGATAAATGGTGTTATTTTTGACAAGGCCGAAATGGGAATTGATATTTACAATCAGATCACTTCATTTATGCAAGACCCGCAAAGTTTTGATCTTGACTCACTTTTGAAAAACGGCGACTTGGACAAATTTAACAATTGGGCCAGTGGCAAACTTGGTAATTTGCTTGGCTTTAATTTACAGCCGGGTACGATAACCTCGGTTCTCTACGGCTTCAAATCCGGCAGTTTTACTAACGATATTACAGTCCCCGGTGTCGGTGATCAGGTAAAAAGTCTGACAACAATTTATAAAGATTGGGCGATCGGCAAAATTACCGGTTGGGCCGACAAAGCGCTCGGTTTGCCGTCCGGCTCGGTTTTCACCGCCTATTCAATGTATAGAAATTATGCCGCTGCCAGAGAAGCCTTATTTGCCGCCAAAAATTTTGGCTCGGCAGCCGACGTTACCAACGCCAGAGCCAATCTGGATTCCATTAAAGCTAGCGCGATTGCCTTTGTCGTCAATTTGGTTTTCTCAAAACAGATCGGTCAATTTGAAAATGCTATCGGTTTGGTTCCGGGTACCGGCTCAATGTTGGTAACAATGTTAATCTCCGGCTTTAATCCGGTTTCGGTTGCCATCTTCGTTTTAATGAACCTGTTCGGTGTTTATAAAACGGTTATTACCTGTACCGCCGACGGCTACTATCCGAGGATTGATCAGAAACCGGATCCGACCGTTTCCGACAATAGCAGCCTTGGAACTTTCAGCGGTCTAAATCCGACCGCCAAAAAAGCCGGTTATATTCAAGCCGCACAATACAAGAATCGAACGCTGATCGGCGATGTTCTTTCACTCTCCGAGCGAATCGGCGACCAAACTGCGATTCCATCACAAATTATGACCGGTCGGCAGGAAGATGTTGATTACTGGCAATATAAAGTTGATGATGTAATCTGCTCAAAAGTTGGCGGTTGCGCCGGCACTCGCGCCGGTCTATGGGTAAATCCACAAACAACCGGCTACCTGCATATTGGCTTCTAATTATTCTGTTACCTCAATCAAAAGAGCGTAAACACTAGTGCGATTTAATCCATTCGTTCTCAAATAGTTCCTATTTTGTTATCCAGAGTGATGTTGAACGATTTAAATGATGATTTAATAGAGATTATTGGTTTTTTAGATAAAAAAATCCCTCGGCAGCTCAGTAGGT
>CAZEVI010000017.1:0-11753 GCA_964515615.1 uncultured Candidatus Saccharibacteria bacterium | reverse complement strand
TTAATAGAGATTATTGGTTTTTTAGATAAAAAAATCCCTCGGCAGCTCAGTAGGTGCCGAGGGAACGACTCAGTGGTACCACGCCGGCGGTGGCGCCGGCGTGGGGGCGATGACAATGTCGTCGCCACGGCCTGCCCAGCCGCGGACGACGGAACAGAGGGATGTCCGACCGTTGGTCGTCTGAACGACCAACAGGCCGATCTCCCTCCTGTAGAGAGGTGCATGGGTGTTTGGGTCAGTGACCCAATCACCAAGCACCAATAGTTGTGTCCCGGGCTGGTAAGCCCGGTTCACAACTATTTTTTGCCCTTGCCTCTCGACGACGCAGGGGACGTCGTAGCGGCCGCCGGCATAGCCGGGACCGCCACACCCCGCCGGCGGCCCGTAGCCGCCTGGCGGTGGTGTACTTGGTGCGACCCGTGACAGGAGATAGACTCCTGCCACGATAATAAGCACTTCTCCCAGCGTAACGGGCGTGTGCCCGTCTCGCCGGGAGGAGCGTCCATGGCCGCCGGGCTGCGCGCAAGCGCAGCCGACGGCTAACGACAGTACGACGATGATGGTCAGAGTTCTCACTCTGACCACCTCCTTTCTTTACATCGAGATGACCTAACACCGAATTATATCACAACTAAACCAAAAAGTAAAGGAAAAATTTATCAACACGCTGGTTACATCTTTCTGTCGTCAAAAATCAATTATTAAACTTTTTAATTTGACAAATTTTTTCGACTGTGCTATAATTAAATCAGCAACTTAACAAGGAGGGCAAATGCCTGAGGAAATTGATGCTCAGGTTGCCGTCGACGAGAGTAGGGTTAAGCGAAAGCCCGATCTTACGTTTGTCCAGGCAATCACTATGAGCGTCGTTGCGATTTTAGCGGTTGCCGTTGGCACCGTTTACGGAACCATCCTCTTTTAAAAAATGTGGAGGGAGTTCTATCAAAAAACCTTTCGAGAAATCGAGAGGTTTTTTGAATATCACGACTAACACAATATCTTGCAGTTGGACTAATTCAGCGGCTTCCGCTAAGATATTTTTATGGATAAGATTTCAAAATTTTTGTTGCCGATAATGGCAAAGAAGGGTCTCGGCGGGGTAGCTGTGTCGTCGGAGATTTGTTTTTTCGCCTCGGAATATGGTAAGGGTAGTTTTGAGGCCGTGTCTTTCTCTCGCGGCGTTTTAAAGCTAAACTGCCAAGACTCAATCGATGCCGGCGAAGTTCAAATGATGAGCGAAGAAATTATCGCTTTTGTTAATAAAAAAATTGGCAAAGATATCGTTACTCGAATTCGAATTGTAAACACACAATAACCAGTAAAATTCCAATAACCAAATTACAATCATCAGTTAAATTACAAACCTATCTGCCGGAAGTTAGACATTAGACATTAGGAATTAGAAAATATAAATTAGATATTAGGTGTTGGGAGATTCATTTTCTGCTTCGGTTCGTTTGCCGTGAAATGCTTTGTGGATGTCGCGCAAATGCTGGTCGGTAACATGGGTATAAATTTGCGTCGTCGAAACGTTGGCGTGGCCAAGAAGCGACTGAACACTTCGAAGATCAGCGCCGTTGATTAGAAGATCGGTGGCAAAAGTGTGTCGAAGCGTGTGAGGTGAGACGTTCTTGGTGATTCCGGCCTCCTTAGCGTACTTGGCAACAATTCGCTCAATGGATCGAACGGTTAAGCGGTCGCCATCAATTTTATTCAAAATTAGCGCATCGGATTCGGGGATCATTTTTAAATATGCCGACAGAATTTGATGAGCTGATTCCGAGAGAAAAACCACCCGAACTTTGCCTCCTTTTCCACGGACGGGAATTTCGTCGCGCTCCAAGTTAATATCGGCAACATTCAATGCCTGAAGCTCGGAAACCCGAAGACCAGTAGAAAACAAAAGTTCCAAGATTAGGCGATCGCGTAAACCTTTAAAAGTTTGGATTCGAGGCATTTTAATCAATTCGACAATATCTTTCGGTTCGAGAAAATCAACTTTTCGTTCCTCGCTTTTTGCCAAAATGACTTTTTGTGGCGGTAAGGAAGCAACTCCGCGACCGGCAAGAAATCCGAGAAATGCCCGGAGAGTTATTATTGAATAATTTTGAGTTGAGCGTTTTAGTGGTCGGCCGGATTTGTCGGAGAGACGATTCAAATAAAGTCGATATTCTTTGACAGTATCGACGGTAATGTCGGCGGGAGAGATTGCCAAATTGTCAGATTCTTTGACCGGTTGATCATTTTTTGTACTTTGGTTTTTCAGTTCTGTTTCTAACCATTGTAAAAATTTTGTTAGGTAACGGTCATAATTATTAACTGTCAAAAGTGACTGGCCTTTTTCCAGCTCGCAATATTCCAAAAATTCACGTTTTAATTGCCAAAGATCCATGATTAAAAATTCTAAATACAAAATTCTAAAAAAACAAACAATTTTCAATTTAAACACAATCATCACCGATCCAATGAATAAAACATCTGGAATTTAAAATTTAAAAACTCAAATTTAAAATGAATTTAAAGTGTCAAAATGTTTTAAACATTGAAAATTATTCTTCCGAAATTGGCATATTAAAGCGTTTTGCCAGTTCATATTTGACCACTCGGCGATCTGAGAACGGTTCAAATTGATTTTCGCCGACAGCCATTACTTCCTCGGCACCTTTTCCGGTGATAATGACGATATCGCCGCGCTTGGCCATGGAGATTGCTTTGGAAATAGCTTCGTGGCGATCGAGAATCTTCCAATAATTGGTATTTAGTCGCCATTTGCCTTTTCTGCCTTTTAGAACGCCGGCGGCAACTTGGTCAATAATCGCTTGCGGATCTTCATCGTAAGGATCTTCGTTAGTAACAACAACCAAATCACTGAATTTTCCGGCCAGTGCGCCCATAATTGGTCGCTTACTTTTATCTCGACGGCCGGTGGCTCCGAGAACGGCGATAATCTTTCCGCCGCGTTTGGCCAAAGATTGGCGAATTGTTTCATAAACATTTTTTAATGAGTCGGCGTTGTGAGCATAATCGACAATAACTTCAAAATCTTGTTTTGGTGTAACCTTCATTCGCTCCATTCGGCCGGGAACGCCACTGACATTTTCCAGACCGAGCTTAATTTTTTCAAAAGGAATTCCAGATGCAATGCCGATAGCAATTGCTGCCAGTGCGTTGGAAATATTAAACATACCGGGAATTTGAAGATCGATTGTAGTTTGATTGCCACCGTAAACTGTGGTGAAAATTGAGCCGGTTGGGATTTCGAGGATTTTTCTGGCTACCAAGCCATGATCGACCGGTTTTTTAACCGAATAAAAAATCTGCCGCTTATTTTTGGCATTGAGAAATTTCGGCGCTTGCGGGTCATCAATATTGATAATCGCTGTCGCTTGCGGATTATCTTTGAACAATTTCAGTTTGGCATCGACATATTTTTCTTTTGTGCCGTGATATTCAATGTGATCGTGAGAGATGTTGGAAAAAACCAAAATATCGAATTCCAGTCCCCAGATTCGATACTGGTCAATTGCCTGTGAAGTGGTTTCCAAAATGGCATATTTGCAACCGGCGTTAATAGCTTTCTTCAAAAAATTATTAATAACTGCTGTCGGCGGAGTCGTAACCCAGCGGGATTTATCGCTGTGCATGGTAACTTGGTTGCCGATTTTGGTGTTGATAGTTGTTTCCATTGCCGATTTTTCCCCAGCCGCATCAAAAACCGCCGCCGCCAAATTGCAAATTGTCGTTTTACCTTTGGTGCCGGTAACGCCAATGAGAGTGATTTTTTTTGATGGATGAGCTGCCGAAAAATTAGCCAAGTTAGCTTGGAGTTTATGATATTTATTTTTAGTTGATTGAGGAAAAATTTTTGAAAGATAATGCTTCATGGGGAATTTAAAATTTTAAATTGTGTTTTGTCATCTTCTAACTTTCTCTGCCAGTTTGAATATTTTATATTTTGTCGGTGAGAGGATCATATCCCAACTACCGAGCGAGTGAAATTCTTTTCCACCGAACTGTTTTTTGAATCTGGTAACGCCGGTCCAAGGATGTTTCCGTTTTGATAAGCCTGAGTCGAGACGGGATTCATCATCATTCGGAGCGATTCCAAACATATCATAATATTTACAACCGTGTTTTTTGGCCTGGCGCATTATCTCCCAGTGAAGTTTGTAGGGTGCCATTTTTTCCCGTTGTTCGTCGCCTGAACCGCCAAAGAGATATGTACAAACATCTTTGTAAAATACAATGATCGCCGAGGCTAAAATTGGAAAGCTCGAAGAACTAAACTCTAAATTTGAAACAACATCTAAATTAGAATTTTGATCATTTGAATTTGATTCTGTTTGTTTAGAATTTAGTTTAGCCGTGAACACTTGAACATATCCCTTCGGGGACAAAATGTCAACTAAAGTTTGAAAATATTCTCGGCGGCGGAAAGTGATTTTTTGCCGTTTGGCCATTTTTTCATATAAATTATAAAAATCATCGATCGTTCCCTTTTCGACTTTAACGCCGTGTTTTTCGGCGACTTTAATGTTATATCGACCTTTGGATTTCATCTGTTTGAGTATGTCGTCTTCGGATTTTGTCAAGTCGATTAGCAGTGTGTGTTCCGGTTGCATCTCTTCGAATGCTTTAAGATATTTTGATTTTTCTGGTTTAATGTCGCCGTCGGCTTCCTCATCGGATTCCATTCGGAAAAAAATTGATTTTTCTTCCGTAGCATTTTTTTCAATTTGATCAAGAAAAATTTTTTGCATTGTCAATTTTGTCTGGTCGCGATTCAACATTGGTGCGTAAAGCATCGTCCCAAGTAGTGGAATTTTCTTCTCCAAGACAAGAATATCAAAAACACGCCAGCTTTTCTGCCAGCCAGTTTGAAGCTTGAATTTTTCCCATTCGGGAGTTTGAAAAATCGTTGCCATTGATTTGATCTTAACATTTTTTCTGCTGGGAAATCCAGTTTTTTTCTGCTATCATTTATTAAATGAAAAATAATATTAAAATTTTGGCAATCGAAACATCCTGTGACGAAACGGCGGCGGCGGTGATTTGCGTTGCAAAAAAAAGCAACAAGAAACAAGAAACAAATTCCAAACAAATCTCAAATCTTAAATCTCAAATTCCAAACAACAATATAGCAATACAACAATGTAACAATGACTTTCCGGTGGTTCTGTCGAGTGTTGTCAGCTCTTCAGTAAATTTGCATGCCAAAACCGGCGGAATTGTGCCCGAAGTCGCCAGTCGAGCGCAAATGGAGTGTATTTTGCCAGTTGTTATAGAGGCATTGTCAAAATCAAATGAAAAACTAATAACTAATAAAGAGAAGTTATTGAAAGGGATCACTCACATCGCGGTGACAAATGGGCCGGGTTTGATCGGTTCGCTTTTGGTTGGTTTTAATGCGGCCAAGACAATCGCATATGCTAAGAATTTACCGTTGATTCCGATAAATCACATTGAAGGACATATTTACTCGGCGTACGCTGAGTCAAATCCGAAATCCGAAACTCTAAATTCTAAACAAAACCAAAAAGCCGAATACCGAATGCAATTTCCCGTCCTTGCTTTAACGGTTTCTGGGGGACACACGTCGTTAACTTTAATGCACGATCATGGCAAATATCAGACATTGGGGGAAACTATTGACGATGCGGCGGGTGAAGCTTTTGATAAAGTCGCAAAACTTCTTGAGTTAGGATACCCGGGAGGACCGGCTGTTTCCCAGAAAGCCGCCGCTTTTCGGGGAAAATTTCCAATTTCCAAATCACAAACAAATCCCAAATTTCAAAATTCTAATAAATCTAACAGCTATCAAGCGACAGCTATTAAATTCCCTCGACCGCTTATTGACAAACCGAACTTTGATTTTTCATTTTCCGGACTAAAGACGGCGGTTTTGACCGAAGTAATAAAAAATGGCGTCAATGGTTTATATCGCAAAGAAGAAATTTGCTTTGCCTTTGAAGAAGCGGTGGTAGATGTGCTTTGCACAAAAACTGTTCGGGCAGCTAAAAAATATAAACCGAAAACGGTAATTTTGGCCGGCGGTGTGGCGGCAAACAAGCATCTGCGTGAAGAAATGCAAGTGCGGCTAGATGAAATTAATGTTAAATTTTTGATGCCGGAAATGTCATTTTGCGGCGACAATGCGGTAATGATTGGAATCGCCGCCTACTATCACATACTCAAGAGAGATATTTCCGAATTGTTCGAAACAACAGTCGATTCGAATTTAGAGCTAACATCGAGCTAGAAAATAAAAAAACGGATGCTGAGCGCATCCGGAGGACTTGGGAGTAATAGATTAGTCAGAGTCAGTCACTAAAACTTCTTTGCGCGCGTCGGCGCATCTTTTGAAACGATTAGGAAACATAAAATCATTTGCCGGGCATTTGCCATTGAATTGATATCTTCACCTTATGAGGCACAATAACTGCCGCAGATATGGCATTTCTTCTTGCAAAAGAGTTTCGTCAAATAATTCCGTAAAGTTTCGCTGCATCAATTTATTTATCCTTGCGCTAAATTGACGATCATGTTTTCGAGTTTTTCTGTAATATTTTTTCCATTGCTTTCTTGTCATTTTGATCACTCCTTTCAAGGATTAAGACAATTGCATCATTTTCTTTTTTTCAATGGTAAAATTGAGAGAAATTTGCTAAGCTTTGAATATAGTTATGAAAAAAACGTTTAAGAAAAATTGGCAACATAACACAAACACACTGATTTTTAACGCGGATAATATCAGATGAAAACATTTGGAAAAAATTGGCAACATGTAGAAAAAGAAGGCGAGCTTTATAATTACTGGGAATCATCCGGTTACTTTAAGCCGGAACAAAATTCAGACGGAAAGCCGTTTGTTATTGCTGTTCCGCCACCGAATGTTACCGGCAAGCTTCATATTGGTCACGCAATGTTTGCGACGCTTGAAGATTTAATGATTCGCTATCACCGCCTATTTGGCGATGCGGCTCTTTGGATTCCCGGTACCGATCACGCCGGAATTGCAACACAAAGCGTGGTTGATAAAAAATTGCGCAAAGATGGAGTCAACAAAAATCAACTTGGACGGGAGAAATTTGTCGCCGAAGTTTGGAGATGGAAAGAAGAATACGGTGGCAAAATTACTCAGCAACTGCGGGCACTTGGCTCATCTTGCGATTGGTCGCGGGAGAGATTTACCTTGGACGAGGGGCTTTCGGAAGCGGTTAGTCAAGCTTTTGTTCATCTTTACGAAAAAGATTTAATCTATCGCGGAGAGTATATTGTCAACTGGTGTCCAAAGTGCGGCACGGCAATTTCTGACGATGAAGTTGAACACGAAAGCCAAAAGGCCAAACTCTATTATTTTAAATATGATAAAAATTTTCCAATAACTATTGCCACCACTCGGCCGGAAACCAAATTTGGCGATACGGCTGTGGCGGTTAATCCGGCGGACAGTCGATATAAAAATTTTGTCAACCAAGAGTTCGAAATTGATCTCGATGGTGTAAAGCGAAAAATCAAAATTATTGCTGATCGGGCGGTTGACAAAGAATTCGGAACTGGCGCTGTTGGTGTAACACCAGCGCATTCAATGATCGATTGGAAAATGGCCGAGGATCACAATTTGGAAAAAATTAAAGTTATCGATGAACATGGGCGAATGACCGACACTACCGGCAAATATCAAGGGCTAAAAGTTTTAGAAGCGCGGGAAAAATTAGTCGAATTTCTGAGATTAAACGATCTTTTAGAGAAAGAGCAAGAGATTGAAAACAATTTGGCGATTTGCTATCGCTGTGGCGGGGCGATCGAACCACTGCCATCGCTTCAATGGTTTGTAAAAATGAAGCCGTTGGTAAAGAAAGCACGTGAAGCTGTGGAATCGGGTGAGATTAAAATCATTCCAAAACGGTTTGAAAAAGTCTATTTTCACTGGTTGGATAATATTCGCGACTGGTGCATTTCTCGACAACTCTGGTGGGGGCACCGTGTTCCCGTTTGGTACAAACGAGACGCGAATTTAAAATTAAAAATTGAAAATTTAAAATTATCAAAAGAAGACATTTTTGTTGGAGAAGATCTTCCAGAAGATATTGCTGATTGGGAGCAGGATCCGGATGTGCTTGACACTTGGTTTTCAAGTGCGCTCTGGCCGTTTTCGACGCTTGGTTGGCCGGACGAATCGGCAAGCGATTATCAGAAATTTTACCCGACAACAGTAATGGAAACCGGCTATGACATTTTGTTTTTTTGGGTCGCCAGAATGATAATGATGGGTTTAGAACTAACTGGCAAAATTCCATTTGAAACGGTTTATCTGCATGGTTTGGTTCGCGATGAACAAAACAGAAAGATGTCAAAATCGCTCGGCAATGTGCTCGATCCGCTGGATTTGATTGCAAAGTATGGAACTGACGCGCTGCGAATGGCCCTAATTGTCGGCTCAACGCCCGGTCAAGACCTTGCAGTCGGCGAGAGCAAAATTAAAGGTTATCGCAACTTTACCAACAAAATTTGGAACGCATCGCGTTTCGTGTCGCTGCGGGTAACCGAGGGCGATTTACAGAGTGGAGAACTGGGCGACGCAAGAATTACTGATTTAGATATCGATGAGAAACTGTTAACATCAGCAGATAAAAAAATACTCAATCAGCACGAAGAAATTAAAAAATCGGTAACCGCCCACATTGACAAATTCCAATTTTCACTAGCCGGCGAAGAGTTATATAAATATTTCTGGCATGAATTTTGTGATCAGTATATTGAGGAAGCAAAGAAACAATTGGAAGATAAAGAGAATAAAAAAGCTATAGAAAATACCAAAAAAATATTAATTAAAATACTCTCCGAGAGTCTAGTTATAATGCACCCATACTTGCCGTTTATAACCGAAGCCGTTTGGCAAGAATTACGAGAATTTACTCCCGATTTGGCTGAATCAATAATGATTAGTAACTGGCCAAAACAAATAACTTTAGAGATAACCAATGTTTAAAAACAGTAGCCATTTTGAAATGAACCCGAGTTTAGAAAATCATATATATTCGACGACAAAAGCAGAGATGAGAGATCTTCGTGAGCGTTCTTTCGAGTCGGATACCGAATACCAAGACGCAGGTGAAGTGCGAAAAAAAATTGGTGAATTTGAATTGGTTTTAAATTACCATCAAACAGAGTTGGAATTTACTGTCAAGGGTTTTGAAGATACTCCGATCTATGAAGTCGAGCAATTATATATTATTAATTCTATTTCGGGCGAAAAAGCTGGGTTAGATGATATTTTTAAAGATCCGCCGATAATTCTTTTTGCTCCGACCGCAATCAATCAAGCGTCTCTAAATTATGGAGAATTTTTATTAATCGCCGGAGACGTTCTGAATCCCTACAAAATTTTGACTATTTATCACGAAGCCGGGCATTTCCATTTTTCCATGTCTGACAAAGAGGTAAAAAACGATGAAATTTTTAGTCGTGCCACAGATCTAAGTGATATTCGCAAGAAAGTTCATTTTAAAGAGGAGATCTCCGTGGCTGAAGCTCTTAAATTGTTAGAAGATGAGGAAAGATCATGGGAATTTGCTCTGTCTCATTTTGAAAATTTTATCGGCGATAATAAATTGTTGTCAGAATCGGAAGTAAAAAATTTTATCCATAAATATTGTTTGGCTGGTTATTCAATTTTAGTTAAAAAAGCAGCAATGGAAACTGAAAAAGCCAGTGAGTTGATTTCGAAAACAGTCGAAGAAACTGAATCTTTCGTTGACGATTTGAATAAAATGGCGTAATTAAAAAAAACCGGCAGGGTGCTGCCGGAAAAGGTTAAAAAAGATTAAACTTCGGCTCCGCGAGCCAATTGGGCATAAAATTGTTCTTGCTGCTGATAATAATCAAGTGCTTCGGCGAAAAGTTCGTCGCATGGTTTGACGGTAATTGTTTCCGGATTGAAATACCAGTGAATTTTAGCCAAAATACCGCCACCGACAAACGGTTTGGGAAATTCGATGCCGGCGAGAATCATCTCCTTTATGCCGGCAGGTGTTTCATTACTGAAATTGATGCTTCCGTCATTATAGATATAAACCCTTCCGATTCTTGAAAATGATCGTTCACCAAAATTCCAAATGTCAAATTCTTTCTCCAATTTGCACATGATTTTCCTCCCTACTCCGAATTTTAAACAATCTAATCTTAGACAATTTTTGTTAATTTGGCAATAGCCAGCACGATTGACAAAAACCCAACCAAAGAATATTATTAAAATAATTGATAATTAAACAAAGGAGAAATATGGGATCAAACTGTTGTGGCTGTGCTCATCGTGATGATTGCGACGAGTCGGGAACACCGGGAAAAGCCGCCACCGGTAAATGCGAAGTTTGTGGTTGCGATCCGTGCGAGTGCGAGCCAAACGAATCAACTGAGGGAACATCGAAAGAAGAAACATCAGAAGAAAAATAGTTTGCAAATAATTCAAAATTCCCGTGCAAAAACGCGGGTTTTTTGATATTATCAAATAGTAAAAATCCAAAATTATTCGTTGTTCAGTATTAGTTTTTATCTATGATAATTGACACGCTAGCAAATTTTGCCACCGGAACAATCTCCCATCTCGGGTATTGGGGAGTTTTTTTCTTAATGGCGTTGGAATCAGCGTGCATTCCGATTCCGTCGGAGGTGATTATGCCATTTGCCGGTTTTTTGGTTTCTAGCGGCCAATTCGGATTTGTAGCGGTTGTAATTGTCGGTTCACTTGGTAACATGGCTGGATCATTTTTGGCTTTCTGGGCCGGTTATCGCGGCGGTCGGCCACTAATCGAAAAATATGGCAAATACATTTTGCTGTCGCAAAAAGATCTTGACTCATCGGATAAATTTTTCAAAAAATACGGCGACAGCACGGTTTTTTTTGCCCGACTTTTGCCAGTTGTTCGAACTTTTATCTCATTACCGGCGGGAATTTCTAAAATGAGTGTTAAAAAATTCAGCATCTACACACTGGCGGGAGTTATTCCTTTCACTGCCCTTTTGACTTGGGCCGGAGTAATTTTACGCCAAAATTGGGAAAACCTGCGAACATATTTTCACAGGTTCGATTTAATTATCGGATTGGCGATCATCTTGCTGACCATTTGGTATATTATCAGGCATTTAAAGAGGCGATAGGGCAAATTGCAAGTTAGCAAGTTGTAAGAGATAAGAAAACCAACTAAAAAAGAACCCAAGATCTTTTAACAGGTTCTTTTTTAGTTTCGATCAAAAATAGTTTTATCACTTAGCTCATGATGCGTCGGTGATTTATACAAACAGGTCACTGTCGCCTGCGGCGGCTTGTCCGACGGCTGGCGGTTGGTTGGAAGTGGCCAAAGTTGCCTCGGCTGAAGCACTGACCGGTGACGATGTCGGTGCGGTGCTTGGAGCGCTGGCATTATTAGCTGTTGGTGCCGGCGGAGCAGTTGGCATCGGGCTTTCTGCCCTTGCCTCACCTCCGGTATTGCCAACCGGAGTTTCCTCTTCTTCGACCGGAACATCAATCGGCGACTCGGCAATCTCTGCCGGAGTTGACAGCTCTGGTTGCGGCGGTGTGGACCCGTCGCTACCGGAACCGGAAGCTGGCATGGCGGCCGAATCGGTCGCTGCCTCCGACTTTACCTCCTCTACGACAGGAGTTTCGTCGGCCTTCTTTTCAACGATTGAAGTTAGTTCATCAGCGGTTTTGCCGGTCAACTTTTCCAAATGGTTGACACCAACAACAACGG
>CAZEVI010000016.1:0-15749 GCA_964515615.1 uncultured Candidatus Saccharibacteria bacterium | reverse complement strand
AGATTATTGAACATATATTAGGAAATTAACAAAAAAATCACCTAAAAAGTGATATCAAACCAAAGATTTTTAATTTATTTTATATTTTTTCTCGGGCAAACACTTGTCGGGTAGAAACAAATTACCGGTTACTTCGATCACGAGTTTTTATTGACATTAAATAATTGAATGACCATATAATAATCGTAATGACAATCAGAATATCGGCAATATTAAAAGTTGGCCAAGAACCAATTGAGACGTAATCAGTCGCTCCTCCACGAAAAATTCTGTCCAGTAAATTGGAGAGCACCGCCGCTATAAAAACTATGCTAATAAATTTTAAAAGCCGATCTTTTGACCTGCCTAAAATAGTAATTGGAAGATAAGAAATTGCTACTAAAATAACTATTGCTAAATTGTTGGCAGCGAAATAGCCGAAGAAAAAACGATCATTGAAGCTCAGTAAAGACGGGTTTATATAGATTGGAATTAGTTGCAAAATTATCAGCAAAAGCAAAACCATTAGAGTCGGCAAAATAAATGATTTAGTCCACATCTTTGGTATTTTTTTTACAAGAAATACAAACTTTTGCGTATGGCATTGATTGCAACCGGCCGCCCTCGATCTCTTTTTTGCAAATTGAACACTGCCCGTAAGTTCCCTTTTCGATTGCTTTCAAAGCGGCATCCACTTTTTTTAGCAAAGTTTTTAATTGGGTTTCAATGCTTAAATTATTCTCAAAATCTTCATACTCTTTAGCATTATCATCGTTACTTTGACCATAATCGGGGAATTTATCTAATTCGGCAATTTTTTTCTCAAGTTTTTCTTTTTCAACCAGAAGCGACTTTTTTTGTTTTTCGATAAATTTTTTATCGGTTTTCATGATTCCTCAATCTTTCCTTTGATTACTCTTACATAGAATATACTAAAAACGGATGACGCGGTAATGAAAATTATAAATGATGTTAACTGGCTTAGGTTTAAACCAATTGGCAATACCGAGTCGGCACGATACCCATCAAGAAATATTCTAAAAAATGAATATGCAATTACAAAAATGAAAAATAAACCATAGTTTTCTATATATTTTCTAGCATAAAGATAAAGCGAAAAATTAAGTGCGAATATAATCAGACCAAGATATATTTCAAATACGTTTACCGGAAAATGGTTCAAATATGCAAAACTTCCAAAATATATTTTCCCGACTTCTCCATTAAGAACACAGCCGATTCGACCGATTGCAATTCCTAACGGGAAAGCGATTCCGACCATATTTAACCATTTTTGAATATTTTCCTTTTCGATTCGTAGAAGCAATAAAAATATAAGCCCGCCGACAATAAAACCGGCAAATGATACCAAACCGCCCTTCCAAAATTCCCCAATTTGATAAAAACTATTATAATATTTCAGATTAATTAGATAATAAATTATTCTCGAAACAACAACTCCGGCAACCACCGCTGCAATATAATCGAATAAAAACCTGTCAATTTTTAACTTTTCTCTAACTGCCAATCGAAAATAAAGATAGCCGGCGACAACCATTCCCAAAACCAGAAAAACTCCGTGGCTATAAACATTGAAACCAAAAACAGAAAAAAGCACTATCCTCATAGTCAACCGCCCTTCACAATTTAATGCCTGAAAAAACAGTAAAAATAATTTATTCTAGTGGAATTAAAGCTAAATTTCAGTTGTTCGTTAGTTTAAGTTTAAATTATATTGACTGTCTTTGTCAATCGCTGTACAATTAAAAAGAAGAAAAAATAAATTTTTCGAATGACCGAACCAGAAATTAAAGAAACTGAACATTCCAGCAACGAAACTCTAGCCAAAATTGATATTGGAGAAAATAACCGTACAGCCAGCTTCTTCTCTTTTTTGTTTGATTTAGCTAAAACTTTTGTTGTTGTTATGCTGATTGCTTTTGCGATCAGGTATTTTATTATTCAACCGTTTGTCGTTGATGGGGATTCAATGATGCCAACTTTTATAAACAATGAATATTTAATAGCTGAAAAAATTTCTTACGATTTTTCCCAACCTTCGCGCGGGGATATAGTTATCTTTCGCTATCCGAAAAATCCGTCGGTAATTTACATTAAAAGAGTAATCGGACTACCCGGCGAAACCGTCATTATTAAAGATGGTAAGGTATATATTGCCAAATCAGCTAATGCTGAACCGCAAGAATTGGTTGAAGACTATTTAAACAAATCAGTTGAAACAAATTATTTCAATGCCACATCTGTTGATCAAGAGTTAAAGATAACTCTCAAAGACAACGAGTTTTTTGTACTTGGTGATAATCGCGACCATTCCTCTGATTCGCGTGAGTGGGGAGTTCTGCCAAGATCAAATATTATCGGCCGCGTTTGGGTAACTGTTACCCCTCTCGACCATTTTAAGCTTTGGGGACGTCAACAGTACTCAGTAAATTAGCAACAAAAAATATCATCTCGTTTAAATGATATTTATTATAGTGATTTTGATTTACGAAAAAAGTGCACTTATACTTGGTATTATTACCAATACTAACTTGACTGTTTGCGGCCAATTTTTCCGATCAATCCATGATATATGCCCAACAAATAATTTTTAAATGCATCCTTGTTTTTCAAACGAAAGATATTTCTCGGAAGACGAATTAAAAACTGGCCAAAGAAAGCGGTTGGCCAAAAATACCAAGGAAAAAATTTTCTAATTAATAAAAAAGGATTTCGTCCATAATAATATGCCGCATTTTCACCAAGTTTGTTGCTCGAATTAATGTGATAGACTAATGGTTTGGCCAAAAGATGAACTTTAAAATTTGCTTTTTTCGCTCGTAAACTAAAATCAGGATCATCAAAATACATAAAATAATCTTTGTCCAAAAAACCAATTTTCTCAAACACGTTGGCTTGAATTAACATACAGCAACCGCTGGCATACCCAGTGGGGCCGGATTGATAAATAAAATTAGAATATTCTTTACCAATCGCCGGCTGGCGTGTATAACCGAATAATTTGCTGATGACGCCTCCGGCATAGAAAATACTTTTTCTATCGGCAGAAAGAATTATCGGGCTCAAAATACCAATTTCGTATTTTGTAGAATATTCAATCATTTCCGATAAGACGTTTGAATAAACTTCGGTATCTCCATTTAGTAGCAATATATATTCTGCTCCCATTGACAACGCCTTTTTAATGCCAAGATTACTGCCGGCACAAAAGCCAATATTTATTTTTGATTCTACAACCAAGATGTTAGAATATTTTTTACAAATTTCACTCAACCATGTTGTTTTTGCATTGTTGTTAATTATAATAACTGAAAAATTAATATCTCTAATTTTTTTTAAAGATTTAATAAAAGACCTAAATTGGTCTTTTGGATCAGAATATACAACGGTCACAATATATACCTTTTTTAACATTTCTTAATTCCTTTGCTGCTCATTGCCATTTCCCAGATTCCTGTCCCCTTTTTCCCACGAATAAAATCAATATAACCGAGAAATTTCGACCAAATTTCGATTAACACCGCACAGATAGTTACTAACGGTTTTTTCACTAAATCTTTGAGAAATAGATTTATTAAATTTTTGATTTTCATCGTTTCTGGTCGGTACTCTGGATAATGCTTTCTCAAGAGAAAATAACCAAAATGAATTCTTCTTCTTTGCGATATATAATCTTTAAGTTTTGTTGGTGGTTTAAGAAATAATTTTGCTTTTGGAGCATAGACAATTTTTTTACCTTTGCGTAAAACATCAGCTTCAATCGCCGGCTCATCAACCGGACAAGTGGTAATAATACTTTTGATAATGTTTTTATCAATGAGCATAAACGAAAGTATTTTCGGTTTTTTGAGTGCAATCAGGTGATGCCACCCCCAAAGCATGCAGGTAATTTTCTCTGTTAAACAAGGTCTTTTACCAATAACACAAACTCCACGCGGACCAACAACACCAACCCCGGAAATCATTTTTGATTTAAGTTCGTGAATTGCGTTTTTAGATGGTAAATTATCGGCATTTGCAATCAATACTAATCTTGTCTTAGATGCGGCCAAAATTTGATTAATTAGAACTAATTTTCCTTGACGCTTTTTGTGAACAGTAAAAGCAATTTTTTGGTGTTTTCTTGACAATTTTTTAACAATTTCCACAGTCTTGTCAGTACAACAATCAATATAAATTAAAATTTTTTCAATTAAAAAACTGTCATCCTGATTCAAGATTTCTTCAATGACATTTGCGATGTCCTTCTCTTCATTATATGCAGGAATCCCAATTGTAATTTTCTCGCTTTTAATCACGGGCAAAATCTTTCAATAAAAAATACCTTTTGGCAAAATCAGAGCTAAATATCATTAGACGAACTTTGGTATTGTTATCAATATTAATTTGCCGATCAATTTTTTCTTTGTCATCGGAGGCAATGATTATTTTCCGGAAATTAATTTTTAAAACATCAGATTGCAAAAAACCAGAGCTTGTTATTTGCGAAATGTCCCAAGCGACATCCATTTCTCTATTTAAAAGAGGGCTCCCAAAAATTATAATATCTCCGTTGCCAATTTTAATTTCTGCCAAACTTGTCCTAGAATCGTTCTTAAAACTATAGTGATACCCCAGATCAAGACCTCCATTTTCGGCCAACGATGAAACTAAAACACCGGCCTGAGTGTAGCGCGATTTTATACCAAAAGTTGTTGCCAGTGATGATGGCACATCACCTTGCGATTCGGACACTGACCCGACATTTGGACCATCGAGATAATTATGACCAAGCAACCTTTCTTGTCCTGACCAACCAATTTTATAAGGCGATTCTTGATTTTTAATTTCAGTTCCGGCAACGCCGTAATAATAGCCAAAGCCATCTCCAACCCAAAATAGAGTGCCACCATCAGCAAGCCATGGAGAAATTAAATTTTTGTCTGGTGAATAAACAGTTTCTGGAAGAATACCAGTAGCCATTATTAGAACCGAATTTTTATCGTTCATAATCTCTGAAAGTTGATTCGCATCCACCTGTTGAATTTCTACTGAAATATTTTTTTGTTGATATTCCGCCAACAAATGGTCATAAACGCCCAAAACCGAGCTGACCGACGAACCTAAAATGGGGTAATCTTTGTCGTAATAAAAATATATTTTTTTAAAATTATTTGTTTCCGACAGGGGAATTTCGGCAACTGTCAAATCCATTTGCGAATTGGACTGATTATTAATATTTAACACATAGCTAAACTTTTCAAGATCGAATTTACCATTTTCAACCACTAAAAATTTTGTTTCATTTACAGAGTTTTTATAATAATACCAGCCTAAATAACAACTGCCAAAGATAAAAATTAGTGCAGTTAGATACAGGTATATTTGCCTCATTTTAATCATCTTCATATTCTTCGATGTTATTCAATTTTGAAAAATTGCTAATTTTATATATTATACTAAATTCACTGGCAATAAACCAAATCGCTGAAATTAAAAAAACATCAGCATAAATTTTTGAATTTATGGATCCTCGAAGTGATGACATTCTCATATAATCATCACAAATTTTATCAACCGGATACCCAAAATATGTCATCGGAAAAAATAATGCCTTAAATGAAAGCGAATGAACTCCAAAATAAAATAAAAGTGCGGCCAAAGAAATGCTGGCGATGTTAGAAAATGAAATTGCCCCAACGGTATATACTATCAGTAAAAAAGGCATCACCCAGACTAAATAATTCGGATTAGTTCGCGAACTAAAAAGAAAGATCAGAAAAATTATTATGACCGAAACTGACTCTAATATATATGGCCGTAGCCGGGGAAGTTTTTTATTGATATAGATCGCCGATAATAATCCGATAAAAGGCACAGTAAAAAGGCAATATTGCATAATTTTCACCAGAATGCTTGAATTTTTGGATATAAATGGAACAAGCGGCGGCAGGTAATTTATGAACGCCAAATTTAGAGATCCTTCAAAACCGATTGTGTCTACTCTGGCAAATGTTGAAACACTCGCCGCGGGGACAAAATGCATATACACAAGCATTGATCCAACAGGAAAGATAAAACCTAAAACAAACAATATGGCCTTTTTAATCGATCCTGACCAATTTCGCGCTTCAAAAAATATTATGTAAAGATAAGCTAAAAATAAAAACCCTGGGTACAATTTCATCGTCGTTGCGGCACCCAAAAACAGTCCTGCGAATAAAAAACTTTTTTTCCGAAAAAAATAAACTGATATTACCACAGTCAAAACCACAAAAACGTCCAACTGGGCATGGACTGCATTCAAAAAAATAATTAGCGGATTCAGATAGAATACTAATGCCAAAATTTTTAATTTATCTGTAAAAATCGTATTTCTATAAGTTAGATAAAAGATGTAAAGTAAAGCGATCTCCGCCAAAAACAAAGGAATTTTTGTATAAAAACCAAAGAAAGGCGAGTTGATTATCGGATGGAAAAGAAGACTATTTGCAGAGAGTTTATCAACAGCAAGTGAAAATTTTCCCCACTGGTCAGGTCCGGAGAAAATTGTCAACGGAAAATATATTATCGCTAAAATTATTGCTAGTCCGGGAGGATAAGAGAATGTCCGGTTAGTATATACCCCGACATGGTTTTTCAAATCGGCGGCAAAGCTATACCAAACATGTATATCATTGTTCCAAGAAGAAATACCTGCCAAAATTAATCGAATAAACAAGCCTAAAAACATTAAAAACCAGAAGTTTTTAATTAAAAATTTTCCCACTTTGTTCAACATTTTTATTTTTTATTTATTTTTAATAATGTGACAAATGCTTCGAACGCAATCCTTGCATTAAATTTTGACTTGGTATTTTTACAATTGGCAAAATTAATCGGAATTTCTTTTACTTTTGCTCCACTATCAACTGCATATTTTTTCATTTGAAATAAAAAACCGAATCCCTCAGCATAGTCTTTGTAAATAATTTTTTTCAAAATATCGGCTTTAATAACGATGAAACCCGACGTCCAATCGCAAATTTGAGTTGACATTTTCTTTTTTGCTAACCAATTGAAAATCCAACTACTGACTTTTCTCCAAAAAGGAAAATATTCAATTTGCCCTCCGGCAATATATCTTGAGCCGACTATCAAATCATAACCATTATCAACATTGGACAAAAATTCAGCAATTTTTAATGGGTCGTGAGCCCCATCGCCATCCATCATAATTATTGTCCGATAATTATTTTCCAATGCGAACTCAAATCCACAAAAGTATGCGCTACGAAAACCTCTGTTGCTATCACGAAAAATGTAATTAAAATGGCTACTTTGCTTCTTTTTAAAATCCACGATAAAAGGTCTTGATCCGTCAGTCGAATTGTCATCCACCACCAAAATATCAACATTCAGTTTACTTAATTTTGGAATAATTTGTTTTAACCCCTTCATTTCATTGATCGTTGGGATAATAACTAAAATATTATTTTTGTTCACTGTTGTTTAATAAAATTGCTTTTTGATATAATGAGAATATGAAAGATAAAAGATCCTCAATTAAATTGTATGCGATCAGTGGCTATTATTCAACCATCGCCTCCAGTTTGGGCGACAAAGGTCAGATAACTTCATACGTCAAATCTGCCTTTTCAAAGATTGTTGAGAACTATGATTGGTTAATTTTGGCAATTTCAATATTGTTATTGTTAATACTATCGATTAAAACTATTATTCAAAAAATCCGGCTAAATAATCGGGCTAAGGAATTAGACAGAGATTTTTCGACCGCTAGAAAATAGAACATCTGCGAAAGCTTATTATTTTAAAACTACGCCTACTTTGGCATTTTTTTATCGATTAGATCTATAAAAATTGGGGTGCCGACAAATGGAAAAGTATCTCGAATGGTATTTTCCAAATATCGAAGATGCGAAAAATGAAAGTCTTTTTTGTTTCTGCAAACCAACTTAAAGACTATCGGGTTAGCTCTTTCTTGGTAAAAATCGACGATTTTTGGAATTTGTGGATTTTTTTCCGTTGCTTTAAATATAATTTTTTTTATTAAATCACTTTCGATATTTATGAATCTTTCTTTGTGTACTTTAACAATTTTTCGAAATAGAACATTCAAATTCTCTTTTTCTTTTGCTGAAATGAAGATTACTGGAGAATATGGCAAAAACGCCAAATCATTTTGCATTTTTCCTAAAATAGCAGCCATCTTGTCTTCAATATTTTCGTCTGATTCTTCGGCAAGTAAGTCAAATTTATTTACAGCGATTATTATTGATTTGCCTAGCTCTTTTGCAAAACCGATAATATGTGCATCTTGATTGGTAATTCCCTCAGTCGCATCAATCAGAATTATTACTACTTCTGATTGTTCGATCGCTTTTTTGGCTCTTATTATTGCAAATTTTTCAATGCCAAAATCGATCTTACCCCGACGCCTAATTCCGGCAGTATCAATAAATTTAATTGTCCGATTTTTATATTTTATTTCGGCATCGGTAGTGTCTCTGGTCGTTCCCGGCCGACTGGAAACAATCGATTTTTTCTCGTCAACTAAAGAGTTGAGTAATGTTGATTTACCAACGTTCGGCCGACCAATAAGAGCAACATCAATTGTATCACTATCGGTGATAATTGACGATGCTTTTTTGGGAAACAGAGCAGTTAGGTCATCCAGAAAATCAGCCACTCCTCTGCCTGAAATTGCTGATATAAAATGTGGCTGGCCAAAACCCAAGGAAAAAATTTCCCGATCGGCAATTTCACGATCTTGATTGTCTGCTTTATTTGCAACTAGAAAAACTTTATTTTTACTTTGACGCAAATGCTTGGCAATTTGTCGATCGGCAGCAATAATCTCCTGAACATCAATTATAAATATAATTATGTCGGATTGTGAAATTGCCACCTCAACACTTTCCTGAGTCAACAGTGCAAAACTATTATCATCACTGTCGTTAAACATTCCGGCAGTATCAATTAATGAAAACCCCTTCCCACACCAACTGGTGTTGACGTAAATTCTGTCTCTAGTAGTCCCGGGAATTTCCGATTCGATTGATTGACGTTTTCCAATCAAACGATTGAAAAATGTCGACTTGCCAACATTTGGCCGGCCAACAATAGCAACTATTGGTTTTTCAGATTTTTGTTCCATACAAACATTATCATATCACAAATTGTAAAATTTGCAAATAGGGAGTGGCTAAAATCTTGAAAAAATTGAATCAAATTTGCTTACAATAATATTTTTCAACAAAATAATTTTAACATAGGAACAAAAGCTTGCTATACTCAATTTATGATCGCAAATGTTATCCCGGTAACAAAAATCTTTTCAAAAGAAGGTTTTTTTAGTTATCAAATACCGGACGATCTTTCGCATAAAGTCAATGTCGGTTCAATTGTTACAATTCCGTTTGGAAAAAGAAAAATCCGTGGAGTTGTAAAAGAAATTTATAAAAAAACTAATAGTAAAAAAAAGAGAAAATATCAACTAAGAACAATTTCCGAAGTTGATGAAAATTTTATCATTTCAAAAGAATTTATCGAAATCGCCGATTGGATTTCCAATTATTATCTCTGCTCTATGGGCGAGGCAATATCGATTTTTATGCCACCAATTATTAAAAAACTGAAAAACTTTGAATATAAAGAATATACTAAAAACAAAAAACTAAACCCATTAACAACTTTGCAAAAAGAAATTTTTGATCGGTTAAAAAATAAATTGTTGGCAACTCGAAAAAAACCGACTTTAATTTTTGGCGTTACCGGTTCGGGAAAAACGGAGATATATCTGCATTTGGCAAAAGAAACGATTCGAATTGGGAAATCGGTCATTCTTCTGGTCCCAGAAATTATTTTGACTCCGCAGAACATCCAGCGATTCGAGGAAATATTTGCTTCTAATGTCGTTTTAATGCATTCTGGACTCTCAGCATCGGAAAAATACCGTTGCTATAAATCATTTTATGACGGAGAAAAAAAGATAATTGTAGGGCCAAGAAGCGCTCTTTTGGTCCCAAATAATAATATCGGATTGATAATTGTTGATGAAGAACAAGAGGATTCTTACAAACAAGAGCAAAATCCTCGTTATGATGCATCACAAATAGCAGAAAAAATCGCCAAAAAACAAAACGCCCTTTTATTGCTCGGGTCGGCAACTCCAAGAATTGAAAGTTATTACAAATCAAAAAAAGGTACATATGATTTAGAAATACTTCCAGGGAGATTTAATACTTTAACTTTACCTGAAGCAGAAATAATTGATTTGAAAAATGAGATTAAAAAAGAAAATTTTTCTCCAATTTCCGAAAGATTACAAGAACTTTTGTACAATGTTTTGAAAAAAAAGGAACAAGCGATTTTATTTTTAAATCGTCGGGGAATGGCAACTTTCGTCTCTTGCCGTGATTGTGGCTTTGTTGCAAATTGTCCGCATTGCGATATTCCACTAATATATCATTTAGAAAAAAATCGCGATTTTCTAACTTGTCACCATTGTCAAAAGGAGTTTCCGCTACCGGCAAAATGTCCTGATTGTAAAAGTTTTCGAATTAAATATTTTGGCTCTGGCGTTGAAAAAATTGAAATTGAACTCAAGAGACTTTTGCCCAAAGCCAGAATAAAAAAAGTTGATTCAAAAGTATTACGAAATCATACAGAGTATGAAAAGTTTTACCAAAATTTTCGCGATCACAAATTTGACTTTGTAGTTGGAACCCAAATTTTAGCTAAGGGTTTTGATATTCCCGATGTTTCTTTGGTCGGAATAATTTCTGCCGATGTCGGCCTTCACTTGCCACATTTTCGGGCTTTGGAGAAAATATTTCGTTTGATAACCCAGGTTTCCGGGCGATCAGGTCGCCGGAGCAAATCCGGAAAAACAATTATTCAAACTTATTGGCCAAACTCTGCAGCGATCAAATATGCCGCCAAACATGATTTCGAAGGTTTTTATAATGAAGAGATAAAAAAACGTCTGGCAAAAAATTACCCGCCAAAAAATCATTTGATCAGAATATTAAATGAAAACAAAAATAAAGAAATGGCTTTTTCCGAAATTAAAAAGCTGGCTAGCGAATTTGAAAAAAATAATATTGAATTTATCGGTCCGGGACAATGTTTTTTTCATAAATTAAATAATAAATTTCGTTATCAGATAATAATAAAAACAGAAAAATTGCCAAACTCAAAAATTAGTAATATATACCAAATACAGCAAAAATTTACTTGGGACGTTGACCCGATAAATTTGCTTTGACGAAAATTTTATTGTAAGAGAGACAAAATTTTGATATTCTTATGATTGATTTAGGCTAAAAAAACAAAAAACTTTGCATTTCTTGCAGTAGTAGTTCAGTGGTAGAATGTCTCCTTCCCAAGGAGAAGGTCGCCGGTTCGAATCCGGTCTACTGCTCCATTCGTTTTTTCTCCCTATAAAAAACTATTGGTGAATAAATTTTACAACAGGCAGAAACGTTTATCTCTAAAAAATATAATGCCGAAATAGCTCAGTTGGTAGAGCAACACTTTCGTAAAGTGGAGGTCTCGGGTTCGACTCCCGATTTCGGCTCCAAAATCAATAATAATAAATGGAGGTGATATGAAATTTCACGATTTAAAATCGTTCGATGATCTTCCGAAAGATTGGTCTCAATTTTTTGACTACAGAGAAGATATCAGCTATCTAAAGCGCCAAACGGATAAAATTGATTTTGATTTTGAAAATGTCATCGTTATTGGAAATGGCGGATCAATAACCAGTTTCAAAGCCTATGCGGTTAAACCGAAGAAAAAAGTATATATTATAGATTCAATGGATCCGACTTTGTTGAAAAATGTGAAAAAACAGTGTCAATCTGACAAAACTGTTGTGATTGCCGTTTCTAAGTCTGGAAATACTTTAGGAGTTGTTGAATCGCTCGCCTATTTCAGCTCTTACAAAATTATTGTTGTTACCGAAGGCGAAGAAGGGACATTGCGCCAAATCGCTACCAAAATGAAATGGCAAATTATTGAACACCCAAACATCTCCGGACGCTATTCCGGAGCAACTTCGGCCGGGCTTTTCCCGGCACTTCTTTCGGGAATTGAAATTGAGAATATTGTTAGCGGAATTAGCCATGGTTATAAATATAAAAAAGAAGCCTGGAGCTTGGCAAAATATTTTTACAACTTGGAAGGAAAAGGATATTTGGAAGTGTATGTCTCCGCATACGCAAATAGTTTGAATAATTTTCGAACATTGATAGTTCAACTGATGCACGAAACTGTTTGCAAACAAGGACGCGGCCAAACTTTTTACTTCTCTGAGGCGCCGGAATGTCAACATCACACAAACCAACGATTTTTTGGCGGTAAAAAAAATGTCATTGGAGTTTTTATCACCACAGAAAAATCAGCTGACGATAAAAAAATATCGCTACCAAAAGAAATTGAAAATATTGAATTAAAAAGACTGGTGCTGAAAAAACTTGAAAATATTACATACCAGCAAGCCCTTTTGGCTGAATATAAAGGAACTAAAACCGAAGCCAATAGATTAGCAATTCCCAATATTACAATTGAGTTAGCCAATACCGAAGATCAGTCGCTGGGAGAACTTTTGGCTTTTTGGCAACTGGTGGCATTTTATTCAGCGATAATTCGCAATGTTAATCCGTTTGATGAACCAGCAGTAACCAACTCCAAAAACATTACGATCGAAGAGATCAAAAAAAATTAGCTTCGCAATCAAATACTTCTATTATATTCAGTCATCATCTAAAAAACAAACATTCAAGTCATATAACCAATTTTTTAAATATCTCTATTTTAAAAATTAAAATTTTGTCATTTTAAAATTTCTATAATTATAATTATGAATTTAAAATTACAAATTACCACGATAGATTTTGAACGATCGTTCAAAATCTATCGGATTCAATTTACGAAATATTTATAAGCTTTTTGATAAATTTATGAAATATAAAAGACGAAATTAAAAAATACATAAATTAATTAATGAAATTTGCATTCATCGATATATTCGAATCCAGAGAAATCAGTAGGATATTAAATCTGCGCTGGTCACCACAAATACAGATTGTATTAAACGTTAACAATAATTTTAATGAGTTAATTTCGAATTTTTTTTGCAAGTTTTTCTAATGATTTGTCATCAGCTTTTTTTGAGTCATGGGATGAAATATAGCCAGAATATTTTTTAAAGTAAGTGTTAATGTTTGAATGGATCGGTTTCCATTTTTTCATTTTTGTTCCGTGCATCGGGAACAGTTTAGCATGCAAATGATCGACACCAAATCCTTCCAGCACCAATGCCGTTCGACCAACATCATCAAGTTTTAGGTCTAGAAGTTTAGCGACTTTTTTTGCCGCGATTATTA
This sequence comes from uncultured Candidatus Saccharibacteria bacterium, assembly GCA_964515615.1. Taxonomy (GTDB): domain Bacteria; phylum Patescibacteriota; class UBA1384; order XYA2-FULL-43-10; family CAINNR01; genus CAZEVI01. Next base: position 2,376 of record CAZEVI010000016.1, on the reverse strand, counting down.
AGTTGGATAATATATTGTCCAGCGAATCGAAAGCATAACTTGGGTAATGTCTTTTAGTAACCACAACCGTCATTCCTTCGGTATTAGGAAAAATTCCTAAAAATGCCAAATGATTTTCATCTTCCCAAATTTTATGTGCTGAAATTTCGCCGGCAACGATTTTGCAAAAAATACAATCGTCATGCATAAATCTCCTTTGTTGTTCATTTGATATTACAATAGTTTAAAATCACGCACTAAAAAGGGGCAAATTAACAACAAAATATTATATCTGATATAATTGTATTATAACAAAATTCATTAATTATGGTAGTTTGAATCAAATTTTTACTACCAGGGGAGAAAAAAATGGCGGAAGAAGAGAAGAAAACAGAAGCCGCTCCGGCTGTAGCACCGGTACAGACAACAACCGGGACAAAAAAAGTTAATTGGGTGCTAACGCTAGTCCTATCAATTTTGGTTGGATCGCTTGGCGTGGATCGTTTTGTAATGGGGCAAGTTGGACTAGGAATTTTGAAACTGATCACTGGCGGAGGGTGCGGAATCTGGTGGCTGATAGATGTAATTTTAATTGCCACCAAACACCAATTTGCTGGCATTGAGTGGGTTGAATAATATTAATCTCGGGATGACAGCATCTTAATATTTTTTCCGTTCTCGAAGCAAAGGTAAATTTGAAGAAAATTGATAGAGTTTTTGAATTTTTGAGTTTAAGTTCACCAATGGCTGTTGTCGTTGATTTCAGTGCAATACTATTTGTTCTGGCAATCACCCCGACAGCTTTTTGGGATAGAACGCCCGATCTTTGTATTTGGCACCGTTTTATTTTACCGTGGATATTTCACGAAGCTTGCCCGATATCGGGTATTTTTGCCGACTGCCATTGTCCCGGCTGCGGACTTACCCGCGCAATGTCGGCAATGCTCCATGGAAATTTTCAAACCGCCTATGATTATAACCATTTAATATTTATTGTCAGCGGAATAATTATATTCCTAATTGGCTGGAACTTTTATAAAATAATTTCAGCCAAAAATAATATAATTAAATAAAGCTATCTGTCGAATATTTTTTAGAAAAAATTATCACAGGGTTCGGCAAAATGAAACTGAAGAAAAAATAAATTATAAACTTACTGTATTTTGGACACTATTAATTGTTGCCGGCACTGTTTTTTGGCGCCTGGTTTTGGTTGGTGACAGAAATGATCTTCCGTTTTTATTATATTACGCGGCGGCATTTCTTTTTTGACTTTTAGCAATGGTTGTTACATATCAATCAAAAAGCCCAGAAATTAAACCGGAGTTTCAATCCAACTCAGCCAAATTCGGTCACAGAGATAAAATACTTTCCTTTTTCGTTTCTTTTCTCTTCATCTCAACATTCTTATTTTTGTTAGCCAACGAGTTTATATCAAATTCAACAATCGACAATATTTTAGTCAACTTGGAAATTTACGTCGTTCCACTAGTGTCTATTTTGTTTTTTATATACGAAATTTATCGAATAATATTTTTGGAGAAACCATTTTTACCATTAAATACCCAAAATCCAAATAGCAACTATTCTGGCATATTGCGGTCAAAATTTTTTCAGTATTTTATCGCCACTGGCTTCATCGTTATAACGGTTTTGCTCTGTTATGTCTATGTTAAAATTTTGAAAAATTTTGTTTAGCAGTAATTATTTTCACCAGTTCTTTTTTTAGCTCTTCAACACTTTTTCGACCATCAAGTACAAAATCGGCTTGATTTTGAAATGTCCAATGATATTGGTTATAAGTTGGGACAATTACCTCGTGAAAATATTCTTCGTCGAGCTCCGGTTGTCTTTGTTTGCGGCGCTTCAATTGAATATTACTTCGAATATCAATCAACACTTTAATGTCAAGAAGTTGACGAATTTCTTTTTTCAAAAACAACAAAAATCCTTCAACTAAAATAATTGGAGCCGGTTTAACAATTTGAGTTCCAATTTGAATACCACTTCGTTTTGAATATTTTGGAATAGTTGTCGACTCACCGGATTTCAGTTTATGAAGCGTATCATAAAGCAAATCAAATTTAATATTTTCCGGCAATTCACAATTTGACCAATGTTTGAATTTTGGAAATTTTTTAGCGTCAATATAAAAATCGTCCATTTTCACAAAAATGATTTTGGGATTTTCTTTACAAATTTCTTTGCAAAGAGTCGATTTGCCACAGACACTGGGGCCAGAGATGCCAATAATTTTGTTTTTCATATTTCAATTTTAACAAAAAGATAAATATAATAATATTTCCAAAATTGGTTTAAATGGAAAATATTTTTAGAGATTGTGCACTGGCTGAGATACATCGGTAACAAATCTGGTATGATCGAGAGTTCAAACCA
>CAZEVI010000015.1:0-16298 GCA_964515615.1 uncultured Candidatus Saccharibacteria bacterium | reverse complement strand
ACTGACAGCTTATTTAAGGTTTGTTGTTAAAATTATTTATTTCGTAACAAGTCTAATGTATTGTAACTTTGTAATGGTTAATGAAAATTGCAAAATCGTTAAAGAAAACATTCCGCCTCAATCTGTTCTTACCCGATTGGCGAATAGACTTTTCAAGGTTAGCGGAATTTATGACGCATGGACAGAAGAATTGACTCAAAAATGGGGTGCAAGAGAAGTTGTTCTTGACCCTTCAAAAATCGCCGAGCACTTTCGGCAATTTCATTCGATTTAGCTAACTGACTATCCCTACTAGGCAATTGCCTAGCATTTTTTTAAAATTTTGCCCAATCCAATAACCTTCGTTATTAATTGCAAAATATAATTAAGAAAATGGGAGCAAAATTAGACTACTCTGATAATGACTAGTACAAAATGGATAAAATTATTCTTTGTCGTATTTTTCGACAAATTTTTTAATCTCTTCAATATTTTCCAAAACCAACTTGGCTTTTTTAACACCGAATTGAAAAGGATATTGGTCATCCTCACTGTTTTTAATTACAAACATCGGGTTTCCCTTGAATTCTGATTCAGATACGATTGACATACTCCTCCTGAATTAATTATTTATCTATATTCTATCAAACAACCTCAGAAAACTGAAATTTATCTGAATTTAGAAATTTCAATAAAAATCTCCCAGCATAGTCCAAGCTCTTAAAACATAATTGGACGATATGGTGTGGTAGCCCGGATGGGAGTCGAACCCATGATCTCCTGGATGAAAACCAGGTATCCTAGGCCACTAGACGACCGGGCCACAACTTTTTGATTATATTCTATCTAGCACAATTTTTCAAGCATTACTATGAAAAATTCTGCTATAATTATTATAACTTATGACAGGGAAAACTCATAGAACAATTGGTCTTTTAACCGGTGGTGGATATTTTTTGGCTACGGCAAAGCCGGAATATCAGCCGGCGATTTTTGCTTTTGCAATCGCTGCGGCTTATTTGGGTTCACTAATCCCCGATGCCGACGATGCCAGTGCCGATATTTGGCACACTTTGCCTTTGGGTCATGCTGTTGGAAAAATTACTGATCCGCTTTTGAAGCATCGGAATATCTCACATTCTTTGGTCGGAATTTTAGTATATTCTTTTATATTATTTTGGATATTAAAATCAATGCCACAATATTGGGGAATTTCCATTATGCCGGTAATGATATCGTCTTCAATCGCTTACTCCAGTCATCTTATTGCAGACTCTTTCACAATTGAAGGAATCCCAATTCTTTGGCCATGGAAACGAATGTTTGGTATTCCGCCAAAACCGTTTGATGGCATTCGAATTCAAACCGGGAAGTGGTTTGAAAATTTGGTAATTTTCCCAGCCGCTAACCTTATCTTAATAATTCTTGTAGTTTTATACTGGCAAAAAATAAAATCCCTATTCCTAAAATAACCACCAATGTACACCTACGAGGTGTACATTGGTGCAGGACAAAAAATCATGACACAGATTAGAGAAGACTCATTAATAAATGGGGAATACTATCATATTTTCTCTCGAAGTATTTCAAAATTTGTTATTTTTAACAATTCTAGAGAATTTGCTAGAATGCTGGAAGCTTTGACGCTTTATCAGTTTAGTAATTTTGATTACAAATACTCTCGGTATTCTGACTTTGATGACAAAGGCAAACAATTGGTTTGGTCTAAGCTCTTGGCAAGTAACAGTAAATTAGTGGAAATCGCAGCTTACTGCCTGATGCCAACACATTTTCATTTAATACTAAAACAGATTCAAAATGATGGTATTTCAAAATATCTCTCTAAAGTGTTAAATAGTTACACTCGATATTTCAATCTAAAACACAAACGCATCGGGCCTTTATGGTCCGGAAGGTTCAAGAATGTTTTAATTCGTAAAAACGATCAAATTCTACATCTAACAAGATATATTCATTTGAACCCTGTCTCCTCTGGTTTGGTTGACAACCCGAAAGATTGGAAATTTTCATCATTTGGAGAATATTGCGAAGTGCCTGGCTCTAGCCAGATCTGTTTTTTTCACAACCTTATCGATCTTAGTGCTGACGAATACAAGAAATTTGTGGGTGATAATATTCAACACCAACTAGTACTGTCAAAAATAAAACGTTTGATGATAGATGATTATACCGGCTAATGTACACCTACGAGGTGTACATTGGTTGATCGATGTTGATAAGTTGGTATTTTCGGGAACCGAGTCCGAGTTTTTCGGCATACTTTAATTGCACGATAGAATCTATACCATGCAATTTTTCAAATAGATCAAATCCAGCCAATTTATTGACCAAATCAAAACCCGCTTGGTCAATTGCCACTGGATCGGTTGATGCCAAAAAACCGATATCGGGAACCTCTTTTTTCATTTTTACTCCATAGCAATCACAATTGGCGGTAATATTTTTCAACTCATTAAAAAACGCTACCGGTTTCAGATTTTTCAAAACTGCAAAAGTATATTCGACAATTTTCTCTTGAAGTTCTTTCGATGATTGTGAATCCCAAGCGAAGCCAACAGCTTCTTGATCACAATTGGTGATGCAAGCAGCACAACCGATACACTTTTCAAGATCAATTTTAGCAACCCCGTTGACTCCTATCGCCTCTGCCGGACATTTTTCGGCGCAAATTCCACAGCCAATGCATTTTTTATCATTGACATAAAGTTCAAACGCTTTGTGCATCGCCATTTTCCCAGCTCGCGACCCAAGTCCCATTCCAACATTTTTTAGCGCCCCACCAAAACCATTGGCTCCATGCCCTTTAAAATGAGAAATCGTGATCAAATTTTTATATTTTTTTAAGTTTTTGCCGAGTTTTGCCTCCTTAAAATATTTCAGATTAATCGGTACAACCCAATCACCATTTGTGTCACAAATATCAATTGGCGCAAAATTAAAACCGTGCTTTTTTGCAACTTCCAAATGACTTTTTGTCCCCGCTCGCTGACCTTTATATAAAACATTGCACTCAATTAAGGAGGTATTACTTTCTTGTTTTTTGGCTATGTGATAAATAATTTCAGCGGTTTTCGGATTTAAAAAAGTGGTATTTCCCGGCTCGCCGAAGTGAACTTTAATTCCGGTTTTGCCGGAAAATTTCGGCAAAATTTTGTCTGCTAATTTTTGCAAATTATTTTTTGTAAAATATACTTTTTCTATGCAACAATTTTAGCATAAATTTGAATATCTAAAAATCCGGACGCAAAGCCCGGATAAAGTTATTGGGAAAATTTAGCAAGATTCGGAGATATTTCGATCAAGAATAATTGGAACTACTTCCCAATGACGACCTTGAATACTTTCCAATCCCCGCAGCTCATTGATTGTTTTATTCAAATCTTTATTGGAGGAAATTACCAATATTGACGCATCAGAGCCATGAATCTGGACAAGCTTGGCGGAAATTTCAAGATGTCTTCCTTGATTGTGAACCCTTGGGCTTTCTGGATCTCTCCGAAAATAATGGCAATTATTAATTTCGTCGCAAATTTTCTTTAATGCCAAAGGCATTTCTTGACTTCCGACAACTTTGAGCCGAAAATTCATTGTCTCACCTCCTAGTTTTTCTTTGCAAATGTATCATATTTTTAAAAAAAAAGCTATCAAACTAACTCTGCTAATTGACGAAAAAAATAAAAAGAGATATGATAAATAAAGTGATAGAAATTCAAAAAAGATGGTAATTAAATGAAAATGAAAGTAGGAAAAAGTGATATTATCAATTATTGCAATCGCCGCTTTTATTGTTGGCGGTGGCGTTGGTTTTTTGGTCTTTCGCCTTCTGACAAGCAAAAAGATTGATAGTGCTAAAAATCGAGCCGATAAAATAATTGCTGATGCCAAGGTGGAAGGCAAGGAGTTTTTGGTGTCGGCCAAAGATGAGGCGCTAAAATACAAAGAGGAAATTAAGAAAGAATTGGCTCCAAAGGAAAAAGAGATTGCTGAAATTGAACGATCGTTAAGAAATCGAGAGCTGGGAATTGATAAAAAATTCGATCAGCTAGAAGCTGAAAGAAAAGCTTTGTCGAAACGATCAGACGATGTTGAGCAATTAAAACAGACCTTGCGCGATTTGCGAACCAAACAAGAAGAAAGTTTGGAGCGAATTGCTAAAATGAACAAAAATGAAGCCAAAGATGTTCTTTTGGGTTTGGTCGAAAAAGAGGGCAAAGAAGATTTAGTTAAAAAAATTAAGGAAGTAAATTTGTTCGTTAAGGAGTCTGCCGATCAAAAAGCCCGCGAAGTCATTGTTTCGGCAATTCAACGCTTAGCGCCGGAGTTCACCGCTGAGACCACAATATCATCGGTGGCAATTCCTTCCGATGATATGAAAGGTAGAATAATCGGTCGTGAAGGTCGGAACATCCAATCTTTCGAAAAAGTTACCGGAGTCGATTTGATTATCGACGATACGCCGGAAATGGTTGTGTTATCTTCTTTTGATCCGTTGCGCCGAGCATTGGCAAAAGTAACATTGGAAAAATTAATAGCCGACGGCCGAGTCAACCCAACCAGAATTGAAGAAATGTATGAAAAAGCCAAAAAAGAAGTTGCCGAAGATATCCGCCGTGCCGGCGAAGAAGCGGCTTACGAAGTTGGCATTGCCGGTTTGCCACCGGAAATTATTAAAGTTTTGGGCCGCTTAAAATATCGAACCTCCTATGGACAAAATCAGTTAATGCACTCCGTCGAAGTTGCCGGCCTTTCCGGACTTTTGGCCGAAGAGTTAGGTGCCGATGTTCGAATTGCCAAAACCGCCGGTCTACTGCACGATTTGGGCAAAGCTGTTGACCAAGATGTTCCCGGAAATCACGCTGTCATTTCGGCTGATATTGCACGAAAATACAAGATTGACCCGGCAATTATTCACGCTATAGAAGCGCATCATGAAGATGTCGAGATCAAAACCGTTGAAGCGGCTATAGTTCAGGCCGCCGACGCAATTTCTTCTGCTCGTCCTGGTGCCCGTCGCGAATCATTGGAAACCTATATTAAGCGACTGAAAGATTTGGAAAATATTGCCAACACCTTCGAAGGCGTCGGAAAATCATTTGCTATTCAGGCCGGTCGCGAAGTTCGAGTAATTGTTATTCCCGAAGAAATTGATGATTTGGCATCGGAAAAACTCTCCAAAGAGATTGCCAAGAAAATTGAGACTGACATGCAATATCCGGGTCAAATTAAGGTCAATGTAATTCGCGAAGTCCGGGCCACCGAATACGCCAAGTAAATTTGCAAGGCAAATTTACTTAAACTTTAAGCGCGAGGCGCTAACTCCCAAACAAATCCAAATGACTAAATTCATTTTTTTAAACTTTTTAAGTTTTGAAAATTGTTTAAAGTTTAGATGTTAGATATTAGAATTTAAAAATCTTATGCAACAAAATGACATAAAAATTTTATTTATTGGTGATATTGTTGGCCGACCTGGCCGCAATGCTTGTAAAAAATTAATTTCCGGTATTGTCAAAGAACACGCGGTTGATTTTGTAGTTGCTAATGGTGAAAATCTGGCTGCCGGAAATGGTATGACCTTCGCCACTTACGAAGAGATGATTGATGCCGGCATTGATTATTTCACCTCCGGAAATCATATTTGGGACAACAAAAACATTATTGAATATTTAGATGATTCAACAACCCACGTTCTTCGTCCGGCTAACTACCCGCAAGAAGTCCCCGGCCGAGGTGTTGCCATAATTGAAAAAAATAACAAAAAACTTTTGCTAATTAATGTTCAAGGCAGAATTTTCGTTCCGGCAAATTTGGACGATCCTTTTACACTAACCAAAAAAATTGCCGAAGAAAATCCTGACCTTCCAATTTTGGTTGATTTTCATGCCGAAGCGACGTCGGAAAAAATTGCATTTGCCCGATATTTAGACGGTAATGTCGCCGCCATCGTTGGAACTCACACCCACGTTCAAACCGCCGATGAAACAATTTTTCCAGCTGGCAGTGGCTACATTACCGATGTTGGAATGGTAGGCCCGATTGATTCAGTTCTTGGAGTTGAAAAAGAAATTATAATCGAACGCTTCTTGACACAATTGCCGGTATCGCATAAAGTAGCAAGTGGAGAGGTAAATTTCTCCGGAGTTTTAATTGAGATAGACCCAGAGAAGAAAATTTGCACCAAGATTTCCCGAATTAATAAAATAATTAACTTAAACGAATAAGGAGGCGGGGAAGGAGCATATGAATAAAAGTGAATTGATTGATGCGGTTGCCAAAAAAACCGGTTTGTCTCGCCGCGAGGCAACAGTGGGGATTGATACGGCTTTTTCAATCGTTTCAAAAGAACTCAAAAAAGGCGGAAAAGTTACACTGACAGGATTTGGAACTTTTGATGTCGGCAAACGAAAAGCCAGAGCCGGAGTTAATCCGCGAACCGGAGCCAAAATTAAAATCGCCGCATCAAAAATGCCACGATTTCGTCCAGCCAGATCTCTAAAAAAAGATGTCAGGAAATAACCCAAAACGCAAACGTCAAAAGTCAAAACTAAAATAAAAAAAATATAAAAAATCCTCCAGATAATAATCGGAGGATTTTTCTTTCTAGGAGATTATTTTTTGCATAAACAGTTCAAAGCGTTGATACAAATATTTATAAGTTTAGTCAATTGTTATTAATTAATAGACAATTATCTGATTCTCAACATTTTCTCAGGATTGTGGTATAATTTTGAGTTAACGAATAGTTAATAACCAATAACGAATAGTCACAACAGGAAAATTAATTAACTAAATAGTTATGGTTATTCGTTATCAACTATTAGTTATGAGTTTTTGTTATGAGAATACTCGTTGTCGAAGACGATCATAAAATTGCCGGCGCTGTAAAACGCGGTTTAGAACAGGAAAAATTTGCTGTTGATATTTCCTGTGACGGACAAGATGGGCTCGGACAGGCAATGACAATTGATTATGATCTTATAATTCTCGATCGAATGTTGCCGGAGATCGACGGCATCGAAATTTGCCGAATTTTGCGAGAAAAAGAAAATCAAACGCCAATACTAATGTTAACCGCTAAAGACAAATTAAACGACAAAGTCGAAGGGCTAAATGCCGGTGCTGATGATTATTTGGTCAAACCGTTTGCTTTTGTTGAACTTTTGGCTCGAATTCGTGCACTGCTTCGCCGACCAACAGAGGCTAAAGAAAATATATTAAAAATTGATGACTTAGTATTAAACTCGCTGACATTTGAAGTTAGGCACAATAGCAAGAAAATTGATCTTTCATCAACTGAATTTTCACTTTTGGAATATTTAGTGCGCAACCCAAACCGAATATTAACTAAAGATAATATTATCTCTCACGTCTGGGATTACGATGCTGATATTTTGCCAAATACTGTTGAGGTATACATTGGTTACTTGCGAAATAAAATCGACAAACCGTTTCCAAAAAAGTTACAATTAATTCAAACAGTTCGAGGATTTGGATATAAATTATCCGACAAATGAAATTTACCGCTGCGATCGCAAAATTAACCGGTTTTTATGTGTTGATCGTAATGCTGATCAGTGTTGGTTTTTCAGTGGCAATCTATCAAATTTCCTCCAACGAAATTGATCGCGGACTCAACCGTCAAGATCTAATAATTAAAAATACTCCCAGGTGGATAGGAATGCAATCAATGTATGATTTTTCCGATCTACGTTCGCAACAGCTCGATGATAGCAACGCCCGCCTCAAACATAATTTGGCCTATTTTAATTTATTTATTTTAATGCTCTCAGCATTTGCCAGCTACTTTTTGGCCCGTTGGACATTACGACCGCTAAAAGAAGCCGCTGATGAACAAAACCGTTTTACTGCCGACGCTTCACATGAGCTGAAAACTCCACTAGCGGCACTGCGGACAGAAATTGAGGTAACACTTCGAGACAAAAATTTTTCTGCATCTAGTGCTAAAAAAATTCTAACTTCTAACTTGGAAGAGATCGGAAAACTGGAAACACTTTCCAGTGCTCTACTTAAATTGGCGAAACTCGATGAAACGACAAAGGTTGACTTTACAACTCTCAATTTGGATGAAGTGATTGTTGCGGCTTACGAAAAAGTCGAGAGCTTAGCCAAAAAGAAAAATATTGAATTTGAAGCAAAATTAAAAAATGCCAAAATTTTTGGCGACCAGGCAATGTTAACTGAACTTTTTGTAATGCTTTTGGACAACGCAATAAAATATAGTCCAAAAAATTCAAAAATTATTTTGAAAATGTCTTCTGAAAACAAACATCATTTAGTCAAAATTAAAGACTTTGGAATTGGCATAAAATCCTCCGATCTGCCACGTATTTTTGATCGTTTTTATCGAGCCGACCAATCGCGAACCAAAAACCAATTGGCAAGCGAAACCGACGGTTACGGTCTTGGACTTTCAATTGCCAAACAAATCGTCGATCTCCATAGTGGTGAAATTACCGCCAGTTCGACTGCTGGAAATGGTAGCGAATTTAGTATTAAACTCTTAAAATAGCTCAAAGATTAAAATACTGCATTGTTCGAATTTTTAAGCTTTTTCTCAGACAGCAGATTTATTATAGAGATGTAATAATTAATTTTGAGAGGTAAATATGGACGAAAAAGAAAATAAATCGGTAGAAGAAAAATCAACCGTGTACCAAACAAATCATGCCGGCCAACATCATAATCACGAAGCACTGGCAATTACCCTATCAATAATCGCAGTTCTAATAATTTTGGCTGGAATTGCCGGAGTTGCCAAGTTAACGTTTTATCATAATGGCCATGATCGTTTCGATATTCAAAAAGATATTATGGCCGAGGGAAATCAATTTAGCGGGCATATGGGAAGAATAATGTACGGTGATAATAAATATCAACGGTCATCGAACAGTTTGGTCGCTAAAATTACTAAAATTGACGGTGATAATTTGACAGTTTACAAAGACAGCAACAACAAAGATTATACGGTCACAATTTCCGACTCGACCCAAATTCGAAAAAATGGTGACATTGCCGGAAAATCGGATTTGGTAACCGGTCAAGCAATTACTGTTTCTGGAAGGTCAAATTCTTCAGGACAAATTGATGCACGGGTAATAATAATTAATTAATAAAATTGGGCAATAATATGGCCGGCGTCCTCCCCCTGCGCCGGCCATATTATTGCGGGATAATTTTTAATCTAAAATTTAAAATTGGAGCAGAGAAATGGGCACAATAATTCGGGGAGTGAAAAATGCATTTAGAAACAGTATCAGGACAACTTCAATTGTTTTAATATTGTCGATTTCAATTGCCATGGCGCTTGTGATGTTGGAATCGTTGAAAACTGTACAAGGGAAAATTGATTCAGTTAAAAGTTCAATTGGAAATACTATTAATGTTTCACCTGCCGGTATGCGAGGATTTGAAGGTGGTGGGACACTACTGACAGATCAGAACATTAGTGATATTAAATCTATTCCTCACATAAATAATGTGATAACAACATTGAGTGACCGACTTACCACTATTGGTGCTAATACATCATTGAACCCTTTTGGTAGAAACGAAACTACCAACACAAATGCAGAAACTTCATTGACTGCCCCGCCGGTTGAAAGACCATCTGACAATAATGGCTCTCGTAGAACAATGGCAAATGGCCAAGATGTAACTGGAAAAACATTCTCAATGCCAATAACGGTTATTGGTATTAATGATCTTTCGAATTTATCAGCCTTAAACGCCACAACATTTACCATTGAATCCGGTAGCAAAATTGATGCATCATCATTTGCAAATGAAGCTATGATCGGAAAATCCTTGGCAAGCCAAAATAATATTTCTGCCGGTGAATCTTTTACAGCTTATGGGCAAACAATTACAGTCAAAGGTATATTTGATGCTGGCAATACTTTTGCTAATGGCGGTATTATTATGTCAATTACAACAGTCCAGAATCTTTCTAGCCAGGTTGGCCAAGTTAGTTCTATCATCGCAACAACTGATTCTGTTGACTCGCTTTCAGCTACACAGTCAGCTATCAAAGATAAGCTTGGTACTAGCGTTGATGTTACAACATCAGAACAGTCTGCCCAGAGCGCAGTTGAGCCTTTGCAGAACATACGAACTATTTCACTTTACAGTTTAATCGGTTCTTTAGTTGCGGGTTCAATCATTATTTTCTTAACAATGATAATGATCGTTCGCGAACGCAGACGGGAAATTGGAGTTTTGAAAGCTATTGGAGCATCTAACATTTTAATTGTCAGCCAGTTTTCGGTCGAATCGCTGGTTTTAACTTTAACATCAAGCATCGTTGGTATGATTCTTGGAGTAGTACTATCTAATCCGATCCTAAATGTATTGGTCAATAATTCAACATCGTCAACTTCAACTACTGGTATCAGCCACGGTGGGTTTAGTGACGCTGGTGGGCAAGCAATGATGCGATTTGCCGGTGGTGCCGGCGATGCTATTCGTAATCTCCATGCTACTGTCGGATGGCAAATAATTTTTTACGGTTTGGGCGCCGCTGTTATCATCGCCATTATCGGTTCGGCACTTCCGGCGTTCTTTATCTCAAAAGTCCGACCAGCTGAGGTGCTTCGTAGTGAATAGATGTCACTTATTGTCATCCTGAACTTGATTTAGGATCTAGAAAAAATAAATATAGATTCCGGATCAAGTCCGGAATGACAGAGGAGAAAATATGCTAAAAGTAATGAATTTAACAAAAAAATTTCAGTCAGACGACACTGCTGTTGTTGCAGTAAATAATGTCAATTTCGAACTTGGTGATGGAATATTTGCCACAATCGTTGGTAAATCAGGCAGTGGAAAATCAACATTGCTGGCCTTGCTTGGAGCGCTTGACAAACCTACATCAGGGAAAATTTTTGTTAACGGTAAAAATATTACTCGAATGGGAGATCGGAAACTGATAAATTATCGTCGCAACAAAATTGGTTTTGTTTTTCAGAATTACAATTTAATACCCAATTTAACCGTTGTGGAAAATGTAATGCTGCCAATGGAATTTGCCGGAATTAAAAAATCCGATCAAAAATCGCGGGCGGAAAAACTTTTGAAAGAGGTTGGAATCGATGAAACAAAATCAAAAAGATTGCCCGCAAAACTTTCCGGCGGCGAACAGCAACGCGTGGCAATCGCCAGAGCGCTGGTTAACAAACCTAATCTAATTTTAGCCGATGAGCCAACTGGAAATTTGGACAGCATAACCGGCGATAACGTGATTAAGCTTCTAAAATCACTGGCCAAATTGGAAAAAACAACCATCATTGCTGTTACTCACGACCCAACAATGTCAGCCAAAGCCGATCAGCATTTTACAATGAAAGACGGGAAGTTATCATAAAAGCAAGTTCTAATTTCTAACATCTAGTGTCTGATGTCTATCGTCTGATGTCTATCGTCTGATGTCTATTGTCTAGTGTCTGATGTCTATTGTCTGATATTTTAATGCTTGAATTATTTGTAATTCCGTTTAGTTCATAATTTGGCAAGGATCGTAATATCTCCCGTTGTGATAAAAAAACGGGCTGGTACTACCCATGCCCGAGCGGCTTGGAATTCATTTTTCCGGCGCATTTTCGAAAATTAATCTTTTCAAATCATCTACACTACAAGATAGTTTGTTTGCCCAACAACACAACACTGCTCCATCTGGCCCGACTGTTGACCATACACGAATCGGATTAACCCTCTCCAAATCGGAAAAACTAAAATGAACTCTTTCCAATACTTTATTAGAGTTTATCTTTACCCGCAAAATCTCAACAATCTGGCCTTTACTGTCACGAGTATAAAGAAAAATAATTTTATCACGTGGGTTCCCATCTCTCAAACGACATTGTCCACTTACATCGACAGTTTTTTCAACTAAACATTTCCTTCTAGAAGTTGGATCATACAACCACGTTTGGTAATAATTGTTGCCAGGTATTAGCCCCAATTTTACCACTCCTTTCTTTTTTAACATATACCAAATTTGCCAATAAGTAAATAATTAAAGACAGAGTTTTTGTTATTTTTAACAAAAACTTTAATTGTTGCAACAAAAATGATATTATCAAGAAAAGAATATTAATATTAAAAAATGACAAATACCGACAATGAAAAAATTAATGAACTCCTAACTCGCGGAGTAGAAGAAGTAATTGAAGCTGATTTATTACACAAAAAATTGAAATCCGGCAAGGTATTGCGAATTAAACTTGGTATTGATCCAACCAGTCCAAACATTCATATCGGCCGAGCAGTGCCACTTTTGAAATTGCATGATTTTCAACTTCTGGGGCACAAAGTTGTTTTGATTATCGGCGATTTTACCGGAGTAATCGGTGATACTTCCGACAAAGATGCCGAACGACCAATGCTTTCGGCGGAAACAATTACAACCAACATGGAAAAATATGTAGAACAAGCGGGGAAAATTATCAATATAGATAAATGCGAGATCCACTATAACAGCGAATGGCTGAAAAAACTTAATTACTATGAAATCTGCGAACAGGCAAATGTTTTTTCATTGAATAATTTTATTGCCAGAGAAAATATTCGCAAAAGACTCGATGACGGCAAACGCGTTTCCTTGCGCGAAGTACTCTATCCGCTGATGCAAGGATATGATTCGGTAGCAATAAAGGCCGATGTTGAACTTGGCGGAACTGATCAGCGATTTAATTTACTCGCCGGTCGCGATTTGCAAAAACATTTTGGTCAGGATACTCAAGATATTATTACCAATCCGTTAATCGAGGGAATTGACGGCCGGAAAATGAGTTCCAGTTGGGGAAATGTTATAAATCTTACTGATTCGGCTCGCGATATGTTTGGTAAAATAATGTCAATTAATGATGATTTGATTATCAAATATTTTGAATTAGCCACCAGAGTACCAATGACAGAAATTAAAAATTTTCAAAAACAGCTTTCCTCAGACACAAATCCGCGAGATATCAAAATAAAATTGGCTTTTGAAATTGTAAAATTTTATCATTCAGATGAAATCGCTAAAGCCGAGCAAAAATTTTTCGAAAACACTTTTTCCAAAGGTGAAATTCCAACTGATATTGAAGAAATTATTTTAGAAGATGGCCAATCGGCAATGCAAGTTTTGGTGGCAAAATCGATAGTTTCATCCGGCAGCGAGTGGCGACGGTTGGTGGAAAGTGGGGCAGTCAAAACCGCTGATGGTAATAAAATTGATGATATTAATTTTACCCCAACAGAACCGACAGTTTTGAAAATCGGCAAAAAAATATTTGTTAAAATAATTCCAAAATAGTGCTAAATTTGTGAAGAGCAAGCGTCGAAATTAGCTGTTAATAATCTCAACTATTGAAATCTCAATACCGGATTTGAGAACTATTTTGCTGTTCAATTTTTTCACTAAAAGCTCTTTCGCCAAATTAGAGTTTTCAGAAAGTAAAAAATATTCGATTTCGTCAACTTTAATTTGATCTCCGCCAACTCCAGGGACTATTAACAAATATTCATTACTATCTTCGCCGGATTCCTTGGTTTTAACAATAGAGCCGATGACAACTTGATTTCCGATTGAATTTTTTTTTGTAGTTAATATTTCGCTAATTTTTTTTACTGAATTTTTTAGAGGTTGTAAATTTTTTGACAGTGAATCGGCAAGTTGAGAAAATTCTTGCTTGCTTTTGTCGGACCAAGATTGCATTGAACCGGGAGATTTTGCCGCACTTTCTCGAGTTTCCTTGACTTGTTTCTCCAATCCGGAAATTTTTTGGTTGTAATATTCAATTGTTTCTTCAATTACTTTTTTCCACACCATTAAATTTTAAATTAAAACTGGTACCCCTGGTAGGAGTTGCACCTACGGCCACTCCCTTAGGACGGGATTGCTCTATCTACTGAGCTACAGGGGCTTGGTCGGGGATAGCGGATTTGAACCGCCGACCTCATCGTCCCGAACGATGCGCGCTACCGGGCTGCGCTAATCCCCGTAAAAAAAAAATAAAAATTAATTTTTCAAAACAAAAAAAATTGTCTTAAAATTGCACATAAAAGTAAATATTAAAAAATATAAACAGCTTTATTATATCTTAAATTTATGCTAAAATCCAGAGAGATGAATAAATAAGACATAGGGAGGTTTTATGCCGGAAAAATTAAAAGTCGAAATTTCAACTTGGACAATTGCCAAAATCATTTTAATCGCCATCGGTTTTTATCTGCTTTTTTTGGTCAAAGACATCGTCGCCTTGTTTTTTGTAGTGCTAATTTTAGTTGCTACATTTTCGCCGGTTGTAAAAACCTGGCAAAAATATATTGGCCGAATATTGTCAATAATCACCCTGTTTCTAATTTTGATCGGCATACTCTTTGCTGTGGTATATATTATTATCCCCCCGTTAATTAATCAAACCTCTCAGCTGGCCCAAAGTATTCCCGATTATTTTCGCAATTCAAATATTAACAGTTTGCGACAGCACGTTCCAACCATTCAAAAAACTCTTGATAATCTTTCTTCAAATCTTGGAGCTCTAACTACAAACCTCTTTTCTCTTACTGCTGGAATTATTAGAAGCGTGTTCACAATTTTAATGGTTTTTGTTTTGACTTTCTATCTTTTAATCGATGAATCAAACGCAAAAAAATATATATCATCACTTTTTAAGCCAAGCCAAAAAGAGCAGGCCATAATGGTAATTGATAAAATATCGCTAAAAGTCGGCTCTTGGTTTCGCGGGCAAATGCTTTTAGGATTGATAATTTTTACCCTCGATTTTATCGGGCTAACAATTATCGGCGTTCCATATGCATTAATTTTGGCAATAATCTCCGGACTTTTGGAGTTGGTTCCAACAATCGGGCCAATTATTTCCGGTGCCATAGCTGCGCTAGTTGCGCTAACAGTTTCCCCTTGGCTAATGTTGCTAGTAATTGGTATGTACTTCATTGTTCAAATTTTGGAAAATATTTTGATTGTTCCCAAAATTATGCAAAAAGCTATCGGGATTTCGCCGGTAATAATTTTATTGGCTCTTTTGATTGGCGCTAAACTTCTGGGAATTGTTGGCGCCGTTTTATCAATTCCCTTGGCTGCTTCAATTTCGGTAATAATACTTGAATGGCCGACGATTACTAAAATATTTTCCAAAGAGCAGTAAATACTACGTCTGAAAATGAATGTAAAAAAAAGAAAATCAAAGAATTTAATAAATCGAAAAGCCAAATTCGAATATACTTTTGTTGAAACATTGGAGGCCGGTATGGTTTTAACCGGCGAAGAAATTAAGGCAGTCAGAGCTAATCAATTACAACTCGCTGGTTCCCACATTAAAATTATTGGTGGTGAAGCATGGTGGGTCGGCGGAATTATTTCAGTCGCCACCGGTGATCAACAACGAACAAGAAAATTATTATTGCACTCAGAGGAGATTAATCGGTTGATAGGAAAATCAGAGGAAAAAGGTTTAACGATAGTGCCGACCAAATTATATCTAAAACACGGTCGGGCAAAGTTGGAAATTGCTCTCGCCCGTGGCAAAAAACTCCACGACAAACGCGAGATTTCCAAAAAAAGAGATATTGAAAGAGAGACGCGCAGAAATTTCAAATCAAAATAGTTGATTTCAATTATTTGCCGCTGGGTTGAGAAAATTCGCAACCGCAATAATTTTGACGATAAAGCTTGAGCTCTTTAGAAATTTGACACCCTTTTTTATAACCATCGTTCTTTTTAAAATCGGCAAGATAATATTTGATGCCGGAATCTTCGGCAATTTTTTTTCCGATTCGATTTATAACTTCGGCATCTTTGTGAGGTGATATTGACAGCTCAGCACCAAAATAATCAAATGTTTTCGGGTGATGGTCATTGGCCTGAGCCGCAATGGCAGCCGTCGCCTCCAGCCGCACTTTATAGCAAATTCCGCAACGTTTCCCCTTCTCCGGCTCTTTTTCCAATCCTTTGACACTCTCCAGCCAAAAAGCATGCTCCTCTGACCAATCATAATCACCAATAAACGCTCGAATATTTTGACTGTCGCAAAAATTTAAAAGCTCGTTTAACCGCCGGTCGTGCTCGACTTTTGGAAAAATGTTTGGATTATACCAAAAAAGCGTAACATCAAACTCATCAATCAACTGATAATAAACACCAGCGGTACACGGCGCGCAACATGCGTGCAATAAAATTTTCTGCTTCATATAATCTATTATAAACCAAACTCTGTGAATATTTATGTTTTAGGCACACACATTTGGCGGAGTTCATTTAATTAAATATTTCTTGTTAA
>CAZEVI010000014.1:0-17875 GCA_964515615.1 uncultured Candidatus Saccharibacteria bacterium | reverse complement strand
ATATCAATTTGATAATATCAGTAAAGCAAATTTTTGAAACAATTTCAACTACTTCTTGACAGACGATTTTATACGATATACAATTTTATACGATGTGTAATTCGCCGTTCAGGAGTCAGGAGATGGTAACCATGCCGAAAAGCCCAGTCGGGTTTGGGTATACTAATAGTTATCAACCAAATAATTCCAAAAAAACTCAAGAAGATCGACCGATTTCTGAAGATGATACTCCCGATTCTTCCAAAAAACCAAATGATTGCAATCCGCAATCAATTTCCCAGTCGTGAGAACACCTCACGGCTTTTTTTTATCTGCCAACAGCCAAGGTCGACGATCTTTCTTTTTGAATTTTATTGGAAAAACAAAGCGTTTGGGGTTTTTCAAAAATATTAAAGTACCAAATTTGTTATTCTTTTTTTCTTGCCAAAATTTTTCATCAACGGCAATCGCTTTGGCATATTCCCGTTTTAGAACTTCAACCGACTTTGATGATAAATTATCATAATAAAGCACATTATCAACCGTAAATTGGCCGAGAATATCACCGCCTGATTTTTTCAACAGAATAATATCGTCCTTGGCAACTTGGCCATATGGCAAAACTCGCGACTTCGAAAATCGACATTCAACGGTTTTTTTGCCGGAAAAAATATCCTCGATTGCCGGTCCGACAAATATCGCAATGTGTCGCCTCATAAATTCGGCTCCTAAAAAATTACAAACTCAATAAAATACGAAAAAAAGAGACAGTCCGCTCTTTTTGTTTTTGTTTTAATTTGAACTTCTAATTTTGGATTTATTTAGAAATTTAGAATTAGAAATTAGATATTGATTTTAAGAATATACTTTCGCTTCCAATTTTACCAGATTTTCCGACTTTTCGACAATCTCTGATTTTGAAACCAAACCACTATTGGCACCAACTTTTCCGACAACCAAGCCAGATGTAACGATTCCCCATTTTAGTGCCTCTAAAATCACTTCTCTTTCTGGGAAAAAACTTTGCGCTTTTACACCATCAGATTCTAAAATAATTTTAGATGCTAAGGCGCTGGCAAAAGAATCTCCGGCCCCAGTAGCGTCAATTCTTTCATCTGGAGACGAATCTATCTGATAAAAAACTTCTCCGTCAAAGGCCTTGGCACCGGCCTTTCCGTTGGTAACGACAACTAATTTTGGTCCAAAATCATATAAGTTCTTTAAACAATCTTCAATTGTAGTTTTTCCACATCCGGAAAAATCAAGCGCTTCTTCACGATTTAGAATTAAGATATTGCAAAGATGCAACAAATGTTTATTTTTTTTGACGCCCTCTTTTATTTGCGGCGGACCAGGATTCCAAACCAAACCCGAACCATTTTTGGCAATATGTTCAATGATTTTATTTTCTAAAATTGCTGAATTTTCTTTTATCGGCGCCAAATAAAACCATCCAGTTTTTAAGTTTTTTGCCAAAGTTAAATCATTATAATCCCGTTCTCCGTGATAAGCCAAAATTGTCCGATCACCATGACAACTAATAATTATTGACGTATTTGTCGGCTGGGCATCGTGTTTTAGAAGTTCGGCGGAAACACCACATTCTTCAATTCGACCAATAATTTTTTTGGCAGCAGAATCATCTCCGGCAAATGACAATATTGACGCCGAAAGTTCGTTTTTTGCAAAACAAATCGCCGCATTAACTGCCGAGCCACCAGTGTGATATTCAATTTTTTCGACATCAATTTTCGCACCATAATCAAAACTTAGCGATTTCCCCGATTTGAAACCGCGATCATTTTGAACTTTAAAATCATTTGAAAAAATATAAAAGTCCAAAAAAGCATCACCAATTGTTACAACATCATACATGACAGAAAATTAAATTAAACTTAAATAACAAAGTGCGAAACAAAATAAAATATTTAAAATTTCAGAAATTGGAATTTGGGTATTGTTTCGCCTGCCGGCAGGCAAGCAGAAATTTCAAATCTAGATGTTCGTGTTTTTTATTCCAAATTATTAAATAATTTTAAGTATTTTTCCACGACTACTTTAACATCGTCTTTAGCATTGGCAAGAAAATCACGAATATCTTTATCCGAGTCCCCGACATTTTCCTTTAAACTCTCGGTAAATGCTCGCCGAAGTTGAGTATCAATATTAATTTTTCTAATGCCATTTTTAATCGCCGCAAAAATATCAGCACGTGAAACCCCCGATGCTCCATGCAAAACCAGCGGAATAGAAACTTTTTCATGAATCTCCTTCAAAAGGTCAACGTTTAATTTCTCATTTTCTGGTGCGCCATGAATGTTACCAATGGAAACGGCTAAACTATCAACACCGGTTAATTTTACGAAGTCGGCAGCGATATCTGGGTCTGAATATTTAGCCAGAATTTTTTCTCTGCCCTCTTCGCCACGACCAACTACACCTACTTCTGCTTCAACGACCGCGCTGTATTTATGCGCCAACTCAACAACTTTTTTCGTCTCAGAAACATTATTTTCATACAAAAGGTCTGAACCATCAAACATCACCGAACGATAACCGGCATCCAAACATTCTTTAATTAGTTCAATATCTTTTCCATGATCCAAATGAATTAGCATTGGAATTTTTGATTCGTCAATTAAATCTTTAACAATGTCAAATATCTCTTTCAGGCCGGCATATTTTATCGCCGCCGGTGTTGTTGCAATAATCAACGGAAAACCGGTCTTCTCCGCTGCCTCAACGATTGCTTGCGTTACTTCTAAATTATTAGTATTAAAGGCACCAACTGCTACGCCATCGCTATTGGCTTTTTTGTACAACTCTCCAAGTGATATAAACATGATTTTTGAATTTTAAGTTTTAAATTGTAAATTTTAAAATAATTTTAAATGTTTCAAGCATTTGGATAATTGTATTGATTTTAAAATTTTAAATTTAGAATTTAAAATTACTTACTATCATAATATCCCAAAACTTTTAATCCTGGAAGTTCAACTCCGGCCAAAAATTCCAAGGTTGCACTACCGCCGGTTGAAATAAAACTATACCCATTTTCCATTTGATGTGATGTCAGAAAACCAACCGTATCGCCACCGGCAACAATCTTTGTCATTGGATTTTCTTCAATTGCCTTAGCAATCTCTTGTGTTCCCAATTCAAACTCTGCTTCTTCACTATACCCCATATTACCATTCCAAAAAATAGTTTTTGCCTCGGCGATAATTTTTTTGTAATTTTCAATAGTCTCCGGACCGATATCAAGAATAGCAAAATTTCCGCCACCCAAATCTTTTCGTTTATCATCGGTTGGAATAACCAATTTATCACCTGCTAAATTAACAATCTCTCCAATTAAATATTCGGTTTTCGGCTCGTACAGAGAATGACTGACTGGCATTCCTTGAAAATAACGAAAAGTGTTAGCTATCGCTCCGCCAATCAGGATTTTGCTAACTTCGGGAATTAATTTTTTGATCACTCCAATTTTATCTTGGATTTTTGCTCCGCCCAAAACCAAAACAAACGGCTGTCTCGGCGATTCGGTGAGTATTTTCAGTGAGGTAATCTCTTTCTCCAGCAAAAATCCGCCAAATCCTAGCAAAAATTTAGTAATTTCTTCAACTGATGCGTGAGATCTGTGGCAGACGGCAAAGGCATCGTCAACATAAACATCGGCATACGATGCCAAAATATGAGCAAAAGCCGGATTGTTGGTTTCCTCTTCGGCATGCCAGCGTAAATTGCCTAAAACTAAAATATCTTTTGGTCGCATCTTTTCAACTTGCAATTTCACCGGCGACTCAATTACATAATCGGTGGCAATAACTTTGGTTTTTTCCAGTTCGGAATATTTCTGAGCCAATTTTCTGGTTGAAAGAGCATGGACAATTTCTCCATCCGGCCGACCCAAATGAGTACCGATAATAATTTTGCAATTCTTGGACTGCAAATACTCAATAGTTGGGATAGTCGCTCTAATCCGTTTATCGTCAACAATTTCGCCATCTTTCAATGGAACATTCCAATCAACTCGAAGAAAAACACTTTTTCTTTCAATCTCTGCATCTTTGAGATAGTTCATTTGTTCCCTACTTTTTACTTAATTTTGGTTTTCGGATTCGGAATTTTCGGTGAAACAACTTTTTTGCTTTTCGACTCATCGGTTTCGAATCCAAACCTTGGTACATTTTAATAATATCAGGATTTTCGTGTGCTCGTCTAATTTCTTTTCCTTGATCGTCGGTGTAGTAGGCAGCACTTCTTTGGGCTCGAATTTCCGGAGTCGTTGGAATCGGCTGTCCGCCGCCACCCAAACAACCGCCAGGGCAAGCCATTACTTCAATATAATCATAGCGTTTAACACCAGATTTAATTTCAGCAATCAATTTTCCGGCATTTTTTAATCCAGAAACAGCAGCAATTTCCAAAATTTCACCATCAATATCAACTGATGATTCTTTAATCCCATCCATCCCCCGAATTTGACCAAATTCTAACCTAGGCATCTCTGATTTGCCGATTTTTGCTACCAGCGTCCGAAGCGCCGATTCCATTACTCCACCAGATGATCCGTAAATTGCCGCCGCACCAGACGATTGACCAAGCGGTGAATCAAACTCCGAATCTTCCAATTTTGGTAGATCAATTTTTTCGTCTTTTAGAATTTTGGCCATTTCACGAACCGTCAAAGCAAAATCAATTTCCGGCAAAAGTCCGATACGCATCTCTGACAGTGTCGCTTCGTATTTTTTAGCAATACAAGGCATAATTTCCACAATTTTTATTCTCGATGAACCAACCTTAATTTTCTTGCTAAAATATGTTTTAATTGCCGCCGCCAAACAGTGAGTCGGCGATTTTGTACTGGTTAAATGGGGGATTAGATCGTGATGAAAAGTTTCAACGTAGCGAACCCAAGCCGGACAACATGACGTAAACATCGGCCCGTCTCTTTTTGTCTGCAAACGTTCTTCCAACTCCGCCGCTTCTTCCAAAGTTGTGATATCAGCACCGAAATTGACATCAAAAACATAGTCAAAACCGAGTTTTTTCAGAGCAGTTACCAATTTATATTCCAAATTCTTCCCTGCTGGCTCTCCAAATAATTCACCAATTGAATAGCGAGTAGATGGTGCAAATTGGGCAATTAAAACATCTTTTTTATTTTTCTTTTCCAGCAATTTTTTCACTGGCAAAATGCTTGATTTTTCCTGTAAAGAACCGGCTGGACAGTGAACAACACATTGGCCACAAAAAATACAGTCGGTATCGGCAAAGCTTTTTCCACCAACCGGACCAAATATTATTGAATGACTACGATATTTGCTTTCAATATTTGAAAGTCCAGCAATTTCATTACAAGCCGAAACACAATTCCCACATTCAATGCATTTCGAAGAATCCCAGAAGATCGACGGTGTTTTAGCATCAATTTTAAAGTGTCGCCGCCGTTCGGTAAATCTTGAATTTTTAATACCAAATTCCTCAGCCAGCTTTTTTAATTCACAATTATCTAACCAGTTGCAATCGGGACATTTTTTAATATGATCCGAAAGTAACATCTCCAAATTTAGTTTTCTAGATAATTTTACCTTCTTAGTATCGAGTCTTACTTCCATTCCCTCCGAGGCCTTGGTCGAGCAAGCAGTAACCACTCGATTATTTTCAGCAAATGCTATTTCGACCAAACAAAGCCGGCAATTGGCACTAGCCGGCAGATCAGGGTGGTGGCAAAGTGTCGGAATTTTCAGATTATTTTTCTTGGCAATCTGTAAAATCGTGTCATCGGATGATACCTTATATTTTTTACCGTTGATTTTTATTTCAAAATTTTTCGCCATATTCTTTCAATGATTAGATTCTATAACAGACCTACTACACGGATCGGAGGAAATTTTATCCGCAATTGTCCGTGTGATAAATCTCTGAACGAATTTACAAATATTATACCTCTCCCAAAATTTCTTCTTTGAAATTTTTAATTACTGAAATTACCGGCCGCGATATTGAAGCACCGAGTGGACAAAAACTGGAAATTTCGGCATTTTCGGCAATTTCAGAAATTAATTCGATCAATTCTTTTCTATCCCACAAACTGGAAGTAGTTGATAATTTGCCCACCAATTCGGCAATTCGGTACAATCCTTCTCTGCACGGTGTACATTTTCCGCACGACTCGGTCTTCAAAAAATTTATTGACTCAATAAGCGCGTCGATAATCTTTCTGCTTTTACCATAAATCTTGATTGCCCCAACTCCGTCAATAATTTGTTCAAAATCCTCTTTTTTGGCAAAAAATCCCGAACAACCGTTTACCCGAACAAAATTAATATCTCCTAAAAAACGATCGGGGATTATCTCCTTAATTTTGGCACCAATATTTTTTTCAATAATTCTTCGCTTAATATAATCACCTGAGAGTGAATAAAATCTTTTGAGATCGAAGTTGCCCTCGGAGATTAAATAAGCCCGATATAATGTTTCAGCATTATTTATTAAAGTCGGGTAGCCATACAAACCATAATTTGTCGGATATGGTGGTTTGGCTCGCGGTTGTCGCAATTTTCCTTCAATTGTTTGCAAGAGAGTCGTCTCCTCTCCGCAAAGATAGCCGCCGGTATCAATAAAAATTTCAATTTTTTTACCTCTAATCATTTTTTTAATCTTTGATAGATATTTCCCAAATTTATCATTTAGGAAAATATATGATCGCTGTGCGCCAACAGTATTTTTAGCCAAAACAATGCCGGCAACAAGTTCCGACAAATGATTTTGTAAGATATATTCGTCTTTAAAAACTCCCGGTTCACCCTCCGTCAGGTTGCAAACCAGAAATTTTTTTGATTCTAAGGAGTCGGCCACCGCCTGCCACTTTTGCCAAGTCGGGAATCCGGCTCCGCCAAGGCCAACCAAACCCGATTTTTTTAAAGCTGAAATAATTTCCATACTGTCATAAACTTAATTATTCTACTTAGCACTAGGCATAAGTGACGGCAATACCACATGAAATTGATTTCCTATAAACAATTGTAATAAAAAATAACCGATCAAAGATAAAGCCAAAAACATCAGCCCAGCAATCCAAATACTCCTTTTTTTAATTACCAGTCCGAAAATAATTAAAATTAATGAGACTAAAAAAAGAAAATAATAATTATCATAAAGTTATCCTTTTCTGATCAATCTTTCTAACAGCCAAATTTGTGCTATCTGCTTATCAATTTTGCAATTTCGACTAATCGATTTGAATATCCCCACTCGTTGTCGTACCAAGCAATGACTTTTACCAGATTGCCACCAACAACATTTGTTAATGACAAATCGACAATCGATGAAAATGGATTTCCAATTAAATCCGATGATACCAAGGGATCCGATGTCGTGGCCAAAATATTTTTCATATCCGTTTCAGCAGCGTTTTCAAAGACCGCATTGATATCGGAAATTGTTACCGAACGTTCAAGAACTGCAACTATATCAGAGAGCGAAACCACCGGCGTCGGCACCCGAATTGCTAAACCGTCAAATTTTTTATCTAGCTCGATAATAACTTTAGTAACTGCTTTTGCCGCCCCAGTAGTAGTTGGGACAATGTTACAAGCCGCCGCCCGCGCTCGACGCAAATCTTTATGTGGACCATCGACCAAATTTTGGTCGGCAGTGTACGAGTGAACAGTTGTCATAAGCGATTGTTTAACACCAAAATTATCATTTAATACTTTAATTACCAGCGCAATGCAATTGGTGGTGCAAGAAGCGTTGGAGATAATTTCCTCACCTTGATACTCTTTTTCGTTAACTCCCAAAAGGTAAATTGGCGTTTGCTCATCTTTTGCCGGTGCTGAAATTACCACTTTTCTGGCACCTGCTCGAATATGAGCTTTGGATAATTCTGTTGTTAGAAAAACTCCGGTTGATTCAATGACTACGTCAATTCCCAAAGCTTCCCAAGGAAGTTTCTCCGGATCTTTCTCGGAAAAAAAGTGAACTTTTTTCTTACCAATAGTGATTTCTTTATCAGAAAAAGTAATTTCTTTTTCAAATGACCGATAAACCGTGTCGTGAGTCAGAAGAAATAATAAAGTTTTCGAATCCGTTAAATCGTTAACAGCCACCAACTCGAGATCAGGGGAATTCAAAATAATTTTCGCCGCTGCTCGGCCAATCCTTCCAAAGCCATTTATTGCAATTTTCGTCATCATTTCCTCCGGAAATAAAATTCTAATATCTAATTTCGAAATTCTAGACAATTTCAAATGATTCAATACTCAAAACTTTTTGAAAATTTTAGATTTTGATTATTTGGATTTGTTTTGGATTTAGATTTTAGGATTTAGTTTTTTTATATTATCTTTTTATATTCCGCCACAATTCGGCAGATTTTGATAAAACTTGAAGCGATTAAACTGGCTCGGCCAACCAAAACGCCGTCAATTTCCGGTCGAGACACAAAATTATAAATATTGCTGCTGTTAACATCTCCGCCATAAATAATCGGAGTTTGAGTTGAAACAATTTCTCGCAACTGATTAATTACTTTGGCACAATGCTCAGGCGACGCCGATTCATCACTTCCAACAGACCAAACTGGTTCATAGGCAACAATTATTTCCTTTAATTCTTCACCGTTAACTCCAACCAATGATTCTTGAAGCTGACCAACAATCTCCTTGGCTGAGTTTTGGCTTTTATTTTTTTCTCCAACGCAAACTATCGGAGTTAGTCCGGCATCGAGTGCCGCCGAAACTTTCCGAGAGATAATAGCATTTGTTTCGCCAAAATTATCTCTCCTCTCCGAATGACCGACAATGACATATTTGGCAACATCGCGAACCATCTCCGCTGAAATTTCACCGGTAAAGCTGCCATTTGGCATATAATAAATATTTTGCGCCCCAAGTCCTAGGTGACCAATATCTTTGCAAACAATCTGTGAAATTTCCGTCAACCAAATAGCTGGCGGACAAATTATCACCTCAATTCCGGAAATTTTCTCCAACCCATCACGAACGACCGTCGTTAAAACTACGGCATCCGAAAGAGTCGTATTCATCTTCCAATTAGCAATAACAAGAGGTCTTCTCATTTGCCCCTCCTAGGCAGTGAAAATATAGGATTTCAATTTCAAATTTTGTAAACCTTCATCCCTTGATGGACTTTTTGATCGACTTTCAGTCCGATCTCATCACCAACTGATGCTTCTTCAATCTCTTTTTTGTCAATCTGGATTGACGAGATCTCCTGCTCGAATTGATCACCGTTGGCGGCGACAATTTTAATTTGATCGCCAATCTTAATCGGGGATTCAACTTTTACCACCGCCGCTGAGACATGCGGAAAGAAATGAGTAATTTCACCAATAAACACTCCCTCATTTTTTCCTTCTACCATTTTGTCTCCTTTTTTAATTATCTCTTCAATATTATTATAAACCATAAAATCAAGCATTGCCAGAATTGTATTTACTTTTTAATTATGATATAAAAACAGGTATCGCAAAAAGCAAAGGGAGGCGATTGCCGTGGCAGAAACCATAGATAATTTTTTGATTCGGATTGCCGGTCGAATTATTAAAATTGGGGCGTTTTTTGGCATCACAAGGTGGCAATTGATTGTATTTTGGATAATCGCAGGCAATGAAGTATATATGATGGAAAGCAATATGATTTTCCATTTTTGCTTCGTGGTTATTAATAGCGTGTTTCTTTTTTTTGTGGCCAAAATACACTACCGCGAAGATGATATTTTAAGCCATTTTTCACCACCAACTTCTCGGGTGTTGCCCCTCTTTATCACTCTACTTACAAGTTTTGTATTCCAGGGATCACATTCGCTTACTGCGTTTATAATTACAGCCATTCTAAAGATCAGCTTCCCAATTATGTTTTGGCTCTATTTCTGCTTGAATCAATCGCCAAAGAATCCGTTAACTTTGAAAAGCATTGTCAAATCGTTTGTTAACAAACTTACTTCTCCGGCATCAAGACCGGTGCTGACACCAATTTCAAGTTGAAAGCCATCGGACAAGATGGCTTTTTATATTTGAAAGAAATTCTTAAAACAAAGATATTATCCCTCACTAACATCGTCCGACTCTATCGAATACTGTTATAGAGCGAAATAATTTCTTTCGCCAATTTTTCCTTATCATGAAAAAGCGGAAACTTACGATCGATTAAATCCTTGGATATAATCTTTATTCCGTTATACTTTTTATGGTCAAAAGTAATATTGTTAATTTCTCCTAATTTGGAACTGTCGTTTGAACGTCGAAGTATTTTATTGTTAACCAATGCATAATCAAAAATTCCGCCGCCAAGATGATTTTTAATCGCCTTAAAATGGTCAGCAACTGACATTCCTTCAGTTTCTCCCCTTTCTGTCGAACAATTTGCGACAAAGATTTTTACCCCTTGATTTTTTTTAATCGCCTTTGCAATTCCGAATACTAATAAGTTTGGGATAATCGATGTATATAAACTTCCCGGACCGATAATAATTAAATCGGCATTTTTAATTGCTTTTACTGATTTTTTGTAAGCAAAAACTTTCTTTCGATTGTAAAAAACTTTTTTAATCTTTTTACCGGTTGTCGGAATTTTATCTTCTCCGGTAACCTGCTTGCCGTCGACAAATTTCGCCACTAATTGAACATTATCCAAAGTTGATGGGTAAACATTGCCGATTGCATCCAAAAGATGGTGAGAAACTTTTAGCGCTTTTTCGAACGAACCATATTTTTGAATCAAAGCCGCTAACCAAATATTCCCCAAAGGATGTCCAGAGAGGAAATCGGAACCTTCCGGAAAACGATATTCAAACACCTCAGACAACAATTTATATTCATTTGATAGGGCTGCCAAACATTTTCGAATATCTCCCGGTGGCAAAGTTTTGAAAACCTTCCGAATAATTCCCGAACTGCTTCCGGCATCAGACATTGTGACAACTGCCGTAATATCACGAGAGTATTTTTTTAGGCCTCTCAATAAATTTGAAAGACCAGTCCCCCCGCCGATTGCAACAATTTTAATTTCACCCCGACCATACCTCGGATCACTCGGGTCGTAGGCGATCGACAGCCACCATTTTTTAAGAATGTTTTTTAAAAACATAGTAAAAAAGTGTTCTAATTATTTTCTAAGTGATTTTCGATGCAATTTGCGGTAATAATTTTGAGAAAATCGATGTGCTTCGTCGCGGGCAACAATAGCAAAATTTGTAAGCTTTGGATTTTTCTGGAAATATTTTCCGACTTCTGGTGAAGAGTAATGAAATTCATTTTTATCGCGATCCGGTCCTTTGGCGATTGAAATGGCCGCGATGCTAATTTTTAATTCGGACAAAACCGAGTTCACCGCTTTCAAATGAGTGGCACCACCATCAATAACTATTAAATTCGGCCGCGGCCAATTATTGGTAAAACGACGGTGAATTACTTCTTGCATCATTGCAATATCATTACTACCAAAGACAGATCTAATTTTAAATTTGCGATATTCATCTTTCTCAATTCTCCCTAATTCAATAACAGTCATTGCCCCAACGGCAAAATCGCCGCCGATATTTGAAATGTCGTAGGCTTCAATGCGAGCAAAAATTGAGCCAGCTCGCATATCATCAAATGAATCCTTGAGGCCAATTGAGTAACGATTCAAATGTTCGAGTGCGAATAATTTGTCTCGGATAATTGTGGCATCTTCAAATTTTTTTTCTTTGGATAATTTTGTCATTTCCAATTTCAATGATCGAATTATTTTCTGTTTTTTACCCGAAAGAAAATCCTTCAAATATCCAACTTGCTTTTTGCAATTCAAAAGTCCGTCGGCTTTTTCACAGGGCGCGATGCAGAGACCAATATCGCCGTAGAGGCAACTTTTACACAACTTCTGCGCCTTATGATATTTGCTTGTCGAACAATTTGCATATGGAAAAATCTTGCGTAAAATTCGCAACGCCCGTTTTAGAATTTCGCCAGATGGATATGGCCCAAAATAGTAAAACTTTTTGTTTTTTAAATCGATATTTCTCGCCCGTCGAAGTTCGACTCGCGGAACTTCTTCTTTTGATATTTCAATAACATAAAAACTTCTATCATCTTTCTGTCTGGAATTATATTTCGGTTTTATCTGGTTGATCAGTTGCGCTTCTAAAAAAACTGCTTCGATTTCTGAATCGGTTTCAATCGTTTTAATGCTCCTAACCAAACCGACCATTTGAAAAATCGCTTCCGACCTAGATTCAATTAAATCTTTCGTTTTTTGGAAATATGATTTCACTCGCGATCGTAAATTTTTTGCTTTGCCAATATACAAAATCCTGCCGGCTTTATCATAGAATTGATAAACCCCTGGCCCAGTTGGCAAACTATTTAATTTTTCTTTTGACAATTGCATATAAAAGTAAATTATTGATCGTATCTAATTCCGTGGGAAGGAACAGAATGATGCCCAACGGTATGCCACAGACAGGTCAGATTTGGAGAGAAAAAGCTACTGGAAAATTAGCAACGTATGATGATCGCTACAAAATTTGTTCAAATATTTCTGAAACTGGCTATTTTTTTACTTGGAATGACACCGGCACAACGGATATAATAGAACGAGATTTCTGCAAGCGTTTTGAATACGTGTCAGGATAACTTCACAAGTTAATTTAATACGCGATCCCAACACCACGACTTCAACATGAAGTCGTTTCTTTTTACTGTTAAGCAGTGATCATAAACAAAACTGAAGAATATTTATTGTTGATAAAAAGTCCGACTTTCATCGCGCTTATTTTATCAAGATAATAAATTTTATTCAAGACAATTTTGCCATTGCGAGTCATTAGTCAAATCCAAAGACACAGCAATATTTTCAAACAAATTTCTACTGAAACGTCGTCAAAAACATAGTATACATTCAAAACAACAAATAATTTTTCAACCTGCAATTTTATCCAATCTCCGCTTTATCTAGCTTCCTCTGTATCAATTTATTAAATTTTCAAAAAATTAAACTCAATATTCAACTGTTTAAGTTTACTAGCTTTCAAAAATAAAACTCACTTTTTACAGAAAAAGTGAACGATCGTTCACTTTTTCTGTAAAAAAAACACACCACAAATAGTGTGAAAAAAGAGTAAAATAGCAGCAATCTGTTACGAAATTCTGTTGAGAACTTTTGATGTTTCAACTACTTCCGCTTTTGGGCCATCAATAATTTCAATTCCGCCAGCAGCGAGAGATTTTTCAGATACGATAATTCGAATCGACGCACCAACCAAATCGGCATCGGCAAACTTTTCACCGGCAGAAATTTCGCGGTCGTCAAACAAAACTTCAATATTTTTGTCAGTCAATTCTTTATAGAGTTTTTCCGCTTCTTCATTTTTATTTAGGGAAATAATTTCAACCGCAAACGGCGCAACCGATTTCGGCCAAAGCATTTTATTTTCTTGCTGATTGAAATAAATTTCTACCAAAGTTGCCAAAACTCGAGTCAGGCCAATCCCATAACAACCCATAATCATATCTTTTTCCTGTCCATTTTGATCAAGGTATTTTGCCCCCATTGCTGAAGAAAATTTGTTTGACAGCGGGAATATATTGCCGACTTCAATAGATTTTTTCTCTTTAATGACACCATCGCATTTTGGACATTTGTCCCCATCTTTAACTTCGGCAATCTCTTTATTTTCTGCAAAATCGCAATTCTGGCAAATGAGTATTGTGTCTTCTCCAGTTGGACAAACTATCTGAAATTCGTGAGAATATTTAGAAAATATACCACCCGAAGCGGCAACAATTCTGGTTTCCAAACCAAGACGACCAAAAATTTTAGTGTAGGATTTTTGTATGATGCCGTAATACTTTTCAAAATCTTCGTTATCGGTGTGAAAACTATAAAGATCTTTCATTATAAATTCCCGACCACGTAAAAGCCCCGATTTGGCTCGCGGCTCATTCCGAAATTTTACTTGGATTTGGTAAAAATATGCCGGCAGTTCTTTATATGAGAAAATTTTTTTCCTGACGATATCGGTAATCTGTTCTTCATGAGTCGGTGCCAGACCGGAATCATCATTAATGTGATACATAATTTCGGAAATTTCTTTCCAGCGACCAGTTTCCTCCCAAAGTTCACGCGGCTGTAAAACGTTCATCAAAATTTCTTGCCCGCCGACGGCGTCCATCTCTTCTCGAATAATATTTTCAATTTTTCGATAAACTCGAAGCCCAAGTGGCAAAAGCGCATAAACTCCGGCCATCTGTTTTTGAATGTATCCAGCTCGAAGCAAAAAACTGGCATTGATTGAGTCTGCGTCTTTGGGAACTTCTTTGAGTGTTTTGAGTAAATATTTTGATGCTTGCATAAACTTATTATAACAAATTTTTAACTTTAGAATTCAAAATTTAAATTGAATTTAAAATGCTTGAAGCATTTATAAGTTTTTAAATTATTTTTTAATGATTAAATTAACAACATCTTTGTAGGTAACAACTATGGCAAAGAGAATTATCAGAGCAAAACCAGCTAAATGGATTATGTTTTCAACATTATCATTGACAACTTTTCGCCTAAATATCTTTTCTAAAAAGATAAATAGCAGCCGCCCACCATCCAAAGCTGGAAACGGCAAAATATTAATTAATGCCAAGCTAATTGACAAAATGGCGATAAATTGTAAAACAACCATCGTTCCAGCTTTAACGGCCATGCCAGTAAAAATATATATAGCCACTGGGCCACCAACATCTTTAGATATCTCCCCATGGGAAAAAAGTTGAGTAAAAAATGATTTTAGAAAAACAAAATTGATGCCAATGATTCTGGAAATTTCTCTGAATGCGACAATCGGTGCAAAATACCATGCGGTTCTGACAGCCGAATCTTCAACAATCGAAACTCCTAGCGGAGTCGAAGAGTCAGTGGCCAATGTTACTTCGGCCAATTTTTGCTGATCGTCTCGAGCATAGACCAAGTCAACCTTTTTACCTTCGTGAGAATCGGTATAGGCAGTAACTTCTGAAGCACTGGAAAAAACCGTTTTTTGTTCACCCGGACTGGAAGCAGAGATTAATCTATCTCCGGACTGAAGACTGGCAATTTCGGCAACCGATTTTGATTCAACTCCTGCAACAATTATTGAAGTTGAAAGTTTTTTCCCCGGGATTGAGTCCGGTGATGAAACAAGTGGCGACATTCCAATCGCAAAACCAATAGTTAAAATTAACCAAGCTAAGACAACATTCATTAAAACACCGGCGACCGAAACCATCGCTCTGGTCCCTGGCTTTTTTTGTGAGAATGATCTTTTGCTTTGACTTTCCTCCAATTCGCCGAGCATTTTAACATAGCCACCAATCGGAATTGCATTGATCGCGTAAACCGTTTCGCCTTTTTTCTTCGACCAAATTCTTGGCGGAAATCCAAAAGCAAATTCTTCGACTTTAATTTTTGCCAGTTTAGCAGCGATAAAATGCCCCATTTCGTGGACAAAAACAAGCAACCCCAATATGAAAATGAATAATATTATAGTGAGAAAAGTCATAATTGATAAATCCAAATACCAAAATCCAAATTACGAATGAAAACTAAATGACGAACGATTCAAAGTTTAAAATTTTGAAATTTATTTGACACATGAACTTTAGATTTTGAGCTTTTTTTATTATATTGTCGTAAGTTCAGCAATTTTCTGAGCAACAATTTCTTCGATCTGTTTATTTTTTTTGTCGATTAATTCGTTTAATTCTTTTTCACCACGGTATTTTTCATCTTCGGAAATTTCCTTATTTTTGAAACCATTTTGAACTTTTTCCCAAGCTTCGCCGCGAATATTCCGAACGGAAACTCGGGCATCTTCAGCTAATTTTTGAGCTTGTTTGGAAAGTTCCTCTCTGCGCTCACCGGTTAGCGGCGGTAAAGAAATTCGAACAGCATTTCCATCATTGACAATGGACAACCCCAAATCAGCATTTTTAATTGCATTTTCAACATCACCAAGAGCCTGTTTATCCCACGGAGTAACGGCCAGCATTGTCGGTTCGGGAACAGCAATCGAGGCCATCTGCTTTAGCGGCGTATTTGCTCCATAATATGAAACTATGATGTCTTCGACCAAACTAGCATTGGCTCGACCGGTACGGATATTTTTTAGTTCCGACTCAAAATTTACAATTGACGTATCCATTTTCGGCTCAATTGATTTGATAATTTCATTAATCATAATAGAACCTCACTTTTTTAATTCGCCAAATTGAACTTATTATTCTAATTAAATTAGGCTGATTTAATTTTAGCAGACCAGTTCCAAACGAACAAATCGGGAGATAACTATATTTTCGCAGGTTTTGGTAACAAATTCATTTAGCAAATCGGAAATTGTAATTTTCGGGTCGCGAAAATATGGTTGATTAAGCAAACAAACTTGAGCATAATATGTCCCAAGCTTTCCTTCAACAATTTTGTCGATAATATTTTCTGGTTTGCCCGATTCTTTAACCTGAGCAACGTAAATTTTCTTTTCCGCTTCTAGCTCATCAGCCGGAATCTCTTCGGCTTTAACGTATTTTGGTGCTGATGCGGCAATTTGAAGTGAAACTTCATGGGCAAAATTTTTAAAATCTTCGTTTTTGGCAACAAAATCAGTTTCGCAAAGGACTTCGGTTAAGACGCCAATTCTTCCACCATGAACATAAGAATCAATTACCCCGTTTGATGTCGTTCGGTCGGCTCGTTTTTCCGATTTGGCCATCCCCTTTTTCCTAAGTATTTCAATTGCTTTTTCTTCATTTCCGTCGGCCTCAACTAGCGCCGATTTGACTTCCATCATTGGCAAACCTGTCTTCTGTCTTAATTTTGATATTTCTGTTGCTGTTATTTCAGCCATAATTCCTCCGAAATAATTAATTTTTCTATTAGCAATTTCTATTTTTTTGAATTTTCAATGGTTTAATGATTGAAAATTGAGTAGCTGGGATTTAATTTGAATTGTTAAATTTGAAATTGTAAATTATTTTTCTGTTTCAACCGATGCGGGCTTAACTTCCGCAATAGCCTTTGCAAAAGTATCAACCATTATTTTGATTGATTTTGTCGCATCGTCGTTCGCCGGAATCGGCCAATCAATTCCTACCGGATCAGCGTTAGTGTCAGTCAGTGCAACAATTTTTACACCTTGATTTTTCGCCTCTTTCAAAGCAATCTGTTCATCATGCGATCCAATCAAAAATAGAATGTCCGGCCGTTTTTTCAAATTAGAAAGTCCGCCAAAAATTCGCTCCAATTTCTCCATCTTTTCTTTTATTTTATTTTGCTCAATCTTTGATAACTTTTGAAACTCCGGAGCCGTAATGTGCTCTTTTAGTGTCTTTAGGGTTTTAAAATTTTTCGAGATAATTTCAAAATTTGTCAATGTTCCGCCACGCCATTTTTCAACGACATAGGGCATCCCACAACTTTGAGCAGCTGTTTTGACAATCTCTCGCGCTTGACGTTTGCTAGTAACAAAAACAACATTTTTGCCAGCTTTAATTTCATCAGTTACTGCTTGCAAAGCTTTTTCAAGCATCACTTTGGTTTTTTCTAAATTGATAATTGATACGCCATTTTTGGTCGCAAAAATATACTCTTCCATTTTCGGATTCCATCTGGCACGCTTATGACCAAAATGAACTCCCGCCGCGAGCATTTCACGCAAAGTCGATGTCTCCATTACAATTCTCCTTTTATTATTTCCTCCACTCTACTCACCCAAATTTGGGAAAGGATTTTAGAAGAGCGTGTGTGATTGATTAAACTTTACTTAACAATAAAATCCTATCACACTCTTGCAAAAAATTCAATAGTTTGCACTGGCTGAGATACATCGGTAACAAATCTGGTATGATCGAGAGTTCAAACCA
>CAZEVI010000013.1:0-18984 GCA_964515615.1 uncultured Candidatus Saccharibacteria bacterium | reverse complement strand
CTCCCAAATTCCAAAACGCCAATGTAACACATTGCAATATTGGTTCTCTGTTCGGGTGCAAAAGAATATCATTGGTCGCGTGCTATTGATACTTATAAACTAATATTAGTTAGTTCATTCGATAATTCCTAGAATTTAGGCTTAATATTAAAAACGGTAGTCTAAATTAGATAGGTTTTATCGTCTCAAAAAAGATAATCAATAGTTTGTTCACAGAAACCTGCAAATACCTTAAAAGCGTTTCTGAAATTTGTTAAATGATAATTTTTAGACCCCATAATTTGATATTACCCAAGAAATTATGAATTAATTGCAAAAATGTCCATCTAAAATCCGCTAGTAATGTTACCTAATAAATGATGAAGGCCTATTTTTTTTGCAGGATTCAATAAATAAACTCGTATTTATCATTTACCAGTTCCCAAATGGCAAATTTTTAGGCACAATATTAGGTATAAGAATTTAATATTAACCAAGAATCATTGTTTAAATGCTACTCATATCATTCTAGTCTTTTACACATAAGGGGTCTGTCGCCAATTCCCTCTCAAAATGGTTGAAAATGATGGCTTAAATACTAGTTTGACAGTGATTAATTTAGATAAAAAGTCGGTTAAAATCATAGAAAAATAGCTCCTGTATTGATAAAATAGTGATGTGGAAACATCATTTTTTTGTTAATTGAGTGGAGGAACAAATGTATTCATTTCAACCATCAGCAGCTAAATTAGTTGGACTCTATGAAAGTGAAATATTAGAGCAGGCGGTAAACAAGGATTATCCATTTAGGGAACTAAACAAATCATTAAGTTTAGATAAAATCGCTAGACAATTTAGAACTCTTTACTCCAAAACCGGAGCCAAAGGAATTGTAATTGAACAGGCTATTCGATTGTTTGCTGTTCAGTTTTTGGAAGATCTCTCCGATAGAGAAATGGAACGTGGGGTATCCAAGAATATGGCCATTCGCTGGTTCTGCGGTTATGAGTTAACCGAAAAAACACCGGATCATAGTTTCTTCGGTAAATTCAGAGATCGGCTAGGAACTAAAAATATTGGTAAAATTTTTAAACAAATTAATGATGGATTAAAAGACCAAGGTTTAATTACTGAAACATTCTCCTTTGTTGATGCCAGTGGAATTGTAACCAAAACCACTCTTTGGAAAAAGCGAGATAAGGCAATTGCCGAAGGACAGAAGAAGCTCAATAATCGAAATGTTAAAAAATATGCGGTTGACAAACAAGCTAGGTATGACTGCAAAGGAAACAAAAATTCTTCTTCGGTTACAAACGACATCACTGTATTGATATAAAACAAGGAATAATCACCAAAGTGGCAGCAACTCCAACAAATATAACCGATGCTCAAGCGCTAAAACATGTCTGTCAAAATCAAGGCATGGTGATATTAGACAAGGGATATGACACAAAAGATGCAGAAAAAGTAGCTAAAATTAAAGGCTGTCATTTCAGAGCAATTAAAAAGAATAACCGAAAAGATAAAAACAGAGATCTGGACCGTTGGTTATCAAAAATACGAATGCTGCTTGAATGTAACTTTTTAAAGATAAATCCAAAAGCTAGATATCGAGGTCAGAGAGATTCAGTTTCAGGTCTTTGCTCAAGCCATTGCTTACAATCTAAAACGATTGATTAAGGTTAATCAAAGCAAACAATCGCTAGCTTTTAGTTCGGCTTAAACTTCAAGGGGTTTCTGTTTTTAAAACCTCAAAACACCAGAGAAAAAAGCAGAAACCCAAAAGAAAAACCAATAGAACAACAAAAAAATCACTTGAAAAAGTGAAGTTTTTTAGTTTAAGGGTCTATTTTTAATAGAATTAAATCAAATCAGAGGTTTGGCGACAGTGACGTCTAATACAGTTGCCCAGTTTTATAGGTCCATTATAGTCTGGCAATTGATCCATTTCCGCCTCT
Source organism: uncultured Candidatus Saccharibacteria bacterium (assembly GCA_964515615.1). GTDB lineage: Bacteria > Patescibacteriota > UBA1384 > XYA2-FULL-43-10 > CAINNR01 > CAZEVI01. The sequence continues at coordinate 17,047 of CAZEVI010000013.1, read as the reverse complement.
ACTTGTCTGTATGCTTTTGCTTGTGAGATATTATATAAGCTAGCTAATTTACGATATGGCACACCATCAATGTGAGCCGTCCAGAGCACAGGTTTTATTTTGTGATTTATAGAAAAATAGTGTTTGCAATTTTTACAAAAATAACGTTTGAGGCCACGCTGGCTGCCACGTTTTATTGTCATAAAACTTTTACAAAATTGACACTTCGGATTGCGTTTTTTTTATCATATTAGACCGTTTAACTAGTTAGTTGAATTTCTTTATACACTCTCATAAGGTATAGAACAGCTCAAAAATAGTCAATTTACGCTCTCAAAATGAAACGGTCTCGAGAAGATTAGTTAATCTTTTTTGTAATTTTCCAAAAACTTCGCCGATTGTATCGCCCTTAACAGGATGATCCAAATTATAACCGAGAGCCTTAGCAACAATTAGTATGTCTGTGGGTAGCAACATCTCCAAATAACCAGTATTGACAATTCCACTCATTGTTCGGCTCATTTCACATAGCCAATCCAACAAATCCTCGATATTCTCGTCAATATTGGCAATTTTCTCTTGACAAATATTGTCGATTGATACGGCCACGCGAGCAAAAAATAACGAACCTTTTGCATCTTTCTCGTATCCTTTCTCGTGGAGTATCTTCACAGTAAAAATATCGAGAAGTATATATTAAGTCAAATTTTTAGCCGGAGAAAAAAATGACAAATTTTGCAAACAGTGCTTGGTTTTGTTGGTGATTATTATTTTAGCGGTTTGGTAAGGAATTTGGAAAGGAATTGTGTTTTGGAAAGTAGCCAAAAACAGTGATTTGGCTTGGTTTGTGACAATTTTAATTTTCAACACTATTGGAATCTTGCCAATTATTTACATCTATATTTTTGGCAACAAAAAAAAGGTCCAACTCAGTAAACAATTTAACAGTTGTTTAATTTAATTCTTGTAAACAGTTTTCGATCGAGAACCATTTACAAGAATGTCGCAAATACCGGCGTAATTAATAATTAATAATTAACCATTAACTCTCTATTAATTTGTTATTAATTCACAACTAATTTATTACTACGCAGAATGCTAGTAAGTAGTATAGGGTGGCAAACAATTGGGTGAATTATTTTTTCCCTGTTCGATTGGCGATTTTCTTAGATCGTTGTTTTCCCATATTCGCCGGTTTCCATTCCTCTTTTGTTGATTCAACAACAAAGTTGCAACTGTCGCAGCGAATTGGATTACTGCGAAATGAAGCGCCGCAATTTGGACATTTTTTGTTTTTCATAATTCTATTTTACCTCTGTTATAGAATTGCGGCAAGCCATCGCTCACCAATACAAAATTGGTAAAAATTTGACAAAAACAGAAAAATAACGTACTATATATAGTATATAAATATAGTAAATATTGTTTTCTAGTGATCGAAGTATTTTCTCGACGACCTATTAGAGCAATAAGAAATTAAATTGCCTTGTTTTTATTTTGACAAGAAATTATGGAAATTAGAAACGTTGCCGTCATCGCTCACGTTGATCACGGAAAAACCACACTGGTGGACGGATTTTTAAAACAATCAAAAACTTTCCGTGATAACGAAGTATACATGGATCAGGAACTTATTTTGGATTCGAACGATCAAGAGCGTGAACGCGGCATTACGATTTTGGCTAAAAATACAGCAATAAGTTACAAGGGTGTGAAAATCAACATTATCGATACTCCGGGCCATGCAGACTTTGGCGGCGAAGTTGAGCGAACACTGAATATGGCCGAAGGCGCAATTCTGGTCATTGACGCACAAGAAGGGCCAATGCCACAGACAAAATTTGTGCTGAAAAAAGCATTTGAACTCGGCTTGAAGATCATTGTTGTCATCAATAAAATTGATAAAAAAAACGCCGATTTAAAAAAAACTATCAATAATATGTATGATTTATTTTTGGATATGGCACAAACAGACGAGCAGTTGGAGTTTCCAGTTTATTATGCGCTAGGGCGTGATGGAAAATCATGGAAGGAAATGCCTGACGATTTCAATCAATCTGCTGATTTATCACCGATTTTGGAAGCTATTATCGAATATATCCCGGCGCCAGAAAAAAATGATGAAAAACCGTTTCAAATGCTGGTTTCGGCACTTGACTACGATAGTTTTATGGGCAAATACGCTGTTGGAAAAATCAAAAACGGAATTGCCAAATCCGGCATGCCCGTAATTTTATTGGATGAAAATGGCGTTGTTGGAAACGGAAAAATCGAAAAGATCTATTTAAATTCGGGGATGAAAAAGATTGAAGTGAAGGAAGCCGAATCTGGTGATATTGTTTCGATTGCCGGCATAAAAAATGCCACAATTGGCTACACAGTTGCAGATCCGCTAAATCCAGAAGCGCTTCCAGCTCCTGAAATCGAAGAGCCAACGCTTAGAATTTCCATTTACGCTAATACTTCTCCATTTGCCGGGCGCGAAGGGAAATTTGTTACGGCGCGGCAACTTTTGGATCGAATCAAAAAAGAACTAGAAACAAATGTTTCAATGCGGCTTGATGACTCGCAAGAAGGAAATTACATTTTATCCGGTCGTGGTGAGTTACATCTTTCTGTGTTTATCGAAAACTTACGGCGCGAAGGATTTGAACTTCAAGTTGGTAAACCGGAAGTTATTACAAAAGAAATTGGTGGAGTATTATCCGAGCCAGTTGAGGAATTAACCATTGATGTTAAAAGCGATTTTGCTCAAGCGGTGATTGGTGAGATAAGTCGTCGCCGCGGAATTTTGGTTCACCAAAATGAAAATCCTGATGGGACTACAAGGTTGGTATTTGAAATTTCAACCCGCGGAATGTTAGGCTTGCGTAATGTCCTGATGACGGCGACAAAAGGTACAGCGGTAATAAATTCTTTGTTTTTGCGTTATGAAAAAGTTGGCTCAGTTTTGCCAAAAAGCCGAAGTGGTGTTTTGATTGCTTTCGGGCCGGGAAAAGCTGTGGCTTACGGACTTAATATTGCCCAACAGCGAGGCATTACTTTTATTCCACCGCAAACTGAAGTTTACGCCGGTATGATTGTCGGTCAAACTCCGACCGAACGGGATATGGAAATTAATGTAACTAAAGAAAAACAACTGACCAACATCCGCGCCGCAAGTTCAGATATGATCACTATTTTGACTCCACCAACTCTTCTTTCTCTTGAACAATCCATTGACTTCTTGGAAGATGATGAACTTCTGGAAGTAACACCAACTGCACTGCGTTTGCGAAAAAAAATTCTAAACGCAACTGAAAGAAATCGAGCAAAAAAGAACTAATTTTTTTCTTTCGTTATTGCGAGCCGTTAAGTAGCGCAAGAGACGCGGTGATATTACGATCTGGTTTGCTTTGTTTCTTGTAATAATGAATTACATTCACTTTTTGCCATAGATTGGTATAATAACTTTATGAGCAAAGAACAAGAAAAAATTGAATCAGGTTTCAACTTTTGAAGTTAGAAGTTGCTACGGTGGAGTTGGCGATACAATCGAGATCGATGTCCCTGAGACTTGGAGCGATAAACAACGAGTCGAATTGACAAAGAAAATTCATTTAGGTTTAGGCGGTCAGTTATCAGAAATGCGGAATTATTATGATTATCTAGTCAACGATAGTCATCATTTATGTCCTGTATGTACTGGGTGTTGGGCAATTTTTCTACAAGAAGGCAAAATTATGGTCATGAACTGCAATGATCCAATGTCAGATGATTTAAACCAACGCATGCTGGACGGTTGTTGAGAGTACAATTAATTTAGAGCAAAGTGAGTAAAGCAGAAGCTAAAAAACGAATAGAGAAATTACGAAGCGAATTAAATGAACATCGCTACCTTTATTATGTTTTAGATAAGCCGAAAATCTCAGATGCAGTTTATGATTCACTGTTTCGTGAACTGGAGAAATTGGAGTCAGATCATCCGGAACTAACCACGCCGGATTCGCCGACACAGCGAGTCGGCGATAAACCGGCTGAGAAGTTTGAGAAAGTGAAACATGAATCCCGAATGTTTTCGATCAATGATGTTTTTGATTTTGATGAATTGGAAAAGTGGGAAGAACGATTAATCAAGCTGGGGGCAAAATCAGCCGTTGAAGAGAATGGCTATTTTGTTGAATTAAAAATGGATGGGCTAGCCGTTTCACTCATTTATGAAGATGGCGTTTTGGTTCAAGGCTCAACTCGTGGAGATGGTTCCGCTGGCGAAAATGTTACACAAAATTTGAGGACAATTGATTCAATTCCGCTCCGAATTGAACAACATGGTGATATTAAAAAATTGTTGTGTAATCGTGGTGCTGATTCTGCACTACACGGCAGATTCGAAGTTCGTGGCGAGGCATTTTTGTCCAAAGCCGATTTTGAAAAGTTAAATGCCGGCAGGGAAAAATCAGATTTAGCAAAATATGCCAATCCAAGAAATGTTGCCGCCGGTTCTATCCGCCAGTTAGATTCAAAAGTTACTGCCAAACGAGACCTAGATTTTTTTGTTTATGCAGTTGCTTCAAAAATAGGGTTAGACCTACATCACCAAGAACACGATTTGGCTGAACTTTTGGGATTTAAGGTCAACAAAAACAATAAACTTTGTAAAAACCTATCAGAAGTTAAGAAATTTTTGAAACACTGGGAAATGGCGCGAGAAAAACTGCCCTACCAAACTGATGGCGTCGTAATAATCTTAGATAACAAAAAGGCTTTCGACCGGTTGGGGGTGGTCGGTAAAGCGCCGAGGGGGATGATCGCTTTTAAATTTGCCGCCGAAGAAGCAACATCAAAAGTGCTGGAAATTATCGTTCAAGTTGGACGAACTGGAAAGTTGACACCGGTTGCGATTATGGAGCCAACGGTAGTTGCCGGATCAACAGTTTCCCGAGCAACTTTGCACAACGCTGATGAAATTGCTCGTAAAGATATAAGGGTCGGAGACACAGTCGTAATTCGAAAAGCTGGCGACGTGATTCCGGAAGTTAAAGAAGTTATCAAATCGATGCGAAGTGGGAAAGAAAAATTTTTTTGTATGCCGGTAAAATGCCCGATTTGCGGTGGTCTGGTTGTGAAAAAAGAGGGGGAGGTTGATTCGTATTGCGCTGACAAAAATTGTTCGGATAGACGGCTACGGCAAATCAGTTTTTTTGTCTCAAAAAATGCTTTTGATATTGATGGTATGGGGCCAAAAATTATCGAACAATTAATGAATGAAGGCTTAGTCGGCGATCCATCAGATATATTCAAGTTGAAAGAAGGGGATTTGGAGCCACTTGAAAGATTTGCTGAAAAATCGGCAGAAAATATTATCAAAGCAATTCACAAAGCAAAAGAAATCCCTTTAGATCGTTTTATTTATTCGCTTGGAATTCGCCATGTCGGTGCGGAAACTGCCATGGATATTGCCGAGCAGTTTGGAACGATTGAAAAAGTTTTATCGCTGAAAAAAGAAGATTTAGATGAGCTTTATGGGATAGGTGAGGCGGTCGGAAAGTCGTTTGAGGAGTATTTTTCCGACAAAAAACATCTCGAAATTATCCGCGAATTGCAAAAGTTGGGCGTTAAAATTTTGCCGTATCACTCCCCTGTTGTTTCAAAAAAACTGGATGGTAAATCGTTTGTTGTTACCGGATTACTAGAATCGATGCCTCGCGACGATGCTCACAAATTAATAGTTAAAAACGGCGGCCGTGTTTCGTCATCTGTAACATCAAAAACAGATTTTTTGATTACTGGGGCTGACCCAGGTTCAAAATTGGATAGGGCTAAACGGTTGGGCACTAAGATTTTATCGGAAGACGATTTTTTGAAAATGATTAAATAGCAAATATCTCTGTCTCAATTTCAAATTTGATTTTTGGATTTTTGGTCCAAAATCCCCGATAGATTTTAAACAATCGTTCAAAATCTATCGGAATGTTATTTTCCATGATAAAAAATATAAAGCATATTTTGTCTTGGAACTCGTAAATTTTCTAAATAAAAATCCCCGCTGTATGCGGGGCTCGGATAAATTAATCAGATGAAAAAATTTGCTCTTTGCGATCCGGGCGATTGCAATTTCGCATAAAGCATTTACTGCGAAAACGGCGAAGCCGATCACAAACAATTTTTTCAAGGGCTGATAAGGGGTTGATGAATATTTTTCCGGAACGGGTGTTCACCTTATAGCTTGTTCGGATATCTTACATCCTGTTATCCCTTCAGTTGCGAAGTTTCATTCTATTCAATCGCATATACCTTGTCAAAAAACACCAAAAATAAAAAAGCCTAAACACTCTAGTTTAGGCGGGGATTTCAACAAAATTATTTTACCGCACTTATTGATTTAAGAATTTCAGTCTATGCTTTACAATGGCTGGCTTTCTGTCCATCATTTTTCGAGAAAGCTTTTTGAACCTTTTCAAATTGATTGATCAGATTATCGCAGATTTGATTGATTGGTACTAAACCCATTATTTTTTCAAGACTGTCGATTGGGATTATTTCGGTTGGAAAATAAATAGCCTTTTTTTCACATTGCAAAATGTTCCGGCAACTTGCGGCTTCGGTCAAGTTTCATCAAAAAACCAGTAAATACGGAAATTATCCCCGACAGTCGCCAATAATACTCATTGACTGGCCTTCTGCCATCCGGCCGACACCAAAGACGGTTTAATCTCTTTGGCAATTAATCGCAAATCAGCGCTAACTGGACTAAGTTGAAAAAACAATGTTTCTAAATGCAATTTTGCATTCGCTCTTAGCGGCATTTGTAACCACTCCTTTCGGTTTTTGCTATTAAGAATATATTAATCTAAAAATAAAGTCAAATAAAAAAGCCCGACTTTTGGTGCGGGCAGAGTAATTATTAAAATCTAAATTCTTTTGGTAACAAAAACTCCGTGACATTTATTGCAGATTTTTTGCAACAATTCTTGGTGATTGTCCAACTGGAAATAAACGAAATTCAAACGGAGCAAAATCATGCTCTTTGCCATCAATGGGGCAAACATTCCAATTGACAACTTTTAGTTCAACTTTCTCTGACTCTGGTTCGATGATGTAATCGGGATTTGGGCTGCGAATAATATTAACTCGTCGGCCGTTTTCATGAAGACGGCAAACGAATTCACCATCGAGCGTTTTTAGCAGTCCGACTATTTCTTCCAAAATTTCCGGATCAGCCAGTGGGAAACTCCCCCAACCCCAATGGTTGTCAGTCGCCTTTGCAATAAATTCTTGGCAATTTGAATGAAGTATTTTAATAAAATATAAAACGTCTGGCTGAAAAGCTATTTTGATAACTTGTTCGGTTGGTGCCAACATATCGTTGCTGAAACTGAAGACTCTAGTAAACATTTCAACATATTCGGGGTCTTCATTGGTTACACTCAAATTTGTTAAAGTCTCAATCGGCAATTTTCTGATCGCATCGCAAACAAACAGCTGCCAATTTGGCACTACAACCACATCCTTTACTAGTGGTTATTCGCCTAGCAAAAATATATATTAAATTGGTTTGAAAGTCAAGATTGAAGTCATAGTTAATTAGTGCTAGAATTAAATCAAATGTCAAAAGATAATAAAAAATCGGATTCCGGTTGGGTGTTTGAAGTTGCCGAATTGGCACGAATTGAATTATCAGACACGGAAAAATCGAGATTCGCCGATCAGCTCGGTGCTGTTTTAGATAACTTTGAGTTATTACAAAAAGTCGACACGGTCGATGTTGAACCGACCGCGCAGGTTACCGGGTTAACCAATGTTTTCCGGAGCGACGAAGTTCAAAATTCAAGCGGGGAAACGCTGCGCAATGAATTATTATCCAACGCACCGGAGGTTGAAAACGGATCAATTAAAGTACCGGGAGTTTTTGGAAATAATTAATATCTCATAATGATGGAATTAAATCATCTTAATAAAAAATCCGGCCGTGGAATGGTCTCCCAAATTATCAAATATTAGATATCCATTATTAATTTGTTTGCCAAATGTTGGTTTTTTATAAACTTACAATTCAAGAAGCATTGCAGAAGTTAAAAGCCGGCGAAATTACGCCGTCGGAACTTTTGGAATCTGTTATCGGGCGGGTAGAAAAAGTTGAACCAAAGATAAATTCTTATATTACAAAAACTTTTGATATTGCTAGGACGCAAGCAAAAGAATCGGATAAGAGATTTGCTGAGGGAAAACCACTGTCGGATTTGGACGGGATTCCGATGGTGCTGAAAGACGTTTTTTGTACTAAGGGTGTTAAAACTACCGCGGCATCAAAAATTTTGGAAGATTTCATCCCCGCATATGACGCTACGGTTGTTCAGAAATTATCCAATGCTGGAGTCATAATGTTGGGTAAAGCTAACACCGATGAATTTACTATGGGCTCGTCAACTGAAAATTCAGCTTTTGGTCCGACTCACAATCCATGGGATACTTCGCGTGTCCCGGGTGGCTCGTCTGGTGGATCAGCTGCGGCGGTTGCCGCCGATGAATGTTTATTTGCTCTGGGAACTGACACCGGTGGGTCAATTCGTCAGCCTTCGTCATTTTGCTCAGTCAGCGGGTTGAAGGTTACATACGGGTTGGTTTCGCGAAATGGCGTAGTTTCCTATGCGTCATCATTCGACACAATTGGTCCGATTGCCAAATCGGCGGCCGATGTTGCAATCATTTTAAATGTTATCGCCGGCAATGATCCTCTGGATTCGACAACCGTCAAAGAAAAATTGCCAGATTATACAACGTTTCTGGGCAAAGATATAAAGGATAAGAGAATTGGAATTCCGAAAGAATTTTACGGTGCTGGCCTAAATCCAGAGGTCGATAAAATTCTCAAAGATGCAATCAAAAAGTTAGAATCTCTTGGCGCCCAAGTTGAAGAAATGAGTTTACCATCAACAGATTTTGCCATTGCCATGTACTACATTATCGCCAAATCGGAAGCATCATCAAATTTAGCGCGATATGACGGAATCCGTTATGGATATTCAAATTTGAAAAAAGATAAGACCAAAATTAAAGATCTAATTGATCTGTATTTTAAAAATCGTACTGAGGCTTTTGGTAACGAAGCCAAACGTTCAATTATGATGGGAACTTACACATTATCATCGGGTTATTTTGATGCCTATTACAAAAAAGCATCGCAAGTTAGATCACTGATCAAAAAAGAATATGAAGATGCTTTTAAAAAGTATGACGTTTTAATCACACCAGTTTCACCGTTTCCGGCATTTAAAATTGGTGAAAAGCTAGAAGATCCACTTTCAATGTATTTGGCTGATGTTAATACTGTACCAATCAACCCCGCCGGTGTCCCGGCCATGTCAATTCCCGCCGGTTTCACGTCAGAAAATTTACCAGTCGGTATGCAGATAATTGGCCCGCATTTGGGCGAAGGTAAAATCATCGAAATTGCCGACGCTTTTCAGCGAGTAACAGATTGGCATCGGCAGAAACCGAAAATACAATAACCAAGAAACAATGGCCAAACAGTATCCAAATTCCAAATTGGAAATTTCAAACGTGTTTGCGTTTTGTAACTTGTTTTTTGAAATTTAATTTTAATCCGGTTAAAAATTTATGGGCAGAAAACAACGTCAAAAAAAAGAGAGAAAACTTCAGAAATTGGCCGAGAGAGAAGACGAAATTAAGTCGAGATCAAACATTTTTGACCCGAGGAGATTTTTTATGTCGCCGATATTCATAGTGCTTACTGTTTGCATTTTAGCTTTAATTGCTTATCCATTTGTTTATGCCAAATACATTCCGCATGGCAAATATGCAATTTTAGAAACTTCAGAAGGGAATATCAAAATTGAACTGCGAGCGGATAAAGCACCGAAAACCGTTGCCAATTTTCTCGATTTGGCTCGCTCGGGATTTTATCATAATATGATTTGGCATCGTGTAGTCAAGGGATTTGTAATTCAGACGGGCGACCCAACGGGAACCGGAACCGGTGGTGCTGGTCATCAAATCGATGATGAAATTTCTGACCTGAATTTTACGGCTGGAATTGTCGGTATGGCCAACTCTGGACCGAACACCAACGATTCCCAATTTTTTATCACTACTGCTGATGCTCAATCATCATTGGATGGCAAATACACCTCTTTCGGCCAAGTAGTTGAGGGAATGGATGTTGTTAAAAAAATTGAAGAAACGCCAATTGATTCCAACGAAAAGCCGATTAGTCCGGTTTATTTGAATAATGTTGTAGTAAAATAAAATTAAATAATTCAGAATAAAAAATGGCCAAGCAGAGAAAAAATCAGGAGACAATTTTGGAGAAAATAGTTCTTGGAATTTTTCGTGGAATTTGGTGGCTGTTAAAATTGCCGTTTCGAGGTTTTAAAAAGAATAAAAAGTTATCCGTTGTTGATCAGCAATATCTGATTTCAAAAAGAAATGAGATCCAAAAATTATCAGTTTCAGACAATCGATTTGAACTTCGACATGCAGTAATGGAAGCGGATAAATTAGCTGATTGGATTTTCAAAAAGAAAAATTATTCCGGCCAAACATTCGCTGATCGGTTGCGATCGGCGGAGAAAGATATCCCAAAAAATATTTACAACAGAATTTGGCAGGGTCATAAAATTCGAAATCAAATTGCTCACGAGGACGAAAAGATATCTGAGTCAGAGTTAAAACAAGCTATTAATAATTTACTGCCACATAATTTATAACTATGAATGATTTCAAAACTACAATTGGGCTAGAGATTCACTGCCAACTAAAAACTAAGAGCAAAATGTTTTGTTCTTGCGATAACCAATCTTTTACTGAAGCTACGGGTGGTAAGCAATCCGAAGCACTCGACCCGAATACTTTGGTTTGCCCGGTTTGCTTAGCAATGCCGGGAACACTACCAGTTACCAATCGTGTAGCAGTTGAAATGACAATTATGACCGGTCTGGCGCTTGGATGTGAAATTCCAAGTGAATCTAAGTTTGATCGAAAACATTATTTCTATCCTGATTTACCTAAGGGTTACCAGATTTCTCAGTACGACAAACCTTTATGCAAAGGTGGTGAAGTGGTTGTTGGTGATCAGACTATTCGATTAAATCGTATTCATTTGGAAGAAGATGCCGGTAAATTAACTCATCCCTCGGGAAAAGATTATTCGCTGGTCGACTTAAACCGAGCCGGAACTCCTCTAATGGAAATTGTTAGCGAACCGGATATTACTTCTCCAGCCGAAGCTCGTCAATTTATGGAAGAGTTGCAGTTAGTACTTCGATATCTTGGAGTTTCCGATGCTGATATGGAAAAGGGCCATCTGCGTTGTGATGCCAATATTTCGATAACACAAAAATCGGAAATTAAAAATCAAAATGATAAAATGTCCCCAATTGTTGAAATCAAAAATTTAAATTCATTTAAATTCGTCGAACAAGCTTTATCTCACGAAGAAAAACGGTTAGCAGAGGAGTTTAAAAACTGGCCGGAAAAGCGGACAAAAATTACTCGCGGTTTTGATTCCAACAAAGGCGCAACTTTTGAACAGCGGCGAAAAGAGGAAGCCGCCGACTATCGTTATTTTCCTGAGCCGGATATCCCGCCAATAAAAATTTCGGAAGATCAAATTTCCAAACTAAAATCTCAAATTAGGGAATTGCCAAAAGCAAAACTTGGTCGCTATATTGATGCCGGAATTCGACCGGATATTGCTGAAAAATTAATTCGCCAGCCGCAATTAGCGGAGTATTTGGAAACCGGCCAAGAGCTAAAACACGATTTGGCGGTATTTATCTCCGAAGAGGTCAGTCGAGCAATCGCCGAAAATGAAATATCTTTTGACGAATATCGAAAAAAAGTTCCAGTTACTAAAATTACCGATCTCATGAATTTGGTTGGTGAAGGAATAATTTCAAAAACCGTTGCCAGAGAAATTTTTATTGAAATAATAAAGACAGGAGAGAATCCGACTGATATAATAAAAAGGAAAGGGCTGAAACAAGTTTCTGATAGTTCTGAACTTGAATCGGTTATTCATAAAATTATTGCCGAAAATCCCGATTTAGTGGAGAAGTATCGGGCCGGGAAAACTCAAGTCGTCGGGTTTTTTGTCGGCAAAATAATGCAAGCCACAGGTGGCAAGGCCAATCCTCAGCTATTGCAGCGACTTTTAATCGAGAAGCTAAAAGCGTAAACTTGGCTTTCAGCAAAAATTCAGATTGATTGGAGAAAATTAACTAAGGGCAAAGATAAATGAATACAATAATTGATATTTTAGGACGTTTTTGGCAACCAGTAGCAAATTTTGGTCCAAAAATCCCCGGTATTATTGTCAGTCTGTTGGTCGGATACGTTATCATTAGAATAATCTTGGCGATTTTACACAAGGTGTTAAAATTTTCTCGAATTCCCCGAGCTTTGGTTTCGGTTGTTGTTTCACTCGCATTAATTGTAATGTGGGTAATACTTTTTGCTGAAATTGCCAGGGAATTGGGTCTTGGATCGTTGGCAATTACTATTTCCGGATCACTAGCAGTTTTAGCAATTGCTTTGGCCTCCGGCGCTTCCGGCTTGGCGGCTGACATTATCTCGGGAATTTTTTTGGCCAAAGATTCTGATTTTGAAATCGGTTACAAAATTAAAGTTGGCAGTATTGAAGGAATTGTTACCGGTGTTGATATTCGAAAAATTCGGATTATCGACGATGAAGGCTCCATATATATTTTGCCAAACGCCAAATTGGACAAAGAAGGTTGGCAGGTAATCTCTCGTGACGTTGAAGATAATAAAATTGATATTAAAAAATTAAAAAAATAAAAATTCTAACCCAGATATTTTTTCACGGATTAACGCAGATAAAAAACAGTGTAAAAATATCAATCGAAAGGAATGAAAAATGCCAAAGATTGAGTATGAAAATCCGGACGACAAAAAAATTGTTTATCCGAAAAAAAAGCGCCGCCGAGGATGGTTGGTTGTTTTGGTTGTTCTAATTTCGATGATTTTCGGTTCTGTTGCCGGTGTTGGAAGTATTATTTTGCTTTCGGAAAATAACGGTTCAATTGCCAAAAAAATTGGCATTACAAATTGGGACAATTTAACAATCCCGCTAACAGAAACGAAAAAAATTAATGTTCAAGAGTCGAGTGCAGTTATTGACACTGCCAATAAAGTTTCGCCGGCAGTTGTTTCAATTGTTGCTAAATCACAAGTCCAGACAATTTTCGGCAATACGGCTGAGTCTTCGAGTGCCGGCACTGGATTTATCATCACTTCTGATGGTTTAATTTTAACAAATAAGCATGTTGTTTCAGAGACATCCGCTGTCTACATTGTAATTACTGCTGATGGGAAAAATTATGATGGGACAATTCAATCAGTTGACCCGCTCAATGATTTAGCAGTTGTAAAAATTTCTGCCAACGGATTGCCAGTAGTTGAACTTGGTGATTCCGATCAATTGCAGGTTGGCCAATGGGTTGTGACAATTGGAAATGCTCTCGGGCAATATCAAAATACGGTTACCGCTGGTGTAATTTCTGCCAAGCGACGGGATATTCAGGCTAGCGATTCTTCTGGATCATCTTCGGAAAATCTTTCGGGAATGTTGCAGACCGACGCGGCAATTAACGCCGGAAATTCCGGTGGTCCGTTAGTAGATCTTGAAGGTCAAGTGATTGGAATTAATACCGCTGTCGCTTCGGGAGCTCAAGGAATTGGTTTTGCAATTCCGATTAACGCGGCTAAAAGTGCAATTGATTCTATCAAAAAAACCGGCAAAATTATTCGTCCATATTTGGGAGTCCGCTATCTTCCGATTACGCCTGATATTGCTAAAGCCAACAATTTGAAATATGATTATGGCGCTTTGGTTGTTCGAGGAAATGGTTTGGGACAAGTTGCGGTTGTTCCCGGTAGTCCGGCTGATAAAGCGGGAATTGTTGAAAATGATATTATTTTAGAAATCAACGGCGAGCGGATTGATAGTGATAACAGTTTGACGTCATTGCTTTCAAAATATAATGTTAGTGATACGGTTTCGCTGAAAATTTCTCATGACGGCAGTGAAAAAACGGTCAAGGTAACTTTACAAGCAATACAGTAAACTTGAATTATGAATGTAACTATACGGATATCAGACACTGATTAAAGACGAATAAAAAAGCATAAATTCCGGACAAAGAGGTTGTTACTAATCTACGAAATTTATAATTTATCACCGATTTTGATAAATCGATCTTTGCTTGAATAGTCTTTTATAATTTCCGTGCTAGAAAAAAATTTGGTGGCGTAAGTTGTCAAATTTTTTGTATTTCGTGAGTCAACTTCCAACAGAATTTCTCCGCTATTATTTAAATGTTTTTTTATGTTAGCCAACAATTTTTCGATTAATTTCTCCCCATTATTATCTGCAAAAATTGCTTTGTGCGGTTCAAATTTAATTTCATTGTTGTCAGATCCACCGATGGGTACATATGGCAGGTTGGCGACAATCAAGTCGAATTTGCCGGAAATATTATTTAAAAGATCCGATTGAATAAATTTGATTGATTTTCCGACACCATGTTTTTTAGCATTTATTCTTGCAACTTCCAGCGCAGATTTTGAAATATCCGAAGCAAAAAAATACCGATTTGTACCGATCGGTTCAAATCGGTATTTTTTTGCAATCGAAATAATAATATTTCCGGATCCTGTACCGATGTCCAAAATTTTCAATTTGTTATGCCGAGGCTGCTTCGCCATTTCAGTCGATTTGGAATTTGAAGCAAATTCGGTGTGATATTTTTTTTGTTTTGACTTGATAAAATCAATTGCCAACTCTACAAGAGTTTCTGTTTCCGGCCGAGGGATTAAAACATTTCTATCGACACAAAAATCCAAGCCAAAAAATTCCTTGTGGCCGGTAATGTAGGCGATCGGCTCGTGTTTTTTCCGACGAGCAACTAAATTGCCTAATTTTTTAATCTCATTATCCGAAAGTCCAAATTTCGGATTTGCCAATAAAAATTCGCGGGATTTCCCCGTTACAAATTCCAATAAAACTTTTGCATCAGTCTCTGCTGATTTAATTCCTGCTTTTTTCAATTTTGAGACAATTTTCATTGTAATTTCCGAAACTATAGTTTTTTTATTTCATTATTGTTATAATCTAATTATCTCGAAGGAGGTGGTGGTATGAAAATTGCTGGAAAGTTGAATTTTGAAGAAATTATTTCAAGTATTAAGTATAATGAATAAAATTTTTGGCACAATGTCCATCGAACAACAAGAAAGATATAATTATTTAAGGGAAAAACAAGTCAATGATCGAATAATTAAGGACGCTGTCAACGCAAAAAAGAAACAAAAAACGTAATAACCCATTGCGGCGATATGCAGCAATTTTTAATTTTCTCTAAATCGGGTCTGTTGCTAAACACTGATGTTTGCACCCAAAAATGGCAAAAAACAATGGTGGGCTATGCGAAAAAAATAATCGGCGACAGTGTCAAAATGTTTTCTAAGTTGATAAAAAAATTGCCAAATTCAAACTTACTTGGCCGATAAATAATTATTTCTCTGACAGCATTCGCTTTTGGTCTTCATCTGCTAATGTCGAAATTATCGGTTCCAAATCACCGGCGAGGATTTTGCTGATTCCGTGCCAACTTTGGTTGATTCGATGATCTGTAATTCTATCCTGGGGAAAATTATAAGTTCTAATTTTCTCCGAGCGATCACCGGTGCCAATTTGCGAGCGGCGAGTATCGCCAAGTTCCCGATCGCGTCGTTCGTTTTCAGCCGCCAAAAGTCTCGAACGCAGAATTGACATTGCCTTAGTTTTATTCTTTAGTTGTGATTTTTCATCTTGGCAAGTTACGACCATACCGGTTGGAATGTAGGTGATTCGAACAGCTGAATCGGTCGTATTAACCGATTGTCCACCGGGGCCGCTTGAGCGAAAAACATCAATCCGAATATCTTCCGGCCTAATATCAATGTCTTGTTCCTCGGCTTCGGGCAAAACGGCAACAGTAATTGTTGAGGTGTGGATTCGGCCGGATTTTTCGGTTTCTGGCACCCTTTGGACACGGTGGACTCCGGATTCATATTTCATTTTGGCATAAACCTTGTTACCGGAAATGGAAAAAGTTAGAGATTTAATTCCGCCAATTGAGGAGTTCTGAGCATCCAAAATCTCAATTTTCCAGCCCTGTTTTTCGGCATAATGCGAATACATCCGAAAAATTTCCGAAGCAAAAAGTTCCGATTCATCGCCACCGGCGGCCGGCCGAATTTCGATGATGACATTTTTTGCATCCAGCGGATCGGTCGGAAGAAGCAACAATTCCATTTCTTTTTCTAATTTATCTTTTTGTGATCTTAACTCTGGCAATTCTTCTGCGGCGATTTCACGGAGTTCATCTTCGGTATTGGCAAGGATTTCTTCATTTTCTCGAATATTTTCTGTTAATGTCAAATATTTTTCTATTTTTCTGGCATCGGTTTCCAAGTCAGTTTTTTCTTTTGCAAGCCGAGTTAGTTTTCCGGTATCAGAAAAATTGGCCGGATCAGAAAGTTCTTTTTCCAGTTGTTTAAAATCTGCCAATAATTTTTCGAGTTTTTCTTTCATAATGTATTTTCTCGTCATTCTGAACTTGATTTAAAATTTATTTTTTGGGGACCGAGCTCGGAATGACAAGCAGAGGAGATTAATAAAAATCCAGATTGATTTCTCTCTCTGGATTCATTATAACTCAAAAATTGTTATTTATCTGCTGTTTTGGTTTTTGCTTCTTTGTATTTGGCTGCAGCTTTCTGACGAGCGCGGAATTTATCAACTCGGCCGGCAGTATCAATCAGTTTTTCTTTGCCAGTGAAATATGGATGGCAAGCGGAGCAAATTTCAACGTTAATTTCGTCGGCAGTTGAACCAACTTCAAAAGAGTTCCCGCAGGAGCAGGTTACTTTGGCCGTATGATATTGTGGGTGAATATCTTTTTTCATAACTATTCAATATTAACACAATTATTTTAGAAATTCAAGATTTTGCACTGGCAGAGTACATAGGTAACAACTTTTGTTGTTTTCTTAATGTATCCTC
>CAZEVI010000012.1:0-20000 GCA_964515615.1 uncultured Candidatus Saccharibacteria bacterium | reverse complement strand
TATCAGACCGAGCTCAAATAATTGTAAAAGTACTTTATTTCATAACAAGTCTAATTACCCCGCTCTTACGGGCATGAGTTTTCCTTGTTATAAATCCCTTTTGCGCGGTTCCGGTTAATTCGCCAAGCATCGTGAATCATTTTTAGGCCGTCTTTGATTGGTGAAACTGTCGAATGCGGATCGTCGTACCAAGTAACTCCAACTTCTTTGATTTTATGATTCAAAAGGCGAGAGATTGCTAAAATTTCAATGTCAAAAGAAAAACGGTCAAAAGTCATTCGCTTGAAAATTTCTTTGGCCGCATTGTGTTCAAAAAGTTTAAACCCGCACTGAGTATCGGCAATTCCGTGAACAGCAAGCATTTTAATAAAAATATTTAAAATTCGAGAACCAATTCGGCGCGTCAAACTTTGCGGATGGGCGAGTTTGCCACCTTTGCAATATCGCGATCCGATAATGGTGTCAAAATCATCTTTGAATCTTAAAAGTTTATCAACCTGATCAATCGGAGTTGCATTGTCGGCATCGGTAAAAAGTATATATTTGCCTTTGGCCGCCAAAACACCCTCTTTTACGGTATACCCCTTGCCCATATTTTTCTTTCGATCAATAATTTTTAATCCAGCAATTTTTTCATTATATTTTTTAGCCGACTCTAAAGTATTATCTGGCGTTCCATCAAGAACGACAATCACCTCAATTGAAAAATTGTGCCTACTTTTATATTCGACAATTGCATTAAGCACTTTATGAATTCGTGATTCCTCTTTGTAAGCGGGAATAACGATTGAGATAAATGGTTTTTTCTGCATTATTCTCCTTAAAGAATATTAATTAATCAGTTGCATTTGGAACGTCGTATTTGGTAATTGGATAAGGCGATTTTGGTGGATGGTCAATTAAATCTTGATTGGTTATGAGAAAGACTAGAATTGAGTTGCCGATAATTATTTGCGGTTTCAAGTCATCTAACCAGCTGTATGACCACTTGCCCTCTTCAGGTCCATGAAGTTTTGACATTTGATAAAAAGTTGCTGAAACTGTCAGCCAGCCGGTAGTCGGCCCATAACCGGAACGCCATTTGACTGAATCGGGAATATAATATTCCGGCAGTGAACCACCAAAGTAATCAATTTTCATATCGTGAATACCATTTTTTTGGCTATAATTTGCCAGCCGTTTCAAATCTTGCCCCCAGTCGAGAGAGGAATCGACCAATAAAAAATATTTCGGCTGTCCGTAGGTGAAGATATTAAAATAACTTAGGTAATTCGGGTAGGCGGCTAAAACCGGAACGGCGATCAAAGTAACAATTAAAATTATTGAAATATTGGCGGCGAGTTTTTTACTTTCGATAATTCGTTGCATTGTCAAACCGATAAATAAGTACAAAAATGGCAAGGTTGGCAGTAGATGCCGCGTGCCAATATTTAATGATCCTTTAACACTAATTGCCCAATAAACAACAAATGGAATCCCAAAAGCCCAAAGTAACCAAGCTTGGCGGACATTTTTAACTTTTTTGACAATCAGATAAATTATCGAGAAAAAGAAGAGAATTAAAATCATTGCCGGAGTTTTGATTAAAAATGCCAACGGGAAAAACCAGCTAATCGATTTGTCGGCGAAATGGTCAATAATAAATGTCGAGTTTCCGCCGGCAACTCGACCAAAAACCATCATCAGCCCGAGAATGTAGTGACCGATAGCCCGAGAAAAAGGATTGTTGACAAAATGGCCGAGGAAATTTCGGAAAATTTCTATGCGAGGGTCAGAAGTTAAGTTACTTAAAATTACAGCTTTTTCAACATTTGGCGGAGTGTCCCAGACCATTGGGATATACACCAGCCAAACAACAATAAATGATATTAGTGAAATCCAAAAATATGATTTAAAGTATTGCCAAAATCGCGACCAAAACTTTATTTTTTCCAATTCAACATCGAAAACCGATTTAACAATAATTAACATCAGTAAAATTGGATAAAGCAAAAAAGTTGAGAATTTTAAAAGTTGAGCAACTCCCAAACCAACTCCGGCCAAGAGTAAATACTTCAAATTTTTCTTATCTAAAAATTTACTAAAAGTATACATCCCGAGAACAAAGCCAAAAGTAGCCGGAACATCGGTGGTTACAAAATGTCCGTGTCCCAAAACATCGGGGGTGAAAGCAAAAAGAAAAAGAACAAACAGTCCGGTTTTATTACCAAACTCTTCGGACGCCCATTTGTAGAGAAGAGTACCTAGCAAGAGGATAAACAAAAGCATTGGCAATCTGGCCCAAAAAGTGACTAGGTCAGGGTTGTTTCCAGAGTGAAATAGAAAATACCAACCAGCGTCCCACTGGCGGATGTCGTTCCAGCTTGAATCCAGCGCAGGACCTTTAACATTTAAAAATTGTAAAGGAATCCCGGCAAGAAACTTAACTAGTGGCGGATGTTCAGGATTCAAGCGATAATCGTGATAGGCAACATAGGTATAGCCGGCCGGAATATGGGCGGTTTCATCGACAATTAGTGCATCACGGCTAATCAGCAAAAATGAAATTATTAAAGCTATCGTTAAAATTCCGGCAGCCATTAGGTCAAATTTGAATTTTCTAACCTTTTTTTCAGTTTCTTCGGCTGGTAAGTTTTCTTCTTTTTTGTATGTCCAGAACTTATTAATTATAAAATTCCAGACAAGTGCGGCGCCAGATGCAGCAATAAGGCCGAATATATTTGAATGGTTTGCAAATGCGTCTGGAACATTGGAAATTATATAGCGAAAAGTTAGAAAATTAACAGCAAAACCGACTAAACTGACTAATATAAATCGGATAAAATAGTTTGACAGCCGATAAAATTTGAGATTTTTATCTTTAATTCCACTATAAAATTCATCGCGAAAAGTCCAAATGCTATTCAAAACAAAGCTGTTAATTACGGCCACTGTGAAAGAAATTGCTTTGGCAGAAAGAGGACTATTGGGAATTAGAAAAAAGATTAAGAGATAAAAAACTGCCCAATCCATCAAGGTATTTAGCACTCCAACAGCGGCAAATTTTAGAAATTGCAACAGACTTCTAGACTTCATTTAATCCTCCGTTTGAAAATATATCTAATCACAAATAACAAATTTCAATATCCACCTCAAAATTCAGAATTAAAAACAAGAACAATCAAATCCGAAATTTGAAATTCAAATATCAAGTATTGAACGCCAGACAAATGACAAACAGAAACTCAGTATTAAGTCAGAATTAACCGGAGTCGGTTTTTATGCTTCATTTTTTCTAACTTTAATTGTAACACGAAATACCTTCGGTTTAATACCCAACATTAATCTGGTTTGTGAATCAAATGCCGGAATTGATGAAAAAAAGATGTTGGTAATCGGCAGCATAATCGGTGTTAAAATCCAATCAAAAACAATTCGCCAATTAGTTTTGCGACTTTTGCGTCGTGGCCAGACCAAAAGTGTTGAAATTGTCAGAGTTACGATCATGCCGACATAGGCGATCAGGGCTATTGTGCTGTAAATATGACGAAAATTAAAAGCCAAAACTGAATTGCCGAACTCTGGATTCACCACTATCGGAATCCATGAAAAAAGCGCCAAAATCAGCGAGCCGGTTGACCAACTCCAATGAGATTCAAAAAGAATTAACGAATTTGCCAAGCGATCAAACCAATGAATTTTTTTGTCTTTTAATGAGTGATAAAAAACATAAGGAATGTCGGAAACGCCCCATGACCAGCGCTTCTTTTGCAAATATTGTTCTTTAATAGTTAAAAACATTGTTGATCCAAGGATAGCGTCTTGATAAATTGGAACAAAAATTGGAACGGCGTAGTGGTTACCGTGAAAAACGAAATAACTGCGCCAAAATTGATGACCATCTTCAACAATGGTATCTTTGGCCCAAAAATGGGTTACTACTAACGCGTCCAAACTCTGGGCGTGTGAAGAAAAATTGCGTAATCTGGAGGTGCGAGTGGAAACGATCATTTGCCAAAAAGATGATCCCATACCGATTAAACGCATTGGCATTGGCACGTCCCAAATATTATTAAAATACATTGGCAGTGGTTGAAAACTTTTGTGCATTGGATCGGGAGTTGTTAAATACTTATAAGTCAGACAAGAAAGATATTTCCGATCCATAATATTGTCGGTATCCATATTGGTAACGATTATGTCTTTGTAGGGAATTTTCATTTTATCAATAACCGGCAAAATTTTTTCCATTGCATAAGTAATATTTGGGCCTTTGCCTTTAATTTCATCCGGTAAATTGTCAGGGTGTTCGGTAACAATAAAATCAATAAATTTACCGACGCTTTCTTTTTTCAGTATCTCGGCATATTGGCGGGCGTTTTCTTTGTCTCGCTCTTCGGTTGCCAAAACATAAATTATCCGGTCCTTCGGATAGTCGGAAGTATAAACCGAATTTATTGACGATCGAATAATATCAATATTCTCTTTATATGTCGGGACCAAAACAATGTGATAAATTTTCCGCCAGCTGTTTTTTGGCGCCAATTTTTCCAGCTCGTCTCTCCAATTTGTCGCCATCTCCTTGGTATGGTAAAAGTATCCGAGAATTAATCGCCAAGACATAAAGAAAATTCTAATAAGCCAGAGAACAATGTAAAAAATCATAAAAACTGCTAACGCTTTTGGCAGAAAAACTGCCATTATAAAAAGTGTTAACAGCGTTAGCCAAGAAAATGCTCCCGGCAATATTTCAAAAAATCTGATTATTTTTTTATCTTTTTCAGCCATTTGGATTTTTGATATTTAAAATTAAGGCTAAGAGGATTAAAAGATTAACCGAAAAAGTTAAAAAATTAAAGGCGTAAGACAAGAATAAATCTTTTTTATATGCGATAAAACTCAATGTTAGATTAATGGTGAAAACCAAAACACTATAAAAGTATATTGGAATAAACATCGGCGCTGTCCAAATAATGGCGACGTGCAATAAAAACTGGTGCAAAAAGTAAAACGCAGCAATCGAGGACAGGCCTGAAAGATAAAATAGTGTCATATATGTTTTGTCGCGATAAATTAGTTCCATATTGTTGCCAACAAAAAAACGATTGACGGTTAATATTTGCTACATAATCAGTATAGCAAAAAACATTAAAATCTACAGAAAAGTGGCATTTGCTTGACAATCAAGTCAATCTCAATTACCCTAGCAATAGAGTCTATTATTTATAAAAAAGAGGATATATGAAAAAATTAATTATCGGTTTGCTAATTGTAGCGATAATTGCGATTGTTGGTGTCTTAATATATAGAACTTCCGGAGCTAAAACATCAGACAGTCACAATTCGAATAATTCCGAAGAAGCCAGCGATTCCAATTCACAACCGACGTCTTTGGTCAGCGGCGATATAATAATGCCGGGAGCAAAATTTACTATTTATTATGGTAACGGTTGTCCACATTGCGAAAATTTGGAAGAGTGGATGAAAAAAAACGGCTATTTGCCTTCTGGGTCTGCCATCAACCAAGCGGCGGTTGACGCTTGGATTTCAAATGCCAAGTTAAAGTTTAATTACAAAGAAATTTGGTACAACCAAACTAATCACAACGAATTGTCGTCGGAAGCATCAAAATTGGCTGTTCCAGAAGATCAAATTGGAGTGCCGTTTTTGATCGATTCAGTAAATGGTAAAAGTTATGCCGGCGATCAATCAATCGAAAATTATCTTTCCTCACTTTAGTAAGTCTTAAATGATTCAAAAATGTGTCAAGTTTGCACTGTTGCAATAATTGGTGGTCTGGGCATCTCTCGATGGTTGTGCGTTGATGATACAATCAGCGGAGTTTGGATTGGTGCACTGCTGGTTATCGCAATTTACTATACCAACATTTTTTTGCGATCGAGAAAAATTGTTTTTTTTGGCAGTGATTTTTTGGTTGCTTTGGCCTATTATCTTCTTACGCTGATTCCGTTATATTTGGTTGATATTATCGGTCATCCGTCGAATCGAATTCTTGGTATTGATAAATTAATTTTCGGGATATTTTTTGGCGACATTATTTTTATTACATCAGTCAAACTCTATTTAATCTTAAAGAAAAAAAATGGTGGGCACGCCCATTTTCCAATGGAAAAAGTGGTGATCCCGATTCTTTCTCTGGCGATTGCCAGTGGTATTTTCTATCTAATAACTTAAAGAGGAAATATGACTAAGCAAATTAAATCCGAAGATATTAATAACTTACTCGCCAATTTTGATAAATTAAAAAAAGACTATAAATTAGATCTTTCGGCTGACGAGGATTTATCAATCGCAATTATGAATTTGGTGTCCATTGAAGAGCATTTCTTTTTTACTGCTGAAAAAACTGAAGACAAAAAATATTTTGATTTTTTGGCCGGTGTTCGAGAAATTCGCAAATCACTGCTGAAAAAACTAATATCGGAGAAAGTCGAAGGTGAAGTGTGGTGCATTTCAAAACACCTGCTGGCGTCGTCGATGCGGATAATGGAAGTTGGTACCAAAGAACTTGGACGAGGCAAGAAAACGGAAGCCTACGAATTTTTTGAGAAGGCATATGAACTATATTCGTTGTTTTGGGCGTTGAATTTAAAAGTAATTCCAGTGAAAGGTATCAAAAATATTTCAGAAAAATCTCTTGATAAATCAGACAAAAGCAAAAATGGCGTTTTGTCAAAATTTAAAGATTTAGTGAAAAAAGTTATTGATTGTTGTATTGAATAATATTGCCGAAAAGTTGTTTAATATATTTTAATTTGAGGGGATTTTTTTATTCAGTAAAAAATCAGCAAAAACTTATTATAATCTAATTATGAAAGCTCTCTACAAATTTGATCGATTTTTTGCCTGGATACTTTTCTCAACAATGTTGCTCTTTTTCGTTTCGGGATACGGAATTACCAAAGGTATTATCTCGAATAAATTAGCAATTAACATTCACAATTCCATCTTGCCACCGGTTGCAATTCTTACCTTCACTGTTCATACTTGGTTTGCAATTCATTTGGCGTTCAAACGCTGGATAATTTGGAATTTGTTTTCGAAAATATTTTTAGCCTTATTTTTTATTGCTTTTGTCGGCTACTTCGGATATTTACAATATTTTTATCAACCAAATTTTCAAACAAACAACTTTAATGTTTCCAAATCAGTATCAAATACATCAAACGCGTCTGAAAAAGCTGCATCATCACAGTCAATTTCTTCCGGTTCAACAAGTTCAGAAAAAAATTTCACTCAGTCAGAATTGGCCAAATACAACGGGAAAAACGGCCAACCGAGTTATGTCGTTGTTGATGGATTGGTTTATGATCTGTCGTCAGTATTTGTAAATGGTACTCACTTTGGTTGGTCGGCCGGTCAAGACCTCCCGGCTGAATTTCACGCAGAGCATTCGGACAACTTACTTTCCGGATATCCGGTTGTTGGAAAGCTGGAATAGAAATTTTTATTACCATACATTTGGAAAATATCAAAATCGAACAAAAGCTGGGATAAATGGTTTTGCTGAAATTATCGTCAATCAGGAAAAAGATCGAAACTACGCTGTATCTTTGGCGTAGTTTTATAATAAGAAAAACGCATGCCCGTAAGGGCGGGGTAAATATGATAGTTCACACCACAGGCACATTCAATGTGTTAAAAAACCCCGCGGCGGAAGCCCTGGGAATTTTATTTTGTTGGAAAAAATCAAATCTATCAAGTATAATCCAAGATAAAGGAGTTAAATAAAAAAAATTTTAGTTACCGGTGGCGCTGGGTATATTGGTTCGCAAACTGTTAAAGAGTTGCGAAAAGCTGGTTTTCGGATTGTGGTGGTTGATGACTTACGATCCGGACACAAAGAACTTTTGCCAGCTGATACAATTTTAGAAAAAATTCCGCTAGAAAATAGAACCAATTTACAAAAGGTATTTTCCAAACATCGACCCGATGCGGTAATTGACTTTGCCGCTTATTTAGCAGTTGGTGAATCAATGATAAAGCCAGAAAAATACTTGGAAAATAATGTTCAAAATTTCATTATTTTGCTTGATGTAATGGCGGAATTTGACTGTAAACATATCGTCAAATCGTCAACAGCGGCGGTATATGGAAATCCGATAAAACCCACAGATATTCCATGGAAAGAGGAATTTATTGAAAAATATCAGCCAAAAATTTCAGCACTACTAAGCGGAAATTGGGGCGAGGAAAAATTGTCTGGCGAAAAATTTTTGGAAAAATTTGTCAGCGAATATCATAAAATAACGGCCGATCGGCCAGAGTTGCAATTATCTAGCAGTGAAATTAGCAAACTTCGAATTCCGCTTTCAATTTACGGCGTTTCAAAATTGCTTGACGAAATTCTTCTCGCGAAGTATAATAAAATGTCCGGAATAAATTTTGTTACCGCCCGATACTTTAATGTCTGTGGCGCTGATCCCGACGGAAAGACTGGTGATTCGAAACCGCTTCCGACCAATTTGATGTCGCTGGCAATTGAACAGCTTTTGGGAAAAATTCCCGAACTTTCGGTTTTTGGCGACGATTATCCGACAAAAGACGGCACGGGAATTCGTGATTATATCCATCCATACGATTTAGCGGTTGGCCACATTTTAGCTTTAAAATATTTATTTTCAGCTGGCAAATCACAGATAGTTAATTTTGCTACCGGCGAAGAGTCATCGGTTCTTGATGTAATTCGAGAAGTTGAAAAAGCTACCAACAAAAAGGTCAAATATAAAATCGTTGATCGCCGTAGTGGTGATCCATCAATCTCAGTTGCCGATTGGTCAAAAGCTAAAAAGATATTTAACTGGCAAACAAAATACCGATTACCGGAAATGGCCAAAACCGCTTGGGATTGGGAAACGAAACACAAAGAATTAAGAATTAAGAACACAAGTTATCTGTTATGAAAAAATTGCAAATTTTTACCGATCCAAATCCAATTTTACGCGAAGAAACTGAAAAAGTTTCTACTTTTGATGGTGAGTTTCAAGAGTTGGTCGATGATATGATTTACACAATGCGCTCGGCTGATGGAATTGGTTTGGCTGCGCCGCAAATTGGTATCAGGAAAAAAATTATTATTGTCGAATATACCACAACAGAAAAAAACGAAGACGAATTTCCACTCAAGGTGGTCGTTAATCCGGAGATTGAAATATCTTCCGACGATCAGGAATTTATGGTCGAAGGTTGTCTGTCATTTCCGGGCAAAGAACTTTATGTTCGGCGACCAAAAAAGGTCATAATTAAGGCGCTCGATCGTTGGGGTAAAGAATATACCATTGAAGATGAAAAACTGTTGGCTCGAGTTTTGCAACATGAAATTGACCATTTAAATGGCGTACTGATGATCGATCATATTAAAACTTTGAAAACTATTTTTATCGGAAACGGCTCACTTGGAATACCGGCATTGGAAAAAATGGCTGACGACCCTCAATTCAAGATAATATCAGTATATACTAGTAATGATCAACCGGCTGGCAGAAAAGGTGAATTAAAGGTTACTGAAGTTGCTGAAGCGGCTAAAAAATTGCAAATTCCAACTTCGAAAATTTACGATATTAATTCAAATGAAGCAATTGACAATATCAAGAAGCTTGAACCGGAAATTATTATTTTGTCAGATTTCTCGCAAATACTCTCGATGAAATTAATTGACCTTCCAAAATACGGGGTTTTAAATATTCATCCTTCACTTTTGCCGAAATATCGTGGTCCGTCGCCGATAGTTTCGGCAATACTCGCCGGGGAGAAAAAAACCGGAGTAACAATTATTAAGCTCAATGAAAAAATCGATGCTGGTGATATTTTGTCGCAATTGGAGATAAAAATTCACCCACGAGAAGCCGCCGAGAGACTGAAATCTAGATTGGCTGAATTTGGCGCTGATTTGTTAGCAGAAACTGTCCCTTATTATATTGCCGGAGAGATTCAGCCGATAGTTCAAAAAGACGAAAAATCATCAATAACAAAAAAATTTATTAAAAGTGATGGAGAAATTTTGGGGGATGAAACGCCGGAGCAGATTGATCGGATGGTTCGAGCCCTAAATCCTTGGCCGGGAGTATATGCGATTCAAAATGGGAAAAGAATATTTTTAACAAGAACTCATTTGGACAATGATAAAAAATTGGTTATCGAAAAATTAAAACCGGAAGGGAAAAAGGAGATGGGTTACAAGGATTTCTTGGCCGGAAATGCCAAGTTGACAATTGGAAGTTGATTTGCTAGAATCGTTTTAGATATTCTAAATTTTAAGAAATTGTAGAAATGCTAAAAATCAGATTATCGAGAGTTGGCAAGAGTCATACTCCAATCTATCGACTGGTGGTTGCTGAAAAATCTCGAGCGGTAAAAAGAGAAAATATTGAAATTCTTGGACTTTATAATCCGACAAATAAGGAAGATAAATTTCAAGTTAAAAAAGACAGGGTCCTTTATTGGATCGGTTTAGGAGCTCAGACTTCGGAAACCGTTCAAAATTTACTCTGCGATTTTGATGTTTTGCCAAAGAAAGACAAAGTGAAAATTGTTTATGGCAAAAAAATGAAGAAAAAAGATAAGAAAGAATCTGCAGACGAAAAATCAGAAAAAGTAGTAGAAACCAGCGAAACTGAAGATCAATCTTCGAGTGAGATACCGGCAGAGAATCACGCCAAGGAAGAAGAAACAGCCGAGAAATCGGAAACTGAAAATAATACTTTGGATGAGGAAAATATTGAAAATAAACAGCCAGAAGAAAAGCTGGAAAATGATGAAAAATCAGAACCGGCTGATAATGAAAATAACCAAAACAAAGAATAATCAGCAATAATAATAAATAACTACCGATCAGATCAGAAGAAAATCAACGAATCAGATCAGTGTAGTTAGGAAGGAAATTATGGCAGAAATGACAGATCAAGGTTTTGTCGAAATGATTGTCAAAGCAATTGTTGACAATCCAGATGGGGTTTCAACCAAAAGAACGGTTGACGAAATGGGAGTTTTAGTCGAACTTACCGTTGCCCCGGATGATATGGGCAAGATTATTGGTAAAGAAGGCCGAACGGCTAAAGCGGTTCGAACTTTGCTTCGAGTCTTTGGCGCTAAAAATAATGCTCGAATCAATTTGAAAATTGTTGAGCCGGAAGGTTCTGAACGACCAGTGAGGAAAGATACAGCCGCAAAAGAGGAGTCTTCTACCAGCAATTCAGAAGACGTTGACGATGTTCCTACTGATGTATTAGCTTAAATCAAAACAATAAATAAAACGCCACAATATGATTTTGTGGTGTTTTATTTTCTAGAGACAAAATTTAGAAGTAAAAAGTCATAATTTTAATTCAAAATTGATAATTCTCTAAAATCTAAATACAATAAAATTATTAATAGTTGCAATTTTAACTTATTAAATATGCGTTTTGACGTTATCACTCTATTTCCGCAAATGTTTGTTGGTCCTCTCTCTGAGAGTATTATTTCGCGTGCACAAAAAAAAGGACTGATTAAAATAAATTTTCATCAATTGCACGATTTTTCAAAGGATAAACATCACAATGTTGATGACACGCCATGCGGAGGCGGGAAAGGAATGATAATCAAAGTCGATGTTGTCGATACTGCAATTACGAGCGTCAAAACTCTAATCTCTCAACAAAATCCAAAAAATAAAACTAGGACAATTCTGTTGACTCCACGTGGCATAACCTTCAATCAAGACGTTGCAATTAGTATGACAAAGTATGACAACATCATACTAATCTGTGGGCACTATGAGGGATTTGACGAAAGAATTCGCGATTTGGTTGATGAGGAAATCTCAATCGGTGATTTTGTTTTGACTGGCGGTGAAATTCCGGCAATGGCAATTATTGATTCTGTTTCGCGTTTAATCCCCGGAGTTTTGTCCGAAGATTCACCTGAATCAGAATCATTTATGGAAAAAGACAGCGAAGGAAATTACTTGATCGAATATCCTCAATATACTCGACCAATAGAATACAAAGGGAAAAAAGTTCCGGAAATTTTGATGTCGGGAAACCACAGCGAAATTGAAAAATGGCGGAAAAATCAAATGGGAAAGAAATAAAAAAGGTGCTGGCGTACGTCGCTGCCAGCACTGAGAAATCCAGTGGTTGGTGCCGCTGGACTAGAAAAGAAAGCTTCTCTGCTCGATGAACGGCAACGGGCAGAGGAAAAACACTACATCATATATACCTTGTTTAATCTTTTTCTAGCAAAAAAAATTATTTGTCAAGTGAAATTCCAATTACAATCAAAATTTATCCCGACCGATGACCACCTTTGCTAAAGCTACGCGGGGCAAGCCAGTCATCATAACACGATATTTATGTCAAAATTTAATATAAAATCGAAGTTTGTTCCGACTGGGGATCAACCGCAAGCGATTGAAAAACTATCGCAAGGAATTTTGGAAGGCAAAAAATATCAAACACTTTTGGGTGTTACCGGATCGGGAAAAACATTTACCATTGCTAACATTATTAACAATGTTCAGAAACCGACGTTAGTTATTGCTCATAACAAAACATTGGCGGCACAACTGGCGGATGAATTTCGAACATTTTTCCCTGACAATGCCGTTCATTATTTTGTCTCTTATTACGATTATTATCAACCAGAAGCCTATATTCCATCGTCGGACACTTATATCGAGAAGGATTCGTCGATTAACGATGAAATCGATCGTTTGCGTCATGCGGCGACGCAGGCATTATTAACCAGATCTGATGTTATAATCGTTGCTTCGGTTTCTTGCATTTATGGGATTGGTTCGCCAGAAAATTACAAATCGCAAGTAATAAATTTTTCAGTTGGAAAAAAAATGGTCAGAAAAGATATTTTGGAAAATTTAACAGCTTTGCAATACGAACGAAATGATTATGATTTGAAAAGGGGGACATATCGAGTGAAGGGTGAGACAATTGAAATATACCCAGCATATACTGATTTCACTTATAAAATTGTCTTTTTCGGCGATGAAGTTGAAAGTATTGAAGCCATTGACGGCATTTCAGGTAAAATGCGAGAACAGTTGAAAGAAATTGAAATATACCCGGCAAAGCATTTTATTGCTCCAAATATTGATTTGCAAGAAATTATTGACAAGATTGAAAAAGATTTACAAAAACAGGTCAAAAAATTTAAATTGGAAAACAAATCAATAGAAGCGCAACGAATTGAGGAGCGAGTAAAATATGATATTGAAATGATACGAGAAACTGGATATTGTTCCGGTATTGAGAATTATTCGCGTTATTTCGACCATCGTTTGCCCGGACAGCCGCCATCAGCATTAATTGATTTTTTTCCATCCGATTTCCTATTGGTAATTGATGAATCACATATGACCTTACCGCAAATTCGAGGAATGTTTGCCGGAGATCGTAGCCGCAAGGAAACATTAGTTAATTTCGGTTTTCGCTTACCGGCGGCAATTGATAATAGACCGTTAAAATATAGCGAATTTGAACAAAAAATAAATCAAGTGATTTTTTCTTCGGCAACTCCGGATAAATTCGAAATTGGACTATCCAAAAATAACATCATCGAGCAACTAATTCGACCGACAGGGATTTTGGATCCGAAGGTAGAAATTCGACCGACAAAAAATCAGATTGATAATTTGATTGAAGAGACAGAATCTAATACAAAAAACCATCAGCGTACGATTGTCACAACATTGACCAAGCGGATGGCCGAGGATCTGACTGAATATTTGCAGGAGAAAAACATCAAAGTTGCCTATTTGCATTCTGATATCATTACGCTTGAGCGAACGGAAATCTTGCACGATTTGCGGTGTGGAAAATATGACGTACTGGTTGGGATTAATCTGCTCCGCGAAGGAATTGATTTGCCGGAAGTATCATTAATTATTATTTTGGACGCTGATAAAGAAGGTTTTTTGCGTGGAAAGACGGCTTTAATCCAAACAATCGGCCGTGCCGCCAGACATATTAACGGTCGAGTAATAATGTATGCTGGCAGAGAAACCGTAGCAATGAAAACAGCAATCCGAGAAACAGGTCGTCGAAGAAAAATTCAAGAAAAATATAATTTGCTGCATCATATTACGCCAAAAAGTACTACTAGAAAAATTGTCGGAAAAGAAGTTGTTGAAAAGGAAACTGAAATAATTAAAATACCAAAAGGGGAACGGACGCGCATGATGCGCGAACTAAAATTGGAGATGCAAGACGTAGCTTTAAAATTGCAATTTGAGCGAGCGGCTGAGCTTCGTGACCAGATAATTATGCTTGAAGGAAGGAAATAAAGAAAATTAAATGCAGTGAATTTAGCAGGCCAGAAAGTTAGATATGCAAGGACTCAAAATCACAAATCGTAAATGCTGAATTACAAAGAAATCAAAAAATTATTAAACACAAAAATCTCTTTTTTTTGCAAATTAATCATTGAGTATTTGACGCCGTCACCCGACAAGTGTTGACTTTGCTTTCCCAATCGGCTAGAATTTATTAGTATAAGAAATGAATCCAATAAAATTACAAAAAGTGTTTCAAGAGATTCAAAAAAATATTCGTTGTCCGCGTTGTGGCAAACGATATGCTTTTGATGAAATTCATTTAATCAATTTTACTGGTAGCATTTATTTTCTTCAGTTGAATTGTCAAATGCACTTGCCGCTTTTGGCCACTGTTGCTGTTAGCGGATTATCGATTGAACAACCTTTGTCAAAAGAATCCATTTCCCCAGACGATATTATTTTAGCTCACAAAATTATTTCAAAGGCCAAAAAATTAAAAGAGATAATCGGATAAATTATGGTAGAAGAATACGAACTTAGTGCTTCTGTTCGGACAAATGAAAAAGCAAAAAATTTGCGCCGATCAAAAATAATTCCGGCAATTGTTTACGGGAATGATTTTAAAAATCTTCCAATTTCTGTTGGCGTTGGAACTTTTAACAAAGTATTCTCCGAAGCCGGAGAGTCGGCGTTAATCAAATTAAAAATTGATAATAATCCGGAAATTAAAGTTTTAGTTCACAATGTTCAAACTCATCCAGTAAATAGTGAAATTATTCACATTGATTTTTACAAAGTCAATATGAAACAAAAGATTAAAACTGCAATCCCAATTAAAGAAATCGGCGAATCTCCGGCGGTTATTGATCTTGAAGGTGCGCTCATTACAAATCGAGATGAAGTTGAAGTTGAATGTTTGCCGACTGATCTTATCCCGGAAATTGAAGTTGACATTTCCATTCTCAAAACTTTTGACGACGTTGTTAAGGTTTCTGATTTGAAAGTGCCAGCCGGAGTCGAGATTTTGGATGATCCAGAAGAAGTTATCTTTTTAATTCAGCCGCCAAGAAGCGAAGAAGAATTGGCTGAACTTGAAGAAGAGGTTAAAGAAGATGTCGAAGCGGTTGAAGTTGAGGGTAAAAAGCCGGAAGAAAGCGAAGGGGGTGTGGAAGGCGAAGAAGACAATAGAAATACCGGAAGCGAAGTTTCCGAACAACCTAAAGAAAAGTCTGAATAATATAACCACAAAATTACGCAAATATCCGCCAGCATGGCGGATATTTGCGTAATTCATCTTGATATATATACAAACCTGTGAATTATTTTTCGATCAAATAAAAATCAGCATCTAGGTCTTCAAATTTTCCCCGAAACCATTTGCGGGCATCGCTGACGCCACGATTATATATTTTCGGACCGATTTTCTTTAAGAAAAAATCCAAAACAATTTCAGCTCGGAGATCTCCAATGTTTTCATCGAATTCATACAGGAAAAATTCTTTAATATCAGAAATTAGTATTTTCTTTTCTTCGTTTTTTAACTCGATTTCTTTTTTATTCATTTTAATTTATTGTAAATCAGTCGTTGAAAAAATAGCACCAGCCAAAGAAGCCCGGTAATAATTGCCATAGTCGCTGAATACCAAAGTGACAGACTTCAGAAAGCAACTGAAATTGCAAACATTCCAATTAATGTTGAATTGAAGTTTGAAATTTAATCGGACCGTTTTTTTCTTTGAAACCAAAATAAATCTGCGGAAGAAGCGAAAGAGAAAAAAGAACACTTGCGGTTGTAATTACTGCATCTTGCCAAGTTATATTATTCTCAAAAAATGTTTTCTGCAATTTTTAGTTTTACAATTGCACGGAACTTTCTTGCCGTTCTTTTCAGTATCATTATAATCGACAGTGATTTCTTCACCAGATTTAATGAATCTTTTAGCAATCAACTTAGGAAGGTCTGAAATATCTAATCTAGAATTGGAATCGCAAGAATGGTTAATATAATTTAAAATTTTTTCATCTGAAACCCACATGTTTTTCCCGATATGCGCCCAATTTGGTTTGGACACATTTGAAATTACGTCTGTTGGAACTTCGTAAAAAACAGCATTTTTCTTAATATATTGTTCTGTGAAGATTCCAATTCCGTGGATGCTACTTTTCTTTTTGACAATGAAGTTGCTCATACAGTAATAAATATCTTGCTTTTTATATAGTTTTTGAAAACTCTTAAGCCCCTACAAACTTTTAGCTCTGAAAATTATTTCTCTTAATGTATCGGAGTAAACGAATTTGGGTCAAGAAATTTTGCATACCTTGAAATATAATTGCGCAAAATTTCTGAACCGTTTACTCTGTGTTATCGGATGTAAAATTTATTTTCTGTTTTCTTTGACACACAAAACCTCCGATATACTTCGTTTTGTAAATTTCATTTCCATCAGCAGAACTTATTGTTTCCTCGCCAAAAAAATTGTCGATTTCGCCGGTATAAGCGTTCTTATAAATAAAATCACCGTCTATATATTCTTTTGGACCACGGAAAGGACAATCTTTTGGAATCAACGACAAGGCTTTCTGCAAAACTTTGTAAACAGGTTAAAAATCTTGAATAGACTCATCAACCAAACCATAGTAAGTCATTATGTAAGGCTCGTTTTGCAGAAAGACTACCTCACGGCCACCAAAAGGTTCGCCACCGAAATAATTATCGTGATACCTTAAGTCGCCGTTCTCAAAAATTAATGTCGTTGATTTGTCTGCCTCGATAATTTTTTTGGCCGTTTCTCCTGCGGCATAAATAGATTTTTTTGCTTCTACAAGAAATTTACAAAGCCGTTTTTTTATCAATCATACTTGTTGTTTATAAAAAGAAAAATATTTTTTGAATTGCGTATAGTGTTTAAGTGTATGCGAAGTTGCGGGGTGTATAATAGCCGTTAGACCACACTCGCGCAATATTGGCGAAGGCTTGCGGAGGTACGGAGCAATCCTTCTCCGCATACGCAGTGTTATATGATGTAGCCAGAAATTTCCCTCCTTATGTTTTGGCAATTTATTTCTGACGCATTTGTTTCCAAATTTTCGCATGAAGATCGTTTTTGTTCTCTTGTCATTTTGCGACTATCTCGGCGTAACTAGCATCTCGGTTTAGCCCTAATAATAATGTACTAGACACTCTATCACTTTCACCATTTTCTGCTTCGTTAATTTGCTTGAAAGACGCGTCTTCAGGGAGACCAAGCACTTTTGCAGAAGAACTTCTTATGTGTTCATCCTCTGCATTTATAACATCGTCCCATGATGCGTCTTGAGGTAGGCCTAGCTCTTGAGCCATATGTAGTCTCATCTCCTCACTTCCTTCAATTATATCTTCATGAGGCATTTGTTCGGGGTTGAATTGTTCTGACATAGTATTGTGGTTAATTGGTTAAATTATACTACAAATTATGTTCGACCCGAAATAAATTGCCAAAAAAATCATTAAATTAATAAAGAAATTTCTGGCTATTTCACATAACGTCGCCCATATCTGAAGTTTTCATCCCGTTTTATAGGACTAAACTTTTTATTATAGGCTGATATTTATTAATGCACTTTGTATCTAAATCTTCATCAAAATTAAGGGATGAAAATTTGGGTGGAGAAAAATTAACACTCCTTATTATGTTTTCTTTTGAAGCGAAGCAAAAGAGAAAGTTTGTAATAAAGTCAATTTCTCGTAACCAGATATGCGTTGTTAAGTGATGTAAATTTTTATCTCCATGTTAGTTAAGCTAAATTTTGTTTTCGCACTAGAAAACTTGATTTTTTTAAAAGTTTTTGTTTTGCCGTATGCCAAAACGATTATTTGGGGGATATTTTTATTTTTTTTAAATTGCTTTGCTGATGTAGTAATCCACTGGTGCGTAATTATCGGTTAAAACTGGTAAATCCATATAAACTTCTTTTTTCCATAAGTGTTGCAGGTATTCGTTTAGTTTTGGGTCAGTATCAGTGAACTTTTGGTCTTGTTTGGATTTTAATGCTATTAGCATTATGTTTTGAACTTCATAGCCATTATTGTATTCCCGAACAGGGAATAAGTAAACTTGCGGAAAAATACTTTTGTAGGTGGCATATTCTGCCCTTAAAAATTTTCCTTTTTCACCTTCGATTGCCGAGATAATGTTTAGTATGACAACTCCATTATTATTTAATATGTCATACTTTTTTTGAACGGCTTCTTTTGTTGTTAGCTGGTAGGGCAATGAATAATGCGAGCTAAAAGCATCACCAAAAATTACATCGTATTTTTCCTGTGTTTTATTCAAATATACCCTCCCATCCACGTGATAAATATTAAGTCTAGCATTTTCTGTCAATTTAAAATATTTTTTTGCGAGTTCAGTAACCTTTGGGTCGATTTCAACAACATCAATTGTTGCTTCATGATATCTAAGTAAAAAATCCTTCGGATATGAATAGCCTGCACCGCCAAACATTAATGTTTTTTTAAAATTAGGATTGAAGTGTTTTGCCAGATGGTAATACTTCGTATACTCATTGACCAATTCGTCACTGTCCAAAAACATTGATGATTGGTTTTCATTATTTACCCCCATTATCTTAACTAATTTATTTGTTCTTGAGTCGATGTAATTATAAATCCAAATATGATTATAGGCAGTGTCAATGTCAATAAAACCATTTGCTTGAGATATGTGATTAAGTCCGATAACCACATACCAGCCAATAATAAAAATAGTAAAAATAGAAAGTTTTATTTTGGTGTATTTCTTTGCGGAAAGTATCAATGAAATGAAAATTAATGTCATTGATAAAATAATTAGCAGTTTGTTTGTACCAAACTGCGGAATTAAATAAAAACCCGATAAAAATGTTCCTATAATACTTCCGGCTGTAGAAATTGCGTAAAGATTGCCCACGATTGATCCTGAAGTATTTAAATTTTCTATCTTTAGCTTAACAGCGTAAGGGGATACCATTCCTAGCAACACGCTGGCTGGTGAAAATAAAATTAACGACGCAAAAACTGAAGTGATTCGAACATCTGTAAAATATATTTGCAAATAAATAAGTAAAAAATCTTTTATAAAAATCATTAATCCGATTGAAATTGCCGCTAAAAAAATTATTATCGACAAGCTATTACAATTTGGTTTTTTGTCTGCGATTTTTCCGCCGAGATAGTAGCCAAGGCTCAGACTTCCCAAAATAATACCTATTAAGCTAGTCCAAACAAAAATAGAGGTTCCGAAGTATGGTCCAAGAACCCTTGAGCCAACTAACTCAAATATCATAACAACAGCCCCGCATACAAATATTGTAAGTTCTAAAATGTATTTATCGATTTTCATGAATTTAAAAAAATAGCTCCCAAATAATCCCGCTGGAGGCGGAAAAACTTTTTAAAAAATCAAATTTTCATCTTGGTTCAATGTACAAAGGCATGAAACTCCCACTAAGATAAAAATGTATTTCGGCTAACATATTGGCATATCTGAAGTTGCGTAGCAATTTGAGTGAAGCGTAGCGGAACCAGATATGCCGTGTTAGCCGATGTATGCTTTTTCTTTTTTCCGACAGCAGTCGGAATTGTTTTAAAAAATTTTCAAATTTCTTTTTCCGCTTTGGGCGAAGGACAGAGGAAAATTAAAGGGGTGAATGTCTGAGCCCAAAACTCCTATATACTCTTAATATAATGAGTTATCTTTTCAATAAATAT